>DAISRJ010000015.1:0-45102 GCA_036828955.1 Candidatus Dormiibacterota bacterium | reverse complement strand
ATTGTTGGTAGATGTGGTCGCCCTCACCAGGTTCATCGCCCACAAGTCGCTTCGCGGACGCAAAGAGATACGGGTGATCCTACGATCCACCGGCGTCTGGATAGCTCGCGCAACCGCTCTGTTTCGCACCCCTCGCGGTCAGGCGATGCGGGCGCTCCGGTATGCGAAAGCAGCCGCCGCGGCGCCAAGAACGACCGCGGCGATGGCGGTGCGGTCCCAGTGTTGCGGCCGGGCGATGACGGCCACGAGAAGCGCGAGCGCGCAGAGACCGACGATCAGCAACGCGATACCTGTCTTGGTTTTCATGGCACGCACGTTACGCGATCGGGTCGCCGCCACGGCGTCATCTCCGTCTCGGCCGGGGGCCGGCGCGCCGACCGGCCTTGGATCGTCAGGGGATGTCGATGAGCACCTTCCCGACGGCCGACTCCTGCACCGCGTCGTGGGCGGCGGCCGCGTCCTCGAGCCCATAACGAACCACGGGCAACGACGTGAGCGCGCCGGCCGCCAGGGCCGCGCTGACGTCGGTCACCGCGTGCTGCTTCGCCGCCTCAGGAATGGTGTAGACGAGGACGAACGCGATGGTCGCATTGAGCTCCATGAGTGACCGCGGCGGGGTCACAGCACCCTCCGATCGCGCGTAACTCGCGATCGTCCCCGCGGGCGAAAGGATGGCGGCATCGACCTCGAGGTTCTCGGACAGCGCCACCTCGATGATGCGGTCCACACCGTGCGGCGCGAACTCACGGATGCGGGTCACCACGTCGTCCGTGCGGTAGTTGACGACGAGGTCGGCTCCCGCCACCGTGGCAAGCGCCGCCTTGTCCTGGGAGCTCACGGTGGCGATCACGCGCGCGCCGCCCCAGCGCGCCAGTTCGATGGCCGCGTGGCCGACCGCGCCGGCGCCGCCCTGGACCAGCACCGTGGCCCCGTCGATGGCACCGTCGGCGAACAGACAGCGGTGAGCGGTGATGGCAGGGATGCCCAGCCCGGCGCCGAGGTCGAAGCCGGCGCCCTCGGGGAGGGGTATCGCCTGGCCCGCCGGGAGGACGATCCACTGCGCAGCCGTCCCGTGGGCGCGACGCCATTGAGCGTTGTACAGCCACACCTTCTGGCCGACGCGTTGCGGCTCGACGCCCTCTCCGACGGCGTCGATCTCCCCGGCGCCGTCCTGGTTGGGGATGATCAGCTTAAACGCTGGTGGTGCGACGGTCACCGCCGTCCGCGTCTTCCAGTCGGTGGGGTTGACCCCGGAAACCCTCACGCGCACACGCACCTCGCCGGGACCGGGCTGGGGTGTGGGGAGGTCGACGATCCTGATGACTCCGCGCTCCGGCCCGGAGGTGGCGTAGGCCGCAGCGCGCATGGTCATCTCGTTGTTGCCGTGTTTGCGCCTGCCCGCCGCGCCGGGGCCTGAGCGCCCGGCGGTCGCTCAGGCGGAAGCAGCGGCTTGATCACGCGACCGACGCGCTCGCAGGATGCAGTATTCGAAGGCGTCGGCGAGCGCCGTCCAGGACGCCTCGATGATGTTCGCGCTGCAGCCCACCGTCGACCAGCGGCTCTGGTGGTCACCCGACTCGATCAACACCCGGACGACGGCGGCGGTGCCGTCGTGGCCGTCGAGAACGCGCACCTTGTAGTCGTACAGCTGGGTGGCCGACGTCTCCGGGAAGGCCGGCGAGAACGCCTTGCGCAGGGCGGCGTCGATGGCGTTGACCGGCCCGTTGCCCTCGGCCGCCGCGTGGACGACCTCGCCTCCGATGCGCACCTTGACCGTGGCCTCACAGGAGGGTGGCTGGTCGCGGCGCTGCTGCGTGAGGGCGATGTAGTCGATCAGCTCGAACGCCGGCTCGCGCCCGCGGGCGCGCTCGATCAGCAACTCGAATGACCCGTCAGCGCCCTCGAACGCGTATCCCTGGTGTTCGAGCTCCTTGACGCGAGCCGTGACACGCCGCGCGAGGGCGCGGTCATTGCCGAGGTCGATGCCGAGTTCGTCGGCGCGTTCGAGGATGTTGGCGCCGCCCGACTGCGCGCTGACGACGGTGCGGGGGCGGTTTCCCACCAGCGCCGGGTCGATGTGCTGATACGCGTAGGCGACCTTGCGCATTGCGTCCACGTGCTGGCCGCCCTTGTGGGTGAACGCGGTGCCGCCGACATACGGGGCGCCCGCCGGCGGCTGCAGGTTGGCGATCTCCGCGACGTCGCGCGCCGTCGAGGTCAGGTGGCGAAGCTGTTCGTCATCGACGATCCGGCGGCCCAGCTTCAACTGCAGCGTCGGGATCAGCGTGCACAGGTTGGCGTTGCCCGTCCGCTCACCGTACCCATTGATGCAACCCTGGACCTGGACAGCCCCGGCGCGAACGGCGGCGAGCGTGTTGGCAACGGCGCAACCGCTGTCGTCGTGGCAGTGGATGCCCACCACCGGTCCGAACGCGGCTGTGACCCGCGCGGTGAGTGCCTCGACAGTGTCAGGAAGTGTTCCGCCGTTGGTGTCGCAGAGGGCGACGCGCCGCGCACCACCGCGAATCGCCGATTCCAGGCAGCGGATCGCGTAGTCGGGATCCGATGCGTGGCCGTCGAAGAAATGCTCGGCGTCGAAACAGACATCGCGTCCCATCTCCAGCAGCCACGCCACCGACTCCTCGATCATCCGCAGGTTCTCCTCGAGCGAGGTGCGCAGCACGTCGTGCACCTGCCGGTCCCACGTCTTGCCAACCAGGGTCACCATCGGCGCCGCGGAATCGTGCAGAGCGCGAAGTTGCAGGTCGTCCTGGGGCCGCACCTCGGGGCGGCGGGTGGCACCGAAGGCCGCGAGAGTTGCGCTGCGGAGCCGGACCCCGCGCATGGCGTTGAAGAACTCGGTGTCCGTCTGGTTCGCGCCCGGCCAGCCTCCCTCGATAACACTCACGCCGACCCGGTCGAGGTGGTCGGCGATGCGCAGCTTGTCGGAGACGGAGAAGTTGATGCCGACACCCTGGGCACCGTCGCGCAGCGTGGTGTCGTAGATCTCCAGGCTCATCACGCGGCGCCGGTGGTGGCCGCGACGTGCCCTCTCACGGCCGCGACCACCGCGGCCCCCACCTCGGCCGTGCCCGCGGCGCCGCCGAGGTCGGCGGTCAGGACGGACGTGGCGATGCAGTCATCGACTGCGGCCTCGACGGCAGCAGCGAGGTCGGGTCGATCGAGGGAGTGACGCAGCATGAGGGCGGCGCTGAGAATGGCGCCGTAGGGGTTGGCTCGATCCATCCCGGCGATCTCCGGCGCACTGCCGTGGATCGGCTCGTAGAGGCCGGCGCCGGTCGATCCAAGGCTGGCGGAGGGGAGCAGCCCCAGCGAGCCGACGAGCACGGCGGCCTCATCGCTGAGGATGTCTCCGAACAGGTTCTCTGTGACCACGACATCGATGTCGCCAGGCCGCTGCATCAGCCGCATCGCGAACGAATCGACGAGCGCGTGCTCGAGGGCCACGCCGGGGAACTCGGCGGCCAGCTCGCTGACGGTGGCGCGCCACAGCTGGCCGGTGGCGAGCACATTGGCCTTGTCGACCGAGGTGAGTCGGCGTCGCCGGCCGGCGGCGAGCCGGAACGCCACCCGTGCGACACGTGCGATCTCAGGGCGCGTGTACACGGTTGTGTCCACGGCACGCTGGTCGGTACGCTCCTTGGGCCGGCCGAAGTAGGCGCCGCCGGTCAGCTCGCGCACCACCACGAGGTCAACACCCGACACGACCTCCTGTCGAAGCGCCGAACGATCAGCAAGGTTGGGGTGAACGCGCACGGGGCGCAGGTTGGCGAATACCCCGAGCCCGGCTCGGAGTTGAAGGAGACCCGACTCGCAGCGCTGGTCGCCGACGAGGTGATCCCATCGAGGACCTCCCACCGCGCCGAGCAGCACCGCATCGGCGTTGCGACACGCGTCGAGGGTGTCCGGAGGAAGCGGGGCGCCGGTTTCGTCGACGGCGCTGCCACCGATGCGGAATTCCTCGACGGCGATGTCGAGCCCGCCCTCCTCCGCCGCCGTGAGCAGCACTGCCAGCGCTTGGTGGGTGACCTCGGGGCCGACCCCGTCGCCGGGCAGCACGACGATGCGGACCGTCACGGGGCTACCTCGGCGCGCGTCAGGTCCGGCATCCAGCGCGGCCGCGAAGCCTCGAAGCCGCCGATGGCGTCGAGCCCGCGCAGCGTCAGCGTGATCTCGTCGAGGCCCTCGAGAAGCCGTCGCCGCTGGGTCGCCTCGATGGCGAACCGGAAGCGCAGGTCCCCGGCGCTCACCCAACCGGCCTCGAGGTCGACGGTGCATTCCACGCCCGGCTGCTCGCCGGCGAGGTCGATCAATGCCGCCACCTGGTGTTCGGCCAGGGTCACCGGGAGCAGCCCGCAGCTCAGCGCATTGCCGTGGAAGATGTCCGCGAACGACGGGGCGATGACCGCGCGAAAGCCCTGGTCCTGCAATGCCCACACGGCGTGCTCGCGCGACGAGCCGCAGCCGAAGTTGCGCCCCGCCACCAGAACCGTGCCGCCGCGGTACGGCTCCATGTTGAGCACGAAGTCGGGACGCTCGGCGCCGCTGTCGTCGTAGCGGGAGTCGAAGAAGAGGAAGGGCCCGTAGCCGGTGCGCTCGATGCGCTTGAGGAACTGCTTGGGGATGATCTGGTCGGTGTCGACGTCGGATCGGTCCAACGGCACGATCCTCCCGTGCTCACAGCGAAATGGCGTCATGGGACGGCCTGTCCGACGCGCCCACGAAAGCGACGCACATCTGTGATGCGCCCCTCGATGGCGGCGGCCGCGGCCATGGGAGGTGAGACCAGGTGGGTGCGCCCGCCGCGCCCCTGCCGGCCTTCGAAGTTGCGGTTGCTCGTGCTCACACACCGCTGCCCGGGCTGGAGCTGGTCCGGGTTCATGCCCAGGCACATGGAGCAGCCGGCGTCGCGCCATTCCGCCCCGGAGGCGAGGAATATCCTGTCGAGCCCCTCGTTCTCGGCCTGCAGCTTGACCTGTTGCGACCCCGGCACCACCAGCACCCGCACCCCGTCGGCGACACGATGCCCATCCATCACCTCGGCGGCGATGCGCAGGTCCTCGATGCGCGAGTTTGTGCAGGAGCCGATGAACACGGTGTCGATGGTCACGTCCTCCATCTGGGTGCCCGGCGTCAGACCCATGTAGACGAGCGCGCGCGCCGCCGATTCGCGCTCCGCCGGGTCGCTGAAGCTCTCCGGGTCGGGGACGGCGTCGGTGACGGCAACGGACTGCGCCGGCGTGGTTCCCCACGTGACGAAGGGGGCGAGGTCGGCGGCGTCGATGACCACGGTGCGGTCGTACACAGCCCCCTCGTCGCTGCGCAGCTGAGTCCATACGGCGACGGCTTCATCCCAGGCCTCTCCGCGCGGCGCGAACGGCCGTCCGGCGAGGTAGGCGATGGTCACGTCGTCGGGCGCGATCATTCCAGCCCTGCCGCCGCCCTCGATGGTGAGGTTGCACAGCGTCATGCGCTGTTCCATCGACATGCGCGCGACCACTGAGCCCGTGTATTCGACCACGTGTCCTGCGGCACCGGCAGTGCCGATCGTCCGCAGAACACCGAGGGCCACGTCCTTGGCGGTCACCCCGGCCGGCAGGACGCCGTCGATGCGCACCTCCATGCTCTTGGGGCGGCCAGCGCGCAGGGTCTGGGTGGCCAGCACGTGCTCGACGTCGGTGGTGCCGATCCCGAAGGCAAGGGCGCCGAACGCCCCGTGCGTCGCTGTGTGGCTGTCGCCGCAGACGATCGTGGTGCCCGGCAGGGTGAGGCCGAGCTCCGGGCCGATGACGTGCACGATGCCCTGCCAGCGATGACCGATCCCGTAGCACGGGATGCCGAAGTCGGCACAGTTGCGGCGCAGCGCCTCGACCTGCGCGGCGCTCACCGGGTCGGCGATGGGCGCGAGCTGGTCGACCGTGGGCACGTTGTGATCCATGGTCGCGATCGTCTGGTCGGGCCGGCGCACCGTCCGCCCGGCCAGGCGCAACCCCTCGAACGCCTGCGGAGACGTCACCTCGTGCACCAGGTGCAGGTCGATGTAGAGGAGGGTGGGCCCCTCCTCTTCGGCGCCCACCCGGTGCGCATCCCACACCTTGTCGAACAGTGTCCGTCGCGTCATCGCCCCGCCTCAGACGCGCTGCCCACCCTCTCCGGCGTGGGCCGCTCGCCGCTCACGACCCCGTCCTTCATGCGGTTGAGGGCGTTGACGTAGGCCTTCGCCGCGGCAACGATGATGTCGGTGTCGGCGCCGTGACCGCTGGCGCGGGTGCCGTCACGGCGGAGCCGTACGTTCACCTCGCCGATGGCATCGATGCCCGCCGTCACCGCCTGCACCGCGAACTCCTCGAGCTCGCCCTCGACCTGGCACAGCGAATTGATGGCACGGTAGGCGGCGTCGATGGGGCCGTCCCCGATGGCCACGGCCTCGTACGACAGTCCGTCGGAGAGCATCATCCGTACCGTCGCGGTGGGGCGCAGCCTGGTGCCGCAGCTGACCTGCAGGTGTTCCAGCTGGTAGTGCTCGGAACCGGTGCGCCGCTCGTCCGCCACCACCGCCTCGAGATCGTGGTCGGTGACCTCACGCTTGCGATCGGCCAGGTCCTTGAAGCGCGCGAAGGCACGCTTCAACTCCTCCTCGTCGAGGTTGTAGCCCAGCTGCTGGAGGCGGTTGCGCAACGCGTGCCGGCCCGACAGCTTGCCGAGCACCAGCGTGCTCCCGGCACCGACGTCGCTGGCATCCATGATCTCGAAGGTGCGCCGGTCCTTGAGGACACCGTCCTGGTGGATGCCGGAGTGGTGGGCGAAGGCGTTGGCCCCGACCACCGCCTTGTTGGGCTGGACCTGCATCCCGGTGAGCTGTGAGACAAGGCGCGAGGTGCGGTAGAGGTGGGAATGGTCGAGTTGCGTGGCCACCCCGAACACCTCGGGGTGCAGCTTGGTGGCCATCGCGACCTCTTCGAGAGCCGCGTTGCCCGCTCGTTCGCCGATCCCGTTGACGCACGTCTCCACCTGCCGCGCACCTGCACGGACGGACGCGAGGGAGTTGGCGACGGCGAGGCCGAGGTCGTTGTGACAGTGCACTGACAGCACCACGGTGTCGAGGGCCGGGACCCGCTTGCGCAGCCACTCGATGAGCCCGCGCCACTCGTCGGGGGTGGCGTAGCCGACGGTGTCGGGGAGGTTGATCGTGGTGGCCCCGGCGGCGATGGTCCCCGCCACCACGTCGGCGAGGTACTCCGGCTCGGTGCGGCTGGCATCCATCGGGGAGAACTCCA
Organism: Candidatus Dormiibacterota bacterium; assembly: GCA_036828955.1. GTDB lineage: Bacteria > Chloroflexota > Dormibacteria > Aeolococcales > Aeolococcaceae > Aeolococcus. The sequence continues at coordinate 37,804 of DAISRJ010000015.1, read as the reverse complement.
CGTCCTCGCGGAAGGTCTTGGCCAGGGCGGTCATCGACACCGCGCGGTCGTACACCTCCTGCTGGGTCATCCGCAGCTGCGAGTCGCGGTGTGTCGGCGAGGTGCCGATGAAAACGTGGATGCGCGCCTTCCCGGCGGGCTCGAGCGCCTTGGCGCACTGCCTGACGTCACCCTCGAAACAACGGCTCAAGCCGGCGATCACGGGACCCTCGACCTGTTCCGCGATGGCGTGCACAGCGGCGTAGTCCCCCGGCGAGGCGAACGGGAAGCCGGCTTCGATGATGTCGACACGAACCCGCGCCAGCTGACGGGCGATCACCAATTTGTCCTCTGCGCTGAGAGCGACCCCGGGAGACTGCTCGCCGTCGCGCAGGGTGGTGTCGAGGATCAGCAGATGCTCGGGCTCGTCTGGCGCCGTCGCGGTGAACAGCGGGTTGCCGAGGCTCGAGACCTGCCCGTTGGTGTCGTCGCTCTGGCTCACGAACTCGCCTCCCGATGCCCATCCGCCGTGTGCTCCATGCCGGGAGCGGTCTTTGCTCCAAGCCAGCTCATGCCGCGGCGAAGGTCAGCGCCCACCTGCTCGATCTGCAGGTGATGGTCCTCGTCGCGATACTCGAGGAAGTCCGACCGGCCGCTCTCGTTCTCGGCGATCCAACGCTTCGCGAATGTCCCGTCCTGGATGTCGGAGAGGATCCCGCGCATGGCCGCACGGGTGCGTTCGTCGACGATCTTCGGCCCGCTCACGTAGTCGCCGTACTCGGCGGTGTCGCTGACCGAGTAGCGCATGTAGGAGAGGCCACCCTGGTACATGAGGTCGACGATCAGCTTGAGCTCGTGCATCACCTCGAAATACGCAAGCTCAGGCTGGTACCCGGCATCGACGAGCGTGTCGAATCCCGCCTTCACAAGGTTGGAGATGCCTCCGCACAGCACCGCTTGCTCGCCGAAGAGGTCGGTCTCGGTCTCCTCGGCGAAGGTGGTGCGCAGGCACCCCGCCCGCGTCCCCCCGATGCCGCGTGCGTACGCGAGCGCGCGCTGCCACGCCGAGCCGGTGGCGTCCTGCTCGACGGCGACGAGGCAGGGCACGCCCTGGCCGTCGACGAACGTCCTGCGCACCAGGTGACCGGGTCCCTTGGGGGCGATCATGGCCACGTCGATGCCCGCGGGCGGTGTGATCTGGCCGAAGCGGATGGTGAAGCCGTGCGCGAACAGGAGCAGGTCACCGGCCTGGAGGTTGTCGCGGACCTCGCTCTCGTACAGCGCCTTCTGGGCTGTGTCCGGGGCCAGCACCATGATCACGTTGGCCTCGGCGACGGCCTCCGCCGGGGTCATCACGCGCAGGCCCTCGGCCTCGGCGGCGGCGCGGCTGCGTGAGCTCTCGGGAAGTCCGACGCGGACGTCGTATCCCGAGTCGCGCAGGTTGAGGGCGTGCGCGTGCCCCTGCGACCCGTACCCGAGCACCGCGATGCGCGAGCCGTTCAGCACTTCCGGGTCGGTGTCGGCGTCGTAGTACATCCGGGCAACCATCAGTCAGTCCTCATTTGCGTTCAGACATTGCCCGTCATGTCGACGGGCCCGGTTCGGTCACCGGCGGGGGGGATGACCGCCTGCTCATCCTGCGGCGGAACGAAGTCGATCAGGCGGAGGCGCGCATCATCGCCGCGAACCAGCGCGACGGCGCCGCTGCGGCCCAGTTCCTTGATGCCGAAGGGGCGCATCAGGTCGATGAAATTGTCGATCTTCTCGGTCGACCCGGTGACCTCGATGATCATCGACTCGGAGGCGATGTCGACGACGCGGCCGCGGTAGATGTCGACGATGTCGAGCACGTGGCGTCGTTGCGAGAGCGGCGCATGCATGCGGATCAGGAGGATCTCGTGGGCCACGACCCGCTGCTCGGTGACGTCGTCGATCGTGATCACGTCGATGAGCTTGGCCAGCTGCTTGGTGGCCTGCTCCGCCTGCTGGTGGCCGACGTGGACTGCGATCGTCATCCGAGACACGGAGCCGTCGTCGGTGGGCCCGACCGACAGCGAATCGATGTTGAAGCCGCGGCGACGCACGGCCGAGGCCACGCGGTTGAGGACGCCGGGCTTGTTCTCGACGAGCACGGAGAGGAGGCGGCTCTGGTTCACGACGCCTCCACGAAATCGAGCATGCCCTTGCCCAGCGGCACGATCGGGTAGACGTTGGCGTCGCGGTCGATGTTGAAGTTCATCAGCACCGGTCCGCGGTGCGCCAGCGCCTCGTCGAGCATGGGCCCGACGTCCTCCCGACGGTCGGTGGTCATCGCCTTCATGCCGAACGCCTCGCCCAGCTTGACGAAGTTGGGGGTGAACGTCAGGTCGACGGCTGAACGGATCCCTCCGTAGAAGTCGTCCTGGAACTGCCGGACCATGCCCAGCGACGAGTTGTTGAGGATGAGCACGTTGACGTCGATGTTCTCCTCCACCATCGTCGCCATCTCCTGCATGTTCATCACGAAGCCGCCCTCCCCGCTCACGCAGAACACCGTCTTACCGGGGTTGCTGAGCTTGGCACCCATGGAGGCGGGGAAGGCGAAGCCCATGGTTCCGGTGCCACCGGAGTTGAGGAAGCGGCCCGGCTTGGCGTAGTCAAACCACAGCGCCGCCCAGATCTGGTTGAGGCCGACGTCGGCGAGAACGATGGCCTCATCGTGGCAGCGCGCGTACATCTCGATGAGCACCTCCTGGGGCTGCAGCAGGCCGTTGTTCGACACGAAGCGAACGGGGTGCTCCTCCTTCCACTGGTCGATCCGGGTCAGCCAGTGGTGCTCACGCTTGGGCTTGACGAGCGGCAGCAGCGCGGTGAGCGCCTTGCGCGCGTCGGCGACGACCGACACATGCGGCACCACGTTTTTGCCGATCTCGGCCGGGTCGATGTCGATGTGCACGATGTGCTCCACGCGGGGTGCGAAGGAGTCGAGCCGCGTGGTCACACGGTCGTCGCAGCGCATTCCCACCATGATCAGCAGGTCGGCGTCACAGACCGCAAGGTTGGTGTAGCCGGCGCCCATGAAGCCCACCATCTGGAGCGCCAGCGGGTGGCGGACCGGGAACGCGCCGGTGCCCAGCAGCGTCCAGCCGACCGGGATGTTGGCGCGCTCGACGAGATCGATGACCGCCTGCTCCGCCTGCGAGATGATCACACCGCGACCGATGAGCATGACCGGCCGCGCCGCCTCGTCGATCAGTTGCGCGATGCGCCGCAGTTTCATGTCGTCGGGCAGCGGCGGGGCCGGGAAGGAGCGCAGGCGCACCGGTTCGTCGGAGAGACGCAGCTCGGTCCTCGCCTGCTGGAGATCCTTGGGGATGTCGATGAGGACGGGTCCGGGGCGGCCCGAGCGGGCCACGTGGAACGCCTCGCGGATCGTGGGCGCGATGTCCTCGACCCGGGTGACCAGGTAACTGTGCTTGGTGACCGACATGGTCGAGCCGATGACGTCGGACTCTTGGAAGGCGTCGGTGCCCACCGCGGTGATGGCCACCTGGCCGGTGATGGCCACGACCGGCACCGAATCGGCGTAGGCGGTGGCCAGGCCGGTGACCATGTTCAGCGCACCGGGGCCGCTGGTCGCGAAGACGACGCCCACGGCGCCCGGTCGGCTGCGCGCGTAGCCGTCGGCGGCATGCGCGCCACCCTGCTCATGCCTGACCAGCACGTGGTGCAGGCCCGGGTACTGCGGCAGGTGCTGGTACAAGGGCAGGTTGGCGCCGCCGGGATAGCCGAAGATTGTGGTCACCCCCTCGGCGAGGAGGCACTCGAAGACGATCTCAGCGCCGGTCAGGACGCGCGGCTCCGGGGCCGTCTCCTCGTCGGTCTGCGCGTGGATCATGGGGTGGCCCGCCGGCTTGCGGGGTCGGCTCTCCGGCCCTGGTCGTCCATGAGGTGCTCCTTGGGTCTGGCGGTGTGGTGGGCGAAAAAGAAAGGGCCCCCTCTGGAGAGGGGACCCTTCGTGATCCGGTTCTGGTTTGTGCCTACTCGGGCACGCGCCGCGTCCGGAACCTCGAGGTCCCGCTCCCAATCAGGAGCAGCCCAAGGAGTACAAGGACGGCGACGAGCAGTTTGTTCACGCGCCGGTAGCCTACGCGAGGGCCGTCGGAACCGTCAAGCACAGGCCCGTGAGAGCGGCGCTTCGATCCCATACGATCGCGTTGCGGCGCAGGGCGTGCACCGCCGGCGCCTGGCGATTCGCAGGCCGGCTCAGCCGGCGGCGGTCTCCATGTTCGCGGGCTCCGGCACCGGCGAGGTGAGCGCCCCGCGCGACGCCGAGCCCACCGTTGCGGCGTACTTGGCGAGGACCCCGAACGGGTATCGCGGTGGTGGCGGCGCCCAGGAGCTGAGCCGCTCGGCCAGCGCGGTGGCGGGGACATCGACATCGATCCGTCGCGAGTCGATGTCGATCGTGATGATGTCGCCGTCGCGAAGAGCCGCGAGAGGACCGCGCAACGCAGCCTCCGGGGTGACGTGGGCGACCATGAGCCCGTGCGTCGCGCCGGAGAAGCGGCCGTCGGTGATGAGGGCGACGGTGTCGCCGAGGCCGGCGCCGACCAATGCGCCGGTCACGGAGAGCATCTCGCGCATGCCCGGGCCCCCCACCGGGCCCTCGTAGCGGATCACCACGACGTCGCCGTCGACGATCTCATGCGCCTGGACCGCCGCGAAGCACGCGTCCTCGCCATCGAAGACTCGCGCCGGCCCACGGTGGGTGGTGCGGTCGTGCCCGGCGAGCTTGACCACGCAGCCCTCGGGCGCCACCGCCCCGCGAAGGATGGCGATGCCGCCACGGTTCTTCAGTGGTGAGGACAGCGGGCGGATGACCTGCTGGCCCTCCGTCTCGTGCGCTGCCGCGCCGATCTCGCCGATGGTGCGCCCGTCGACGGTGCGGCAGCCGGCGTTGAGCACACCGAGGTTGTCGAGACGCTGGGCGAGGAGGGCCAGGCCGCCGGCGGCGTGGACATCGGCGGCGACGAAGCGACCGCCCGGCTTGAGGTCGGCGAGGATCGGGGTGCGCGCCGAGATGCGGTCGAAGTCGTCGAGGTCGAGGCGCACCCCAGCCTCGGCGGCGACCGCGAGAAGATGCAGCACCGCGTTGGTCGAGCCGCCGCTGGCAGCCACGCACGCGATGGCGTTCTCGAAAGCTTCACGGGTCGCGATCGTGCGCGGCCGTACGTCATCGACGACGAGCTGCACCGCGAGGCGGCCCGCCGCCTCGGCCGCGAGCACCTTGTCGGGATGGGTGGCCGGGATGTCGTTGGCTCCCGCCGGGCTGAGCCCGAGGAACTCCATCGCCGTGCTCATGGTGTTGGCCGTGAACTGCCCGCCGCAGGCGCCGGCGCCCGGACACGCCGCCGCCTCCACCGCCTCGACCTCAGCAGCGTCGACGGTGCCGGCACCGTACGCGCCGACGACCTCGAACACGTCCTGGAGGGTGATGTCGCGGCCGCGGTGGCGGCCGGCGGCGATGGTGCCGCCATAGAGGACCACGCCGGGGATGTCGAGACGGCACAGTGCCATGGCCGCGGCCGGGATCGTCTTGTCACACCCGACGATGAGCACCAGCCCGTCGAAGGAGTGGCCGCGCGCCACAAGTTCAATGGAATCGGCGATCACCTCACGAGAAACCAGCGACGCGCGCATCCCCTCGGTGCCCATCGACACGCCATCGCTGATGGCGATGGTGTTGAACTCCATCGGGGTTGCGCCGGCGGCGCGGATCGCGGCCTTGGCACGCTCGGCAAGCACGCGGTGGTTGAAGTTGCACGGCATCGTCTCGATCCAGGAGTGACCGACACCGATGATCGGTTTGGCGAGATCCTCGGACGTGAAGCCGATGGCGCGCAGCATGGAGCGGGCGGGCGCCCGGTGCGGCCCGTCGGTCATCGCCGCGCTGTGGCGCTTGCTGCCGTTCTCAGCCATGTCCGGCGGGAGTCTATCGAGTCTCCCCCACCGCGGCGCCGCAGCTGTCCCATCCGATTGTTGCTTGCGTCGCCGCCGAGCCTCGTGCTACGGTCCGGCCATGCGACAGAGCGTGCGCTTCTATTTTGCTCGGCCAGCCAGGCGGCTGCCGAGGGCAATTCAAGCCTAACGCGCAGTCGTCACCGAGGCTGGTTCCATCAATGATGGGTCGGTCCTCGGCAGAGCCCCGCGGAGTGACCCTCGCACTTCACGGAGGTCATTCACAGTGGACATCGAGGCACTGATCCCCAGCGCCACACGCCGTGATCGTGCGCGCGGCGTCGCGATCGGCGACGTCCTTGTCGGCGGCGCGTCTGTGCCCGTCATCAGCGGTCCGTGCGCGGTGGAGCCCGACTACGTGGCGCATGCGCTCGCCGCCGCCGCGGCCGGCGCGTCCATCCTGCGCGGCTGTGTGCACAAGCCCAGGACGCACCCCGAGGCATTCCAGGGGATGGGCCGCGCCGGTCTCGAGCTGCTGGACGAAGCCCGTGAGGCGACCGGTCTGCCCATCCTGGCGGAGCCGCTGGAGGTCGAGCAGGTCGCCGAGCTGACGCCGCACGTCGACGTGCTGATGATCGGCGCGCGCTCCATGCACAACGCTCCGCTGCTCCGGGCTGCGGCGCGATCGGGGTTGCCGGTCGTGGTCAAGCGGGGCATGTCGGCGACGGTGGACGAGTGGCTGGGTGCCGCCGGCTACGTCCTGCACGAGGGCAACGACCGTGTTGTCCTCTGCGAGCGCGGCATCCGCACCTTCGAAACCGCCACCCGCAATACGCTCGACCTCTCGGCCATCCCGGTGTTGCGCGAGAGGACCGACCTTCCCGTCATCGTCGATCCCAGCCACGCCGCCGGCCGCGCCGCGTGGGTGCCGTCGCTCGCCATGGCTGCGGTTGCCGGGGGCGCCGACGGCCTGCTCATCGAATGCCACCCGTCCTCGGCGGACGCCCTCTGCGACGCCGCGCAGGCGATCACACCGCGGACACTCGCGGAGATCGTCGTGGCCTGCGAGCTGCTTGCGGCGGTCGCCAGGCCCGCGGCGGCTGACACGGTCGAGGAGTGCCGCGCGGCCATCGACGGTGTCGACTCCGCGCTTGCTCTGCTTCTGGAACGGCGTGCCACTGTGGTCGCGCACATCGAGGGGATCAAGGTCAGAGAGGGGGTGCCCATCCGCGACCGCCGTCGCGAAGCCGACGTGGCCGCGAGGGTGGCCCGCCTGGCGCCGCGGCTGGGCCGCAGCGGCGCCACCGCGGTGATGTCCGCGGTCATCGATGCGTGCCTATCGAGGGCCCTGGCACATGTGTGAGCGGGATCGGTTCGACGGGCACAGGACGGCGAGACTGGCGCAGGTGCGCATGTCTGTGCGGTCACTGGATGCTGCGTCGTCTTTCGTTGGGCACGATTGATCGCGACTACCATGTCCCCCGAGGACCATGACGGATCAACCACCGGCGCCGCACGCGCCCCAGATGAACGCGCTGCGGCGCACGCCGGGGCACCGTTTCGGGCTGGTCGTGCTCGAGGTGGTCGAGGACGCCATCTACGCGATCATCGCCCTCTTCCTGATCGGCAGCGGCAGCCTCCTGATGTTCGGCGCCGGGCTGTACATCGCGCGGAACTTCGACGTCAACAACATCCACAACATGATCGTCCACGTCCTCGACGAGACCCTCCTGGTGTTCATGGTCGTGGAACTGCTGCACACGGTGCGCATCACGCTGCGCGACCACGCTCTTGCGGCCGAGCCGTTCCTCGTCGTCGGGCTCATCGCCGGCGTGCGGCGGATCCTCATCCTCACAGCCAGCAGTGACAGCTGCGCCTCGACGGCCGTATCCACCTCTTCCTCGACCTGCCTTCAGAGCGGGCCGCAGTTCTTCGTCTACTGGGTGCAGCTGCTGTTGCTCATCGTTCTCGTGGTCGCCATGGTCGTGGCACTGTTCATCTGGCGGCGGTCGACGATCCCGCTCGGCAGGGAACCGAAGACCCCGTCAACCGGCAGCTGACTGCAGGAAGTCCACGACGCGCGTTGTGAGCACGTCCAGGCCGGGGCTGATGGCACCGCCGGCCGGGCGCAGCTCGTGCCCGGCATTGGCGACCGGTATCAGCGTCGCCACGGAGCCGACACCGGCCAGCCTCGCCTGCAGCTCAGCCGACTGCTGCGCAGGAACCAGGGTATCGCTGGAGCCCTGGATGATCAGGAACGGCGGTGCGCCCGCGTGGACCCACATCACCGGCGAGGCGTCCCGCAACGCCTGGCTGTCCGAACCGACCGCCGCCCGGAAGACCGGCTGCGCGATGGCCGCCGCCAGCGCGCTCCACCCGGGAGCGGTGAGGTCAGCCGGGCCCCAGCAGTCGACAACGGCCGCGAAGCCGCTGGACTCGCCGGCGTAGAGGCCGTTGTCCCACTGCGGCTCGGCGCCTGCCGAGAGCGCGGCCAGGCTGGCCAGCTGCGCCCCCGCGCTTGTGCCGAGGGCCGTGAACCGCTGCGGGTCGACGTTCCAGTGGGCAGCGGTGGCGCGGAGGTACCTGACGGCGCAGCGCACGTCGATGATCTGCGCCGGCCACGGGTTGGCTGGGGCCAGCCGGTAGTTGATGGAGGCGATCGCGAAGCCCCGGCTGAGCATGGCCGCCACGGTCATGCGGGCGAGCGGGTTCTGGCCCGCGAGGGCCGAGCTGCCGAACGCCCACGAGCCGCCGTGGATGACCACCAGCAGTGGGTGCGGAGCTGTGCCGTGCGACGGCTCGTACACATCGAGGGTCTCGGCGCTGCCTCCGTCGCTGCAGTAGGTGGCCGTGACGTGAGCGGGCGCCGTCGGTGCCGGCGCCGACGAGGTGGCGGGCCCGGAGCCACAGCCGCCCAGGACCAGCACCGCAAAGAGCACGGCGGCGCCGCGTCGCATCGGTCAGGCCAGCGCGACTGTCAGCGAACCGACTCGATGACCGCGCTGCGCGCGCCGCCCGGTGAGCTGAAGCTGACCTCATCCGCCACCGTCCGGCCCATCAGCGCAGCCCCCAGCGGCGAGACCATCGAGATGCGGCCGGCTGCCACGTCGGCCTCGACAGGGCCGACGATCACGTACGTCGACTCGCCGAACTCGTCGCGAACGGTCACCGTGGAGCCCAGCCCGACGACGTCGCCGACGGTCGTCTGCATCACCTTGGCGTTGCGCAGCATCGCCTCGATCGTCTGCACGCGGCCGTCGAGGAGACCAAGCTCGCGACGAGCGTCGTGGTAGGCGAAGTTCTCGCTGAGGTCACCCTCCTCGCGCGCCGTGGCCACGCGGCGCACGATGACCGGGCGGCGGTTCTCGACGAGGTCGTGCAACTCTTCCTCGAGGCGGGCCTGGCCCTCGGCGGTCAGGTGGACGGTCTTGTCGGTGGCCACGCGATCAGCCTAGCACCGCGCGGCCGTTCCACCCGGTCGCGCCAATGCGTGTCAGCGTGCGCTCGCGACCTCTGCTGCCGCGGGCGTGCGAACGAGGCAGCGCTCGGCGATCTGGTCCATCGTCATGGGCCGGGCGTGCAGATACCCCTGGGCCATGCTGCAGCCCAGCCTCACCAGGGCTGCGTGCTGGGCGCCCTCCTCCACCCCCTCGCCGATGGTGAGCAGGCCGAGGCTGTTGCCGAGGCCGATCATCCCCTCGACGAGCGCGGTGCCGGAGCCGCCCGCGAGCAGGTCGTCCATGAAGGACTTGTCGATCTTGAGGATGTCCACGCGCAATCGGCGCAGGAGTGTGAACGACGAGTAGCCGCTGCCGAAGTCGTCGATGGCCACTCGCACGCCCATCGAGCGCACCTGACCCAGCCGCAGACCCACCACCTCGCTCTCCCCGACGCTGACGCTCTCGGTCAGCTCGACGACCAGCGCCTCGGCCGGCAGCCCGCTCCCTGCGAGCGCGTCAGAGACGACGGCGACGAAACCGCTGTCGAGCATCTGCGAGCTGCTCACGTTGACGCTCACAAAGAGATCGTCCCCGGTCATGCCGCGCAGCCGCATCGCCTGGCGGCAGGCTTCGTTGAGGACCCAGGTGCCGACGCGGATCATCAACCCGGCGTTCTCGAGGTCGTCGATGAAGTCCAGCGGCCCGACCATGCCGAGGCGGGGATGTTCCCAGCGGATCAGCGCCTCGACGCCGACGATGGCGCGCGTGGGGACGTCCACCACGGGTTGGAAATGGAGCGCGAACTCCTCCGCCTCCACGGCACGCTCGAGGTCGGCGCGCCGCTCCAGGGGTGCGTACATGGCGACGTGCATGCTCGGCTCGAAGATGCCGAACATCCCCTTCCCGCGGGCCTTGGCCGCGTACATGGCGATGTCGGCGCGGCGGAGAAGCTCGGCGGCGTCATCACCGGCCTCGGCGATGGCGATGCCGATCGTGCCGCACACCGAGGCGTGCATGTCGGCACTCTGAAAGGGTTCGTTGAGTTTCTCGATGAGGCGCTCCGCGATGGCGACGAGCTGGTTGACGTTGGGCAGGCGGGTGAGGAAGATCGCGAATTCGTCGCCGCCGAGACGTGCCACGAGGTCGTGGCTGCGCATGCAGGAGCGCAACCGCTCGCCGACGGCAACGATGGCCTCGTCTCCCATGGCGTGGCCGAGGCTGTCGTTGATGTGCTTGAAGTCGTCGAGGTCGACGAACATCACGGCGCAGATCCGGTCTGACGCGGGATCGCTGAGCCATTCGTCGACCAGGTGGATGAAGCTGCCCCGGTTGTTGAGGTCGGTGAGGGGGTCGTGTTCGGCACGGTGGCTGAGCTCGGACTCGTTGGAGGCGAGGAGGCGGACCAGGCGCACGTTCTCGCGAACGGCCAGTCCCTGTCGGAGCAGGACGAGTACGAAAAGAGCCAGGCCGATGAGCAGGGTGAACGGGCTGATCACCCCGTCGGACAGCCACTCGCGCAGCGCGAGGGCAATCACCACCGGCAGGGGCAGGTACGGAACCACAGCACTCAATGGAGTCGGCGGCAGGAGCTGCCTGGCGCTCTCCCGTCGCCCCAACGCGGACAGCGCCGCCAGGCCGAGGACCAGGTAGCCGGCCACCCAGCCGATGTCGACGAGGTTGGCCGAGCCAAAGGAGCCCCGTGCACGCGCATACGCGGACCCCATGTCGGACACCGCGATGAGGAGCGCGCCGGCGGTGATGAGCAGGATCGGCGTTCGTGACGAGGACAACGCGCGCGACCACATCATCGCCAGGACCGTCATCACGATCACGTCCCCGATCGGGTACGCGAGGCTGAGGCCCTGGCTGAGGGCGCTGCCCGCGGAGCCGGCGAGAACGGGCGTGAGAACGGTGTGCCAGCCGAGCAGGAGGATGCCCCCGGCCGCGAGCAGACCGTCGCTAACCACGCGCAGCTTGGCAACCGGTCCTGCCGGCCAGAACGGCATGGTCAGGAGGCCGGCGAGGAGAAGTGGCACCGCCGCTGCAAAGCCGGCGTCGGCGATGGACGGGAAGGGGTTGCCCTGGTGCAGGGCGAGGTCGAGCCAGCACCATGCACCCTGGCCGGCGCCGCGAGCCGCTGCACCGGCGGCGATGAGGTACCAGGCGGTGCGCACTCGGGCCGCCTTGCGGCGTCCTGCCACAACGCAGGCGGTGGCTGCGAGCATCGGGGCGACGAGTTCGCTGAGTTCGTCGAGTGGGCGGGTGGCTGCTCCAGGCGCGAGCAGCATGGCCAGCACCAATGCCGTGCAGAAGGCAGCCGCGGCTGTCCCCACCACGCACAGTCGCCGATTGGTCACGATGCCCCCCCTGTGTCGATTGACGCGGTGACATGGTCATCGACCGGCTTTCACGCGGCGCAGACGCGATCGGGCTCGTTACGCGGCGACGACCTGGAGGTCACCTTTGTAACGACGGTCGCGCTCTGCCCTTGTGCACGGCCACGGCGACCGTCCGGCGTCGTGGGTGTGCGTCGGCGCGCCAGACTGCTCATGTGGCGACCGACCCCCCGTTCAACCCGATCGCTCCTTTCGTGAGCTTCGACGACGTCTACCGGGGCACGCCGCCGTGGGAGATCGGCCGCCCTCAGCCTGCGCTCCTCGAGCTCTTCGAGGCCGGGCAGGTCTCGGGCCGCGTCCTCGATGTCGGCTGCGGGACCGGGGAACTGGCGCTGACGGCGGCCTCCAGGGGGCTGCAGGCCACGGGCGTCGACTCGTCCGTGGAGGCAATCGCCATTGCTCGCCAGAGGGCGGTCAACCGCGGGCTCGCCGGGGCACGTTTCGAAGTGGCCGACGCCATGGACCTCAGCGTTCTCGACACGATCTTCGACACGGTCATGGACAGCGGTGTGTTCCATCTCTTCGACGACGCTGAAAGGGCGCGCTACGTCGAATCGGTCCGTCGCGTCACGGCGATCGGCGGCCTCTACCACATGCTGGTGTTCAGCGACGAGGCTCCTGGACACTGGGGCCCGCGCCGCGTCCGTCGCATCGACATCGAGACCGCCCTCGCAGACGGCTGGGACCTGCGCAGTGTCGAACCGGCAATCTTCGAGGTGAACATCGTCGATGGACGGGTCAGGGCCTGGCGTGCCACGGCAGTCCGCTCCGGCTGACACGATGCAGGCTCTGACGCGCTCACACCCCGCGGCAGGCCGGCGCGGCGCCCTGGCGCTGACCCTGTGGACGGTCGCCGACGCCGACAGCATGGGTGCCTACTGGGCTCGCAACCGCGACCGTTTGACCCCCACGCAACCGCACCGTGACGAGGCCTTTTGGACCCCGGCGGGCCAGTCGTCGCGCGTGGACCGCGCCCAGGGCGACGTGGCCGCCGGGCGGATGTTCCCCTTCCTGGTCCGCGAGAACGGCGAGCTGGTCGGCGAGGCCATCCTCTCCGACGTGTCACGCGGGCCCTTCTGCAGCGCCAGGCTCGGATACTCCGTGGACGGCGCCAGGCTGCGCCTGGGAATCGCCTCGTGGGCCGTCGGCGCCCTCGTCGACATCGCCTTCACCGGCCTGGCCCTGCACCGCATCGAGGCCGCGACGCTGGTGGACAACGTGGCGTCGGAGTCCGTCCTACGCCGTTGCGGTTTCGAGCCCATCGGCGCGGCCGCCGCCTACCTGGCCATCGCCGGCGGGTGGCGCGACCACGGTCTCTGGCAGCGCGTCAACCCCGGGATGGCTCCCCCAGCCGCCTGAGGATCGGCCCCCTGCCCCTCAGTCCGCGGACGGCTGCCTGGCCAGCGCCGCCAGGGCGGCAAGGAGGCGCTCCGTCGCCGAGCCGAGGCCGAGGCGCTCGGTGAGGGCGGTGAGGCGTTCGCCGTCCACGGGGTACGCGTCGCGGCGCCCGGGGGGCAACTCGATGGGCAGGTCCGGCACCGGCGGAACAACCTGCAATGCCGCGGCGAGGTACTCGCGCTGGCTGTCGGTGAGGCGGGCGTCGGCGAGGACGCCGGCAACTCCGCCGTGGCGGCGCACCAGGTCCGCCGCGGCCACGGCGCCCACGCCCTTGAGACCAGGCAGCCCGTCGGACGGGTCGCCGCGCAGCATCGCGAAATCGGCGTAGCTGCGACCCGGGACGCCGTAGCGGCGGGTCACCTCAGCCTCGGTGACAACGGTGAGCCCGGCCTTCTCCGGGTAGAGGATGGACACCCGCGGATCCTCGATGAGCGCGAACAGGTCGCGGTCTCCACTGGCGATCTCGACCGTTCCCTCGGCCCTGGCGGTCCAGGTGGCGATGACGTCCTCGGCCTCGTAGTCGGGTAACCCGACGGAGTCGATGCCGACGGCCGCGAGGACCTCGTCGATGAGCGGCATCTGCGGCGCGAGTTCGGGCGGCACAGGCTCCGCGGTGCGGTGAGCCTTGTAGCCCGGGATCAATTCCACGCGCCATGCCGGGCGCCAGTCAGCGTCGCCGGCCACGGCAAGGCGCCGGGGCTGCCGCGTCGAGACCAGTCGTGCCAGGGCGTCCATGAACCCTCGGACGGCGTTGACAGGGTGGCCGTCGGGTGATCGGACCGTCCGCGGGATGCCGTGGAACGCGCGGAAGATGAGGCTGGAGCCGTCGATGAGGAGCCAGTCGCAGGCCACGCGCCTAGCCGCCCCGCCGGCCGCGGAAGAAGTCGATCAACAGCCGGCTGCAATCGTCGCCCAGCACGCCCTCGGCCACGCCGACGCGGTGGTTGTTGAGGGGATGACGCAGGACGTCGTAGACGCTGCCGTCGGCGCCCTTCTTGGGGTCACGAGCACCGTAGACGCAGCGGTCGATGCGACCCTGCACCATCGCTCCCGCGCACATCGGGCAGGGCTCCAGCGTGGCCACCACGGTCACCCCGGTGAGCCGCCAGCCGCCGAGCACCGCCGCCGCGCGGCGCAGCACCAGCATCTCGGCATGGGCGGTCGCGTCTGCAGACCGCTCGATACGGTTCGAAGCCGCCGCGATCACCTCGCCGTCACGCACCGCCACGGCACCCACCGGCACCTCGCCTCGCTGCCCCGCTCGCCGTGCCAGGCGCAGTGCCCGTCTCATCAGGACCTCGTCGGCCGGGCCCGCGGCCGGCGTGGGCGGCCTCAGCGCACCGCGACCAGTGGAAGCTCGACGCTGATGCGGGGCTTCTCCACCACTCGCATGGTGTCGTCGATGAAGCGCACCCGCTCGAACGTGATGCAGTTGACCGGGCAGTGGTCCTCGCAGATGCGGCAGTTCGTGCAACGGTCGTAGTTGATGAAGATCTCGCCCTCGTAGCCCCCCGACAGGGGATCACCACCGGACGTCTCGCACACCTTGGTCTCGCCGCCGGACGAGCGCTCGCGGTCCTCACCGAAGACGACGACGTCGATCGCCTTCTCCGGGCACACGTCGTCGCAGGCACCGCAGAGCACGCAGACCGCCGTGTCGTAGTGGTGCACCGAGTCGCACTGGAAGCACCTGATCGACTGGACGATCGCCTCGCGGTCGCTCCATGGCAGCTCGCACTCGGTCATGTCGTAGCGCTTGGAGGCTTCGAGGATGGACGGCTCGGTGCGCGCGAACACCTCGGACTGGCGGTGGTCGTCGGTGCGCTCGACGATCGTCTGATAGACGCGCTCGACGGCGGGCAGGTCGTCGCCGAGGTACTCGCGGATGGAGCGCGCCACGCGGTGGCCCCAGGCGACGGCGTCCACGATGAAGGACGGGCCCTGCACGCAGTCGCCGCCGCAGAACAGCCTGTCAACGCCGGTGTGGCCGCCGCGGTCGGCGGCGACCAGGCCCCGCTGGGTCAGCGGAACGGCTTCCCCCGGAGCCTCCATGATCTGGCCCGAGGCGAAGATGACGAGGTCGGCGGGGACAGTCCAGCGCTGGGCGTTCTCGTCCTCCTTCACAGAGGAGAAGATGAGCTTGCCGCTGAGCGGGTCGAACTCCATCGGCTGCAACGGCGCGAAGCTGACGGCGAGGACGTTGCCGCGCTCGTCGGCCTGGACCTCCTTGACGATCACACCGCACTTGATGTTGAGCCCGATCTCCTTGGCCTCATGGAGCTCGTTGCCGAACGCCGGGAGCCGGTCCTCGGGCTCGATCGCCACCATCCACACCTGCTTGGCGCCCAGCTTGATCGAGCTCTGACATGCGTCGGTGGCGATGGCGCCGCCGCCGACCACGACCACGCGCCCCGCCACCGGGAAATGGTCGGGCATGCGGTCGTAGGAGATCTGGCGGAGGAACGTCATCGCGTCCGTGACCTGGGTCAGGGTGCTCCCCGGGATGGGCAGGATGCGCCCCTTCATCATGCCGATCGACACGAACACGGCGTCGTACTCGGTGAGCAGATCTTCGATCTTGACATCGTTGTCACCAACGCCGATGTTGCTGTTGGTGCGCACATCGATACCGGTGGCGAGGATCATGTCCAGCTCCCACTGCAGCTGGGTGTGGTCGAATCGGAAGGGCGGGATCGAGGTGCTCAACAGGCCGCCCACCTTGGCCTCGCGCTCGTACACCACAACCTCGTACCCCTGCACGCGCAGGTCGAGGGCACAGGTGAGACCGGCCGGGCCGGCCCCGACCACGGCCACGTGGCGCCCGTTGGGGGGAGCCACCTTGTAATCGATCCAGAGGTTCTGCTTGAAGGCGAAATCAGTGCTGAAGCGCTTGATGGAGCGGATCGTGACCGGCTCCTCACCGGGGTCCCAGCCGCGCTTGCAGTCGGTCTCGCAGGGGTGGTTGCAGAGCCGTCCCAGCATGCTCGGGAAGGGGTTGGTCTCGTGGATGACCGCCCAGGAGTCGACGTAACGACCCTGGCTCACATAGTCGACGTACGTCGCGATGTCCTGCTTGATCGGACAGTTGCGCTGACACGGCGAGACGGGCACGTTGAAGCCCAGGTCGCGGTGCCCGGCAAGGATCTTCATGGGCGCCTTGTCGGTGACGTTCTTGCCGATTGTGGCCAGCACCAAGGCGTCGGTGACCATGCCGACGGGGCGGTCGGTGCGCTGCCTCGCGAAGATGCCTCCGTCACTCTCGGTGACGATCACCGCCGCGCCGCCGGCGGCCCGCATGGCCGCGACGCCGTGCTCGGTCGCCTCGCCGATGTCCAGCGCTGGGGCTCGGCGCATCACCTCGCCGACGCGCACCGCACCGAGGTCGCGGCCGAACGCGGCGACGATCACCTCGAGGCCGACGGTGCCCTCGATCGTCTCGCCGCGATACACCACCAGGGGCACCGGGTGCTGCGCACGCAGGTGCGCGAGGATGTCAAGCAGCGTGTCCTCCACGTCGCACTCTGCGCCGAGGGTGATGGCGAGGCGGTCCAGCTCAGGCACCGGACAGCCCGGGGTGCGCGAGGAGGTGGTCGGCGAGTTCGCGTGCGGTCAGCATCCCGACGGGGGTCTCGTCCTCATGCATGATCAGCGCCACCTGGCGGCCCAACTGGGCCATGATCGCCGCCACCTCGCGCACCTGCTGCCCCTCGTCAACGAGCAGGGGCGGGGTGCGCAGGATGTCGCGGGCCTGCACCACAGTCGTTGGGGGACGCATGGCCACGTCGCTGCCGGCGATGACGACGTCGCCGGCCACGAGACGGTCGAGGATGTCGTCCTGCTGCACATAACCCACCGGGCGGCGGTCGAGCAGGACTGGGATCTCACTCAACTCGTTGTCGGCCATCAGCTTGGCGATCGCGTCGACCGGGGTGCTGGGGAGGCAGAAGACCACCTCGTCGCGCATCACGTCGGCGACCAGTGGGTTGCCGGCGTCGGGCGCGAGCCGATCCGGGTCGAGCGATGCTGCAACGGGGGCTGTGCTCAACGAACTCCTCGCGCTGGCTGAACTGGCTGCGAGTATACCGGCGGCCTGCCGTCGGTCCGTCTACTCAGCGGCCTGCGTTTCAGCGAAGCGGCGCAGCACGTCCTGCCACGTCTCGGCAGGTTCGGCCGCCCCGGCGCGGGGCAGCGTGTTGCGGATGCGCGAGCGGGTGCGATCGATCTCGCGGTCGCGGCGGCGCTCCTCACTGCTCCGCGCCACGGTCACGGACTGGTCCATCTCGGTGGTCACGGCGTCGATCTCCTTGGCGGTGACCGCGCTGCGCAGTGTCCGGTTGAGACGCGCCAGCACGTCGGGCGCCAGCCGTGCACCGGCCTCGCGCAGCGAGTCCCCCGCCTTCTTACGCCTCTGCTCGAGGATCCGCTGGGCGCGGAGCTCCTCAGCGTTCTCGTGGCGATGGCTCTCGAACACCTCCATGCCCTCGGCGATGACGCGGGGGTACTGCCAGGCCTGGCTGAACTTGCCGGAGCTGATGGCGGCGATCAGCGCGTCCACCGTGCCCTGGAAGCGCTGCAGCGAATCGCCGGACAGGTTGCCAAGCAGGTCGGCGAGGATGGGACGTGCCTGGGCGTGGAGCCTGCGCACCCACGAGGGCAGATGGTGATGCTCCGGGGCCGGGGGGTCGATCGGCCGCGTCGCGTGAGGCAGCCCCTGCGGACGGACGATCCGGGGAAGCTGCGCGGGTGACGGTCCGCCCACGGGCGCCCTACTCCGGACACTCGGTGCAACAGCGCGCGCCCCACCGACAACGGGTGTGCTGCGGCCGTCCGTCTCCCCGCCAGCGGCGCGGGACGATGCCTCGGTTGTATCGATCACTCGGCCAAGTCGAAATCCATCGGAACGCTTGCATCGTACCCGACCCTCACCGATCCGCGTCTGCGGGACGCTGACTACACTCTGCGACGGGGTCTTGTGACGAAGAGTGAGTGAAACGCCGCCCGAACCGTCGGAGTCCGCCAAGGCAGGACTCCCCGAAGACGAGGTGGCCGCACTTCGCGAGGCGGGCCAGTCCTGGTCACTCGTCCCTCGGGCACGCGTCCAGACCGGGCGGGACTTGGTCGAGCCCGACCTCGGTGTTCTCGAGCGGCGCGGCCGGGCCGGAGAGCACTACGTGCGCGTGGTGCGCCCCAAGAACCAGGGCTTCAAGAATGTTGCACCGGGATGGCTTGAAGCCACCGCCCGGGCCACGGCCCCCACCAGCGACATGGGGCGCTTCGCCAAGAGAGTCCGCGGCTTCATCCTCGGTCAGCCGCTGGCCACGGCGCAGCAGGAGAGCGAGAAGCTCACCAAGGTCAAGGCCCTCGCTGTCCTGTCGTCGGACGCGCTCTCATCGGTGGCCTACGCGACCGAGCAGATCCTCGTCGTGCTCGTGGTCGCCGGCTCGGCGGCGACGCAGTACTCGCTGCCCATCATGGGCGCGATCGTCTTCCTGCTCGGCGCCGTGGTGCTGAGCTACCGGCAGACGATCAAGGCGTACCCCGCGGGCGGGGGCTCATACATCGTCGCCAAGGACAACCTCGGGCCGTTGTTCGGGTTGGTCGCTGCCGCGGCCCTCATGACGGACTACGTCCTCACCGTCGCCGTCTCGGTGTCCAGCGGTAAGGATTTCGTCGCCAGCTCGGTGCCGTGGGTCGGTGACCACGGCGTGCCCGTGTGCATCGGCATCATCGTGCTCATCGTGCTGGGCAACCTGCGCGGCATCCGCGAATCAGGGTCGATCTTCGCCGCGCCCACCTACCTTTTCATCTTCGGCATCTTCGTGATGCTCATCGTCGGATTCATCCGGCTGGCGACTCATACGACGCTTCCGGTGCAGACGGCGCCGCTCGGCCATGCCATCGAGGGCGTGGGTATCCTGCTCATCCTCAAGGCTTTCGCGTCCGGTTGCACGGCGCTGACCGGCGTCGAGGCGATCAGCGACGGCGTGCCGGCGTTCAAACCGCCCGGCTGGCACAACGCGCGGACCACGCTGACGGTGATGGGGCTGACCCTGGGCACCATGTTCGTGGGCATCACGCTCGGCGCCCACCTTCTCGGCCTGCATCCGTACAAGAGCAGCAACCCGCCGATCATCGTGCAGTTCGCCACCGCGGCGTTCGGCAGCAACAGCGCGGGCCTGTATTTCGTCACGTGGACGACGGCGGCCATCCTCGTCCTCGCCGCGAACACCTCCTTCTCCGACTTCCCCCGCCTCTTCTTCTTCCTCGCCCGCGACGACTACGCTCCTCACCAGTTCCGCCGTCTCGGCGAGCGGCTGGCGTTCAACAACGGCATCGTGGTGCTCGCGGCGATGGCGATCCTGCTCGTGTGGGTGTTCGGCGCCAGAGTGGACTCGCTGATCCCGCTGTACACGATCGGTGTCTTCCTGGCGTTCACGATGTCGCAGGGCGGCATGGTGATGCGCTGGCTGAAGCGCCGTGAGCCCGGCTGGCGCAGGGGGTTGCCGCTCAACGCCGTGGGCATGAGCCTGACCGCCCTTGTCTTCATCATCACCGCGGCCGCCAAGTTCACCAGCGGCGCCTGGGTGGTGCTGATCATCATCCCGAGCTTCGTCACTGTCTTCTACGCGATTCACCGCCACTACCAAGAGGTGGCCACGCACCTCACCACCGAGATCCCCATCTCCCCCGCAGACCTCAAGCCGGTGTGCATCGTGCCCATCGCCGAGCTCAACGGCGTGGCCATGCAGTCACTGGCGATGGCCCGGGCCATCAGCGACAGCGTCATCGCCGTGCACATCTGCGACGACGAGCACCACATCGAGAGGCTGCGGGCCAAGTGGGGGATCTGGGGCAACCACGTTCCCCTCGAGATCGTCGAGTCTCCGTACCGGTCGTTCATCCGGCCGCTGCTCCGCTACATCGACGCCATCGACAAGCAGCACGGTGACGACACCATCATCATCGTGCTGCCAGAGCTGGTGGCAACGCGCTGGTGGCACGCGCTCCTGCACAATCAGACGGCGTTGAGGCTCAAGGCACAGTTGCTCTTCCGTCCGGGGACGGTGGTCATCAACGTCCCCTACCACCTGCAACGTGCGCCCCATGTCCGCCGCATCCGCCGGCGTGGCGACGGGGGCGACGATGACATCGAGGCGATTTAGTGAGCACGACAGTCGACACCACTCCAGCCGGCGACGTTGCCGAGGCGGTGCGCCGCCACGGCGGCGGCGGCCCCCGCCGCATCGCAGAGTCGGCCGGCCTGGTGGTGACCCACGGCCAGGGGCCGTACCTGATCACGGACTCCGGGCGGCGGCTGCTCGATTTCGCCACCGCCATGGGTGTGGCGGCGATCGGTCACGCCAACCCGGTCTGGTCGGAGGCGGTGGGCCGGCAGGCGCGACGCCTCGCCGCCTGCGTTCTGCACACCCCTGAGCACGCCGAATACCTGGAGCGCCTCGCCGCGGTCCTGCCCTTCGGCGCTGACCGAGTCGCACTCTACTCCGGGGGTGCCGAGGCGGTCGAGGTGGCCGTTCGCCTCGCCCAGTCGGTGACCGGACATCGCGACCTCATCTCCTTCTCCGACGGCTTCCACGGCAAGACGACCGGGGTGCGGTTCAGCGGCGGACGGTTCCCTGAGGAGCGGGTCAACCTCGGGGTGGACTGGGTGCACACCCTCCCGTACCCGCGCTGCGATCAGCACGACTCCCTCAGCTACCCGTCGTGCGAGGAGGAGGGCGCCGCTGCCATCGCCGCTCTCGAGCTGTGCGCCGCCGACCTCGACGACGTCGCCGCGGTGATCGTCGAGCCAGTCCTCGGCACGGCGGGCAACCGCCCACCACAGAGGAGATTCCTCGCCGGACTGCGCGCCGTCTGCGACGACCGCGGCTGGCTGCTGATCGTGGACGAGTCGATCACCGGCTTCGGCCGCCTCGGCCGCACGTTCGCCGTCGACTGGTTCGACGTCCGACCCGACATCCTGGTGCTGGGCAAGGCGATGGGCGGCGGGTACCCGCTGAGTGGAGTGGCCGCGCCCAGCTCGCTGTGGGACGCCAGCCTCTTCGCGCAGCTGTCGGCGACGTCGAGCAGCTACGGCGCCAACCCGCTGGCCTGCGCGGCCGGCATCGCCGTGCTCGATGTGTTGGAGGCGCCGGGCTTCGACGACCAGGTCAAGCGCACCGCCCGCCGCCTCGCCGAGGGCATCGTGGCCCTCGAGGCGGCGTCGCCGTTCGTGGCCCGCAACCGGGGGCTGGGCATGATGCTCGGGTTCGACCTCGTCGACCCGGCGACCGGGGAGCTGGCCGGAAGCGACCTCTGCCTGCGCCTCTTCCGCCGCTGCCTCGATGCCGGGATCCTGATCGTCGGCGATGTGCCGGAAGTTCGACTCAACCCACCGCTCATCCTCACCGAGCAGGGCGCCGACGAAGCGATCACCGCGCTGCGGGATGCGCTTGCCGGCTGAGCATCGCCGGGGCGGGCCGCTGAGGGTTGCCGTGGTGGGCATCGGCTCGGCCGCGACCAGGGCACATCTGCCGGCGCTGCGCGCCGCCGAGGTGGGGGGAAGCGTCAGCGTGGTCGGCGTGTGCGACCCCGACCGCGACAGGCGCGACGCCGTTGCCGCACGGCATCCGTACGCCGCCGCGTTCGCCGAGAACGACGAGATGCTCGCGGCCACGACGCCGCACCTGCTGGTCATCGCCACCCCTCCAAGCGCCCACCTCGAGGAGATGGCGGCCGCCCTGGAGCGTGGCGTTCACGTGCTGTGCGAGAAACCACTCGGGATCAGCGACGCCGACGTGGCCCGCCTGCGCGACCTCGCCGGGCGCCACCCCGAGCTTGCCCTCGCCACCGTCCAGCAGTATCGCCACGCCACCCCGTGGCAGTGGGTGTCGCGCGCCGCGGTCGGTGGTGTGCGCGCCGGCGAGCCATTCACTGTGCGCGTCGGCGTGGAACGACCCGGTACCGATCCCTTGAGCGCGGGAGGCTGGCGCGCCGACCCGGAGCACGAAGGGGGCATCCTCGGCGACCACGCCGTCCACTACCTCGCGCTACTCCACCTGCTCGACCCGCACTGCGCGGTGGTGGCCTGTCGTCGGGAGGGCCCGGGCGGCCGGGAGGTGGCTTCCGTCGACGTGCGCCTCGGCGCCGCGGGCATGGCCCGGGTCCGCGCCTCGTATGCCGGGACGCGGCGCACCAACGCCGTGCACCTCGACCGCCCGGCTCAATGCCTGGACGTGGACTGGGAGGACGGCGCCTTCCGGCTTGTCCATGACGGACGCCCCAGCGCCACCCGGGAGGTTCCGTCAATGAGCGACCGGCGTGTCGTCAATGCGCTCTACTCCCCGATGTACGCGGACCTGATCGCACACCTGGACGACGCCTCGTGGCGCAGCGCGGCGACGGCACGCACCATCGGTGTGGCGGCGCTCCTTGCGGCGGCCATCAGGATGGCGCGGTGACATCAGCGCGCGAGAATCGTGGCCGGATCCGAGCGGCGTGATCACGTGGGTTGCGTACCATCGGGGTAGTGGACGAACTCCGCGACCTCGCTCGGGCCGTCCTGCTGGCGTTCGCCGACCTCGGCGTCTACCTTCCCAGCAACCGCGAGCGACTGATTCGCAAGATGCGCTTTCTCGACTCGCTGGACCCTGACCAGCTGGTCGAATTCCTCGACGTGTGCATCGATGCCGGGCTCATCGACGACGGTGAGGTCGGCCGCCTCCGCCTCGACGGGGTGGAGGCGCGGCGTCTCGCCATCTCCATGGATGGGCACAGCCCCGTGCCCGACGACCAGGCACACGCCTGGGCGATGCGCCTCAGCCCACCGAGCCTCGCCTAGGTGTCGATCCGACGGATGTAGTTCGAACGGCGCGCTGGCGGCGCGCCGACGGCTGAAGCGAGGTCACCGGCGGGCGCGCGGCCTCGAACTTCGCCGCATCGACCAGCTCTCGGAAGGCCTCCCCGACACACTCGGCGAAGACGTCGACGTCGCTCATCCCCTGTGAGTCGACGAGGTAGCCGAAGTTGAGCGTCCCGCAGTAGCTGAAGATCGCGATGGCCAGCTCCTGCCCGTCATACAGGAAGGCGATTGGGAACACCTCGACCAGCTTGGCACCCTGGCAGTACAGGGGGAACTGTGGTCCGGGCACGTTGGTGACGATGAGGTTGAACGCGATCTGGCGGAGTGACGCCCGCGCCACCATGGCGTGCAACGTCGAGGGGGCGAAGCCGGCAAGGTTGAGTAGGAAGTCGGCCCCGACCGCCTGCTTGCGCGCTTTGAGCGCGTCGACGGTGCTGCGCACGGCGGCGATGCGGCGCTTCGGGTCGGCCTCCGCGGTGGGGAGCTTCACGAGCAGCATGGTCAGGCGGTTGCCGAGAGCGGTGCGCTCCCTTGTGTCGCGGATGCTCACCGGGCAGAGCGCCTGCAGAGCCTCGTCCTCCGGGTCGACGCCGCGGGTGATGAGGAAACGGCGAAGGCCCCCAGACACCACGGCCAGGACGATGTCGTTGATGGTTCCGCCGAAGGCCGCTTTGATGGTGCGGAAATCCTCAAGGGGAAACCGGCTGTACCGGTAGGAGCGCGAGGGGCCGGTCCTGCCGTTGATGGCCGAGCTCGATGTGCCGAAGTGGTCGGCCATGGCAACCAGGCCGCTGGCGGTGTCGCGCAGGGCGTTGCCGAGGCGCCCGGGCTGGCCGGCGACGGCGCGGGCAGCGCTGAGCAGACGAGCAGGTCGGGTGACCCGCTCACGCAGCGAGTTGATGAGCAGGCCCATGCTGCTCGGCGATTCCTCCGGCTCCCAGTGCGAGACCCCGAAGGCACGGCCGTCCGGTTCGGGGTCGGGCTCGACGTCGAGAAGGATCGTGGCCAGCTCGAGGTTGGAGATGCCGTCCACCATGGCGTGGTGGGACTTGGTGAGCAGCGCCCAGCGGCCGTCGCGCAGCCCCTCGACGATGTAGATCTCCCAGAGCGGGCGGCGCCGGTCGAGCGGTCGCGAGAACACGCGGCCGATCAGCTCCTGCAGTTCCAGGTCGCCGCCGGGCTTGGGCAGGGCGGCGCGGAGAAGATGGTTGCTCATCTCGAAGTCCGGGTCGTCGACCCACACCGGGGTGTCCAGGCTGAGAGGAACGAACTCCACTTTCTGGCGGTACCGCGGCATCAGGTCGAGGCGCGGCGCGATCGCCCGGGCGAGCGCCTCGTAGAGCGCCTTGCCGGTGCCGAGCGGTGAGGGATCGAAGATGGCGACCCCGCCGATGTGCATGTGCGTCCGGGGGGTTTCGAGGTGAAGGAACGAGGCATCGAGCGGCGTCAACTTCTGTGCGCCCTGCATGGCTGTGACTGTATACGCCGCCCATGCGGGACGAGTGGCTGGGACGTCTCCCCGATGTCCGCCCGTCGCCTCCAGGCTGACCGACCATGGAGATCGGAGCCCCGCTCGCCACCATCCCGGTCGGTTTCTTCGATCCCTACCGCGGCCTGAGCGCGCTGGCCATCCAGCATGTGCGCGCGGATGGCCGCACCGTGCTCGTCTACCACGACGCCGCGGGATCGGCGTCAGGCCCGCTCCTGGCCGGCGTGGCCGAGACATTGATGGCCGCGGTCGCCGCGGGGCAGACCCTCAGCGTCATCGAGACGAGCATGCCCGAGCACCAGGCCGAGCCCTTCATCTACGCGCGAGTGGCCCTGTCGTTCGCGGCCTGGGTGGGACGGGTCAACGCCGCCGGCGGGCGCGTGGTCGCGTTCGACGAGGTGGCCCGCGCCTGCGGCATCACCGACCTCGAACTACGCCGCACCGAGGCGCTTGTTGCGTCTCTGCACCGGGCGCGGTCATGCGCATTCCCGGGCTTCCGTCAGCTTCCGCTCGGCGATCGAGGGCGCGCCGTCCTGGCGGTGGCGTGACGGCCGCCGGCGCGGCCGCCGGGTCGCACGGGACCCAGGTCGGCGGACGGGCAGATGTCGCTGAGGACGCACTGTGTGCATCGCGGGGTCCGGGCGATGCACACCCGGCGTCCGTGCATGATCAGACGCAGGCTCAGGTCGGTCCACTCCGCAGTGGGCACCATCGCGCAGATGTCGTGCTCGATCTCGACTGGGTCCTTGGCGCTGGTCAGGCGGAGTAAGACGGAGAGGCGCGTGACGTGGGTGTCGACAGGCAGACCAGGCACGCCGAAGGCCACCCCGAGCACCACGTTGGCGGTCTTGCGGCCGACGCCGCGGAGGCTCACAAGGTCCTCCATCCGGCGCGGCACCTGACCGCCAAAGCGCGCCACCACGTCCTGGCCCATCTCGCGGATGGCCAGCGCCTTCATCCGGAAGAAACCGGTGGAGCGAATCACCCCCTCGAGATCCTCGAGGCGCGCCTCGGCCAGGTCGACAGCCGTCGGGTACCGCGCGAACAGCACCGGGGTGACCATGTTGACGCGCTCGTCGGTGCATTGCGCGCTGAGGATGGTGGCCACGAGCAGTTGCAACGGCGACTCGTGGACGAGAGCGCACGTCGCTCGCGGGTACTCTGCGCGGAGGCGTTCCACGACCGTGAGCGCCCTCGCCCGGGCCCCCGCGGGGAGGCGCCGCCGGCTTCGCGCCGGGGTCCGGCCGCGTTGCGGCGCGCGCGGTGGACGGGGGCGCGTCGCTGCCATCCGGTCCATGCTAGCGGCTGAAACGCGGGCTGCGACCGCGGCCTCCTACAATGCGCCCGCTCCCCGTAACCACGTCCAGACCAAGGGTGACAAGGTGCGATTCAAGATCACAGTCGTCGGTGCCGGCAACGTCGGGGCGACCCTGACGCAGCGCCTCGCCGAGCGCAACTACGCCGACATCGTGCTCGTCGACATCGTCGAGGGACTGCCCCAGGGCAAGGCGCTCGACCTCCTCCAGGCGGGCCCCATCCTCGGCCACGATTCCGTCGTGACCGGCTCCAACGGCTACGAGGAGACTGCCGGCTCCGATGTCGTGCTGATCACCAGCGGCGTGGCCCGCAAGCCGGGCATGTCGCGCGACGACCTGGTGATGACCAACGCCAAGATCGTGGCGTCGGTTGCACGGCAGGTGGCGGAGCACTCACCGGACGCCGTGATCGTGGTGGTGAGCAACCCTCTCGACGCCATGGCACAGGTCGCCAAGGCAGTCAGCGGCTTCCCTCGCGAGCGCGTCATCGGGATGGCCGGCGTGCTCGACACCGCCCGGTTCCGCACCTTCATCGCGCAGGAGCTTGACGCCTCCGTGGTCGACGTGGCAGCGTACGTGCTGGGCGGCCACGGCGACACGATGGTGCCGCTCACCTCGCTGACCACCGTCGCCGGGGTGCCCGTCGAGCAGCTCATCTCCAAGGAGCGCCTCGACGCCATCGTGCAGCGCGCCCGCGATGGCGGGGCCGAGATCGTTGGGCTGCTCAAGACGGGAAGCGCCTACTACGCGCCGTCTGCGGCCGCGGCCCAGATGACCGACGCCATCCTCCTCGACACCCACCAGGTGCTGCCGTGCGCGGTGTACCTGGAGGGTGAGTACGGCATCAACGGCCTGTACACAGGCGTTCCCGCCCGCCTCGGAGCGGGTGGGCTGCTCGGCGTGGTCGAGGTCGCCCTCTCTGAGAGCGACCGTGAGGCTCTGCACCGGTCGGCGTCGTCGGTGCAGCAGCTGGTCGACATCATGGATGCGCGGCGCGAGGACATCGACGCGTCGATGCCACCGCTCAGCGGGGCGGCGGCCGGCTGACCGGTCCCATCCCGCCGATCAGACTTCCTCGCGCGCACCCTCGTCGTCGCCCTGGCGTGGGGCTGCGGTGGCGGGGTCGAGGTCGTCAGGGGCCGGGGCCATGACCACGGGGACCTCCACGCGCGGTGGCTGATAGCGCACGCCGAAGAACGGACCGACGGTCATGAGGATGCCGACGAAGGCGTCGCGCAATGTCGACGGGTCGCCAGCAGCGCTGGGGTTGCGCCCCCTCCGGGCGATGCCGACCACCGCGGCAACGAGCAGGATGGCGGCGACCGTGCCCACGACGATGGCCACGCTCACGGAGCTGCGGCTACCCGGCCGGCGAACGTGTGGGGGGTTGGGTGTCGTTGTCGCGATTGCCGAACATCCTGCGGCCCATCCAGCGCACCGGGTCCCAGTGCTTGTCGGCGACGCGCTCCTTGAGCGGGATGATGGCGTTGTCGGTGATGTGGATGTGCTCCGGGCAGACCTCAGTGCAGCATTTGGTGATGTTGCAGTAGGCGAGACCACCCTCGTCGCGCGTCTGCTCGGTGCGGTCGAGCACATCCTTGGGGTGCATCTCGAGGCTGGCCACGCGCACGAAGAAGCGCGGCCCGTAGAAGCGGTCGAGGAGGCCATGGGTGCGGTTGATGTGGCACACGTCCTGGCACAGGTAGCACTCGATGCACTTGCGGAACTCGTAGAGGCGGTCGATGTCGGCCTGGCGGATGCGCCACGGCGTGCCGTCGTCCGGGGCGTGGGTGAACGGAGGGATCGCCCTGTTGATCTCGTAGTTGCGCGAGACGTCGGTGACCAGGTCCTTGATGAGTGGAAATGCCTTCATGGGCCGGACGGTGATCGGACCGCCGGGGAGGTCGTCGATGCGCGTCTTGCACATCAGGGCCGGCCTCCCGTTGATCTCGGCGCTGCACGAGCCGCACTTGGCCGCCTTGCAGTTCCAGCGCGCGGCCAGGTCGGTGTCGAGGTTGTGCTGGATGTAGTGGATGGCGTCGAGCACCACCATGCCGGAGACCCCGGGCACCTGGTAGGTCACGTCGCCCTGCTGGTCGTCGGGGGTGCCGCGGAAGACGTTGAGGGTGATCGTGTCGCCGGTCAGGCCCGGGTCCCGCATGCCCTGCTCGGACATGGGCGACGTCGCGTCGACGGCGGCGGTCGCGGCGTCGCTGATGGTCATGCGAACGTCTCCTTGGGCGCGGCCGGGGGCAGGTCGTCGGGTTGCAGGTATCCCTTGGGGAGCTTGGCCGGGTCGTAGAAACGGCTGCGCGGAATCAGCTTGACGAGGTTGTCCGGCATTGGCGAGAGGGGCACCGCCTCGACTGCCATGGAGGCACCGTCGCGCCGCGACACGTAGTTGACCTGTCCCTGCTTCGCGTCCTGCTCGAGAAAGTCGAAGCGCCACTGCGATCCGCGACTTTCCTGGCGGCGCAGCGCGCTGCGCACGATCGCCTCGCTGACGGTGAGCATGAAGGTCACATCGCGGCACGTGTGCCAGCCGGGGTTGAGCACACGGCGGCCCACCACCCGCATCCGCGCGCTGCGCTCGCGCAACTCCAGGATGCTGGCCAGCGCCCGTTGCAGCGATGCCTCACTGCGGCCGATGCCGGCGTCGTCCTGCATGGCTGCCTGCAGAGCCTCGTGGAGGTGGTACGGGTTCTCCCGGCCGGTCCAGCCGTGGCTGCTGTCGAGGGGATCGAAGAGGCTGGTCTGTTCCGCCTCCACCTCCCGTTCGTGAACCTCTCGCGTCTGTCCCCCGGTGCGCGCGAACTCCGCAGCGGCGACACCGGCGCGACGGCCGAACACGAGGATGTCGCCCAGCGAGTTGCCGCCGAGGCGGTTGGCGCCGTGGAGGCCGCCCGCCGACTCTCCGGCCGCATACAGCCCTGGCACCGTCGTCGCCGCTGTCTCCGCGTCGACGCGGATGCCACCCATGGTGTAGTGGATGGTCGGGCCCACCTCCATCGGCGCCTTGGTGATGTCGACGGAGGCGAGGGCATGGAACTGCTCGTACATCGAGGGCAGCTTGCGCATGATGTACTCGGCACCGCGGTGGGTGATGTCGAGGAAGGCGCCACCGTGCGGCGACCCGCGCCCCGCCTGCACCTCCTTGTAGATGGACCGCGCCACAACGTCGCGCGAGCTGAGCTCCTGCTTGACGGGGTCGTACTCCAGCATGAAGCGCTTGTGCTGGTTGTTGTAGAGAAGGCCGCCCTCGCCGCGTACCGCCTCGGTGACAAGGATCCCGCGCGCGCCGGGCGGCCAGATCATGCCGGTGGGGTGGAACTGGACGAACTCCATGTCGAGCAGGTCGGCGCCCGCCTCGTAGGCCATGGCAGCGCCGTCACCGGTTCCCTCCCAACTGTTGCTGGTGTGGCGGTACATCCGTCCCCAGCCGCCGCTGGCAAGGATGGTTGCGCCTGCCTTGATGACCACGAACTTGCCGTCGTTGCGGTTGTAGCCCATGGCCCCGACAACGCGGTCACCGTTCTTGAGCAGCCGGGTCAGCGTGTACTCCATCAGACACTCGGCGCCCGCGGTGTGGACCATCCTGTCCTGGCAGGTGCGAATCAGCTCGAGGCCGGTGCGGTCACCGACGTGGGCGAGACGCCGGAAGCTGTGCGCGCCGAAGGCCCGCTGCATGATCAGGCCGTCGTCGGTGCGGTCGAAGAGGCCGCCCCACCGCTCCAGTTCGTAGACGCGGTCGATGACCTCGTGAGCGTAGAGCTCGACCATCCGCCAGTTGTTGACCAGCTGGCCGCCCAGCATGGTGTCGGCGAAGTGAACCTCCCAGCCGTCCTTGCTGTCGAGGTTGCCCAGCCCGGCGGCGATGCCTCCCTCGGCCATGACGGTGTGAGCCTTGCCGAGCAGCGACTTGGTGATCACGATCGTGCTGCACCCCGCCTCCGCGGCTGCGATGGCCGCGCGCAGGCCCGCGCCGCCGGCGCCGATGACGAGCACGTCGCACTCGTGGGTGACGTAGCTTTCGACGGCCATCAGAAGATGATGTGGGGGTCGATGAACACGCCGTGCTGGAGCAGGCGGATGTAGACGTCGGTGATCATCACGCTGAAGAGGCTCAGCCACGCCCACATCGGGTGGCGCAAGTTGAGCCTGGTGAGCAGGCGCCAGGCGCGGTTGCGAGCCATTCCCAGGCGTGCTGTCGAGTAGCAGTCCAGGCCTCCGCCGGCGAGGTGCCGGAGCGAATGACAGCTGAACGTGTACCCGGTGAGGAGCGCGACGTTGACCAGCATGATGCCGGTGCCGAGGCCGAGCCAGACGTGGCCGTGCGTCGCCGGGTCGACCGAGAAGAAGGCGAGGACGGCGTCGTACCACAGCCAGCCGAGGATCACGAGGGCGGCGTACAGGGTGAAGCGGTGGAGGTTGTTGAGAACCAGCGGGAGACGGGACTCGCCGCGGTATTCGCGATGGCGCATCTCACCCAGCGCGCATGCTGGCGGGTCGAGGAAGAACGATCGGTAGTACGCCTTGCGGTAGTAGTAGCAGCTGGCCCGGAAGATCAGCGGCGACCAGAGCACGAAGATGGCGGGACTCACCGGCCCGCTCTTCCAGATCAGCGGCGAGAAGAACGGCGAGAGATACGGACCCCACTCGCTGACGTGGTTGACGGAACCCGGCGGTGACTCGATGAATGCGGTCCAGAGGACGTAGAGGCCGAAGCCGCCGAGGACGGTGACCACGGTGAGCGGAAGCAGCCACCACGGCTGGTCGCGGCGGAATCGCTGCAGGAGGGTCTGCTCAGCATGCTGAGCGTGGGGCGCGGTGGGCGTCGCTGTAACCTGAGCCATCTCTCCCCTGGCGCCTGAAGGCGCGGCGGATCGGTGCAGAACGAGCGGGAACTGGGTTTGATCGTAGCGAATGAGGCATTGACTACGATGAAGGGCCCGTCTGCTGTGGCTGGAGGCATCGACGCTGGGCTTGATGGCTCGACCACATCCTGTCACGCTACTTGGGATCGAACAGATGAGCGCCCCTGCCCCCCGCGATCTCCGTGATCCGCGATTCGAGCACGACGGCTGCGGGGTTGCCTTCGTCGCCACCACGTCGGGCCGTGTCGACCACAGCATCGTGTCCTCGGCGATGCGCGCCCTCGTCAACCTGGGACATCGCGGTGCCACGGGGAGCGACCCGGACACAGGCGACGGCGCCGGGATCCTTCTCCAGCTCCCCCACGATTTCCTGGTCTCGGCTTCACCCGTGGCGCTGCCCGATGCCGGCGCCTATGGCGTGGGGGTGGCTTTCCTTCCCCGCGCTCCCGGCGCGCGGCGGACGGCGGAGGACCTCATCGCGGACTGCTGCGCCCGCGAGGGCATGCACCTGCTCGGCTGGCGCGACGTGCCGGTCGATCCCACCGTTCCAGGGGTCACGGCGAGCGCGGGCATGCCGCACATCCGCCAGTTCTTCGTTGCCGCGGTCGGCCTCGAGGGTGACGCCCTGGAGCGCCGCCTCTACGTGCTCCGTCGCGTCATCGAGACCCGGGCACGCCAGGGCGGCATGGACCGGCGCGCTCTCCACCTTGCCAGCCTCAGCAGCCGGACGGTCGTCTACAAGGGGATGCTCACCGCCGAACAACTCGGCCGCTTCTACAGCGACCTGGGCAACCCGGCGGTGGCGTCGGCGCTGGCCATCGTCCACGCGCGCTTCTCCACCAACGTGCTTCCCCGCTGGGACCTCGCCCAGCCGGCACGGATGTGCGCGCACAACGGCGAGATCAACACGCTGCGCGGCAACGCGGCGTGGATGAATGCTCGCCAGTCGAAGTTCCGCAGCGCCCTCTTCGGCGGCGATGTCGAGAAGATCCGCGACGTTCTCGACCCTGACGGCTCGGACTCGACCCAGTTCGACAACGCCCTCGAACTCCTGACCATGTCGGGGCGCTCGATCGAGCACGCCATGATGATGATGATCCCGGAGGCGTGGCACAGCAACGAGCTGCTCGACGACGAGCGCCGCGCCTTCTACGAGTTCCACGCCAGCCTGCTGGAGCCATGGGATGGACCGGCGGCCATCGCTTTCACCGACGGCAGGCTGGTGGGGGCGTGTCTCGATCGCAACGGCCTGAGGCCGGCGCGGTACGTGGTCACCGATGACGGCCTCGTCGTGATGGCGTCCGAGGCCGGGGTGCTCGACATCCCAGAGGAGCGCATCGTCAAGAAGTGGCGGCTCGACCCCGGCAGGCTGCTGCTCGTCGACACAGAGGCCGGCGCCATCCTCGACGACGACGCGTGCAAGCGGCTGCTTGCGGCGCGCCACCCCTATCAGCAGTGGATTCGCAGCGGCACAGTTCACCTCGACGAGCTGGCGCCCGGAAGCGACCAGCAGGAGCCGGACCCGGGCACGCTGCGCATCCGCCAACACCTCTTCGGCTGGACCGAGGAGGACGTGCGCCTCATCGTCGCACCGATGGCGGCACGCGGCGAGGAGCCGGTCGGGTCGATGGGCAATGACGCGCCCCTGGCGGTGCTGAGCACGCGCCCGCAGCCGCTCTTCTCGTACTTCAAGCAGCTCTTCGCCCAGGTCACCAACCCGCCCATCGATCCCATCAGGGAGGCGGCGGTGATGTCCCTGGTGACGTCCCTGGGGGCGGGTGGCAACCTTCTCGAGCAGGGCCCGACCCAGGCGGCGCGGCTCGAGCTGCCTCACCCGATCCTGACGGCCGCGGACCTGGCCACGATCCGGCAGGTCACCCAGCGCCAGTTCCCGGCCGAGACGATCAACGCGGTCTTTCACCCCGGCAACGGCGCCGGCGGCCTCGAGGAGGGCCTGCGACGGACCTGCCGCCTGGCGTCCGACGCCGTGGACGCGGGACGCACCATCCTGATCATCAGCGACAGGGGCGCCAACGCCACGCACGTCCCCATCCCCTCGCTCCTGGCAACCGCCGCTGTGCACCATCACCTGCTCCGCGAGCGCACCCGCACCGGGGTCGGGCTCGTGGTGGAGAGCGCGGAGCCGCGCGAGGTCGCGCACCTGGCGCTGCTCATCGGGTTCGGAGCCGAGGCGGTCAACCCCTACCTTCTCCTCGACACAGCCGCCGAGCTCGCCGTCAGCGGGGCCATCGAGGGCCTCGACGGTCCTGGCGCGCAGGCCAACGTCATCAGCGCGCTGCGCAAGGGACTGCTCAAGACCATCGCCAAGATGGGCATCTCCACGGTGCTCTCCTACTGCGGAGCCCAGCTCTTCGAGGCCATCGGGCTCTCCGAGGACGTGGTCGACGAGTACTTCACACGGACACCGACGCGCATCGGTGGCGCCGGACTGGAGCGCATCGCCGCCGACGCTGTGCGCCGCCACGCTCGCGCCTTCCCGCAGGACGGTGCGCCCCCCGCGGCGCTGGACGGCGGCGGCACCTACCAATGGCGGCGCGACGGTGAGAAGCGGGCCTGGAACCCGGAGGTGATCGGTGCCCTCCAGCACGCCGTGCGCTCGGAGTCGCCGGAGCACTTCCGCCACTACGTGGCCCTCGCTGACCGCGAATCGGCGGAGCGCCGAACCCTGCGCGGACTGCTCGCCATCCGCGAGGCCGACGTGCCCGTGCCCCTCGACGAGGTGGAGTCCGCGGACACGCTGGTGCGCCGCTTCGCCACCGGCGCCATGTCGCTTGGCTCGATCTCGCCGGAGATGCACGAGACGCTGGCCATCGCCATGAACCGCATCGGCGGCCGTTCCAACACCGGGGAGGGTGGTGAGGACGAGGCCCGCTACATCCCCGACGGCGACGACTCGCGGCGCAGTGCCATCCATCAGGTGGCCTCCGCCCGTTTCGGGGTCACCGCCAACTTCCTCATCAACGCCGACGAGATCCAGATCAAGGTGGCCCAGGGCGCCAAGCCCGGCGAGGGCGGTCAGCTACCCGGCGACAAGGTTGACGTCACCATCGCGCGCCTCCGCCACTCGACGCCGGGGGTGGGGCTGATCTCTCCTCCACCGCACCACGACGTCTACTCCGTGGAGGACCTCGCCCAGCTC
Source organism: Candidatus Dormiibacterota bacterium (assembly GCA_036828955.1). Classification (GTDB taxonomy): domain Bacteria; phylum Chloroflexota; class Dormibacteria; order Aeolococcales; family Aeolococcaceae; genus Aeolococcus. Next base: position 3,953 of record DAISRJ010000015.1, on the reverse strand, counting down.
ATCCACGACCTCCGCTCCGTCAACCCCGCCGCGCGCATCAGCGTCAAGCTCGTCGCCGAGATCGGCGTGGGCCCCGTCGCCGCCGCGGTCGCCAAGGCGCGCGCCGACCACATCGTGGTCTCCGGGTACGAGGGCGGCACGGGTGCAGCTCCGCTGTCATCGCTCACCCACGCCGGCGCGCCCTGGGAGCTCGGCCTGGCCGAGGCGCAGCAGACGCTGGTCGCCAACGGCCTGCGCGACCGCGTCGTCCTGCAGAGCGATGGGCTGATGCGCACCGGGCGCGACGTCATCGTGGCCGCCCTCCTCGGCGCCGAGGAGTTCGCCTTCGCCACCGCCCCGCTCGTGGCGGCGGGCTGCGTGATGATGCGCGTCTGCCACCTCAACACCTGCCCGGTCGGGATCGCCACGCAGGATCCCCAGCTCCGCGAGCGCTACACCGGGCGCGCCGAACACATCGTCACCTTCATGCGCTTCCTTGCCGAGGACGTGCGCTCGTGGATGGCGCGGCTTGGGGTGCGTCGCTTCGAGGACCTGGTCGGGCGCGTCGAACTGCTCGAGCAGGTCGATGACACCGGCCACGTCGACCTCTCCCGGCTGCTGACGCCGCCCGGCGAGCCGCGCCACTCGATGCCACGCGCGGCACACGTCGCCGCCGGGGACATCGACGAGCGCGTCATCGCCTTCGCGACGGATGCGCTCGACCACGCCACGCCCCTGCAGCTGCGCATGCGCATCAGCAACGGGGATCGCAGCGTGGGTGCGCGTCTCTCCGGTGAGGTGGCCTCACGGCACGGCGTCGAAGGCCTTCCTCCGGACACCATCCGCCTGGACCTGCAGGGCAGCGCCGGGCAGTCACTGGGGGCGTGGCTGGCGGCCGGGATCACGATCACCGTCCATGGCGAGGTCAACGACGGGTGCGGCAAGGGTCTCAGCGGCGGCCGCATCGTGGTCCTGCCCCCCACCAACGCGCGCCGCCGGGCCGACGACAACGTCATCGCCGGCAACGTTCTGCTCTATGGCGCCACCTCGGGCGAGATGTTCGTGCGCGGCGTGGCCGGCGAGCGCTTCGCGGTGCGCAACAGCGGCGCCCAGGCCGTCGTCGAGGGCACGGGCGACCACGCGCTCGAATACATGACGGGCGGTGTCGTGGTCATCCTGGGCCGCACCGGGCGCAACGTCGCCGCGGGCATGAGCGGCGGGCTGGCCTACGTGCTCAACGTGGACGGGTCGTTCGGGCAGCGCTGCAACACCGGCATGGTGCGCCTGCTCGCGCCAGACGACGAGAACGACGGCCCCGTGGTGCGCGAGCTTCTCGAGCGGCATCTCGCCTACACCCAGAGCCCGGTCGCCGAGGAGCTGCTGGAGAACTGGCCGCTGTCGCTGTCGCGGTTCATCAAGATTCTCCCCGTCGACTACGAGCGAGCGCTGGCCGCGCGCCGGACAGCGCTCGGCGTGGCCGTCTGATGGGACGTCGCGACTTCCTGGAGATCCCGCGGCGGACCTCGCCGTACCGCACGGTCGCGGAGCGTGTTCGGGATCACGCTGAGTTGATCCACCCACTGCCGCTGGCCACGGTCGAGGCGCAGGCGGCGCGCTGCATGGACTGCGGCGTGCCCTTTTGCCACAACGCCTGCGCGCTGGGAAACCTGATCCCGGAGTGGAACGGCCTGGCGCGCAGCGGCGAGTGGCGCAGCGCCGCCGAGAACCTGGAGAGCACCAACAACTTCCCCGAGTTCACAGGGCGGCTGTGCCCGGCGCCATGCGAGCCCGCCTGCGTGCTGGCCATCGGCGGGGATGCGGTCACCATCAAGGAGATCGAGCGCACGGCCATCGACACGGCGTTCGCCAACGGCTGGATCAGGCCGCGTCCACCGGCCTTCCGCACCGGCCTCACCGTGGCCGTGGTGGGCTCCGGCCCGGCCGGACTGGCCGCAGCTCAGCAGCTCAACCGCTCCGGCCACCGGGTCGTCGTGTACGAGAAGGCGGACCTCCCGGGCGGCCTTCTCCGCTATGGCATTCCCGACTTCAAGATGGACAAGGCGGTGCTCGACCGGCGCCTCGACCTGCTCAGCGCCGAGGGCATCACGTTCGAGTGCGACCGGGACTGCGGGGTCGACGTCAGCGGTCAGGAGCTGCTGGAACGCCACAACGCTGTCGTCCTTGCCCTCGGGTCCGAACGGGCGCGCGAAGCCGAGCTGCCCGGCCGTCACCTCGATGGCATCCACCTCGCCATGGAATACCTCATCGGACAGAACCGGCGCGTCGCCGGGCAGACCGTCGAGGTGGTCAGCGCGCAGGGACGCTCCGTGTCGATCATCGGCGGGGGCGACACCGCCGCAGACTGCCTCGGCGATTCCCATCGCGAGGAGTGCGCCTCCGTGCAGCAGCTGGTCATCTACCCCGAGCCGCCACGGACCCGAACCGCCTCGAACCCGTGGCCGCAATGGCCTCTGGTCCTGCGCAGCCACGCCGCGCACGAGGAGGGCGGCGTGCGCGCCTTCGGGATCGAGGTCCTCGGTTTCGAGGGCGAACGAGGTCGCGTGTGCGGCATCACCGTGGTCGACGTAGACCGCGACGGCAGCGCCGGTGGACGCGGGCTGGTGCGCCGCCCCGGGACGGAGCGGCGCATCGACACCGACATGGTGATGCTGGCCATCGGCTTCGCCGGGTTGAGGCCGTCGCTGCTGTTCGAGCAGCTCGGCGTGGGCCTCGATGAGGGCGACTCGCGCATCACCGTGGGCGACGACAATCGCGCCGGCCCCGTCGTGGTGGCGGCGGGCGACGCGGTGCTGGGGGCCGCCCTGGTGGTCGACGCCATCGCCTCCGGCCGGCTGGCGGCGGCCACCTGCGATGTGCTCCTCGCTCAGCGCGCCGAGGTGACCGCCTGACGGCAAGTCCGGGACGGAGGCGCTAGCCTCTCGGGGTGGGCGTCCGCGGGTTCCTCGACCACCCCTCCCCCCTCGCCATCGCCCATCGCGGCGGCGGCGAGGACCTCCCCGAGAACACCATGCCGGCGTTCGAGGCGGCGGTCGCGCTCGGCTTTCGCTATCTCGAAACCGACGCGCACCTGAGCAGTGACGGTGTCGTCTTCTCGTTCCACGACGAGATCCTCGACCGTGTCACCGACCGCACCGGTGTGGTGTCCGCGGTGACCTCGTCGTTCATCGAAGGCGCAGACGCTGCCCACCGCTTCTCGCCCGATGGGAAGTCGTTTCCGCTGCGGGGCACTGGGATCCGGGTGCCCACCATGGAGGAGGTGCTCAGCCGCTGGCCTGACGTCTTTGTCAACATCGACACCAAGTCCGATGCGGTCGTCAAGCCGCTTGTCGACCTTGTCCGCGGCGTCGGCGCCATCGACCGGGTATGCATCGGTTCATACCGCGACGAGCGTCTGCGCCGGGTGCGCCGCCTTGCCGGCGGGCACGTCTGCACCTCGATGGGACAGGCCGCCATCGCCGCCGCGTGGGTGGCCTCGCGGATCGGTCGTATGCCGCGGCTGCGGGCCGACTGCGTGCAGGTACCGGTGCGTGCGGGCAGCGTGGTTGTGCTCGACCGGCGCTTCGTCGCCGCCGCCCACCGCGCCGGTTTGCCCGTGCACGTGTGGACCATCGACGACCGCGCCGAGATGGGCCGCCTGCTCGACCTCGGCGTCGACGGGATCATGACCGACCGCCCCGGCCTGCTCCGCGACGTCCTCGTCGCGCGCGGGCAGTGGCACGGTCCCGCCGTCTCGTCGTGACCCTCGGGCGGCGATCACGGCCTCTGGGGTGGCTAGAGGGATTTGAACCCTCGACCTCCAGGGCCACAACCTGGCACTCTAACCAGCTGAGCTATAGCCACCCCGGAAGCTCAGCGATTATATGGGGCACACTCCATCCGGCCCCCGTAGCTCAGCGGATAGAGCGCCCGCCTTCTAAGCGGTTGGTCGCAGGTTCGATTCCTGCCGGGGGCGC
>DAISRJ010000014.1:44695-46419 GCA_036828955.1 Candidatus Dormiibacterota bacterium | reverse complement strand
GTGCGCCGCGACGGCTTCCGCGTGCTCGGCAAGGGTGGCAAGCACCGCACGGTGTACCTGACCGCCGGTGCCCATGACGCTGTGCAGGACTATCTGCGCCTCCGCGGGCCCGACCCCGCACCGGCGCTCTTCATCAGCGTGGCTAGGCCGGACATCCCCGGCGGCCGGGCCCTCCCCCACAACCGTCTGACCACCGACGGCGCGCGCCATGCGCTGCGGGCGCTGCGTCACCGCTTCAGTGCCGACCCGGCGCTCTTCGCGCTCATCGACGACCTGCGCACGCCCCATGCAGCGCGGCACACGGCGGCCACGACGCTGCTCGAGGCGACCGACGGCGACGTCCGCCTCGTGCAGGAGGTGCTCGGACACGCCACCCTGGAGACCCTCCGCGTCTACACGGAGATCACCGACAAGCGCAAAAGGGCGGCCTACGAGCGCCTCGGCGACTACCTCGAGGAGGTCGGCACCGGAGCGGCCGGCTGAAGCGTGTCCAGCCACCCGTCGACGACCTCGACGAAGCTGTCCGGCCGTTCGAGTTGTGGGACGTGGCCCGTGTCGGCCAGCACCCGGAAATCCCAGTCGGGCCGCAGCGATGCCACGGCCTCGGACGCCGCCAGGCTGACGACGAGGTCGTGGTCACCGTGGAGGAGCAGGGTGGGCGCACGCACCTCGAGGATGTGGCGGTGCAGGGTCCGCCGCCGCCACAGCCAGCGCACCAGTGACCGGGTCGCGTCCACCACCGCACGGCCGGCCTGGTCCTGCGCGCCCCGCCAGCGGGTCAGCTCGATCTCCGCGTCGCGGGTGGCCGGGGAGACGCGCGACATGTCCACGGTGCACAGCCTCAGCACCTCGTCGACGAGACGCTCGGCGCCACGGCGGCGGGCGTGGAGGCGGAGCAGCCACGGCCCCACCACCGGGGCCGCCATGACCAGGAAGGCGACGATGACCACGCTGGGCCGGCTGTAGCGCACCCGCGGCAGCGCCGGGTCGACCAGCACCAGGGCCGCGATCCGCTGTGGTTGCCGGGACGCCTCGACGATGGCGATGAGCCCTCCCATCGAGTTGCCGACGAGCACCACACCCTGGCCGTTCGCGATGTGCTCGGCAACCCGGTCGACCACCTCCTGGTTCTGCGTGACGGTCGCGGAGCGCCCGGCCAGCGGCGTGCGTCCGAAGCCGACCAGGTCCAGTGACCAGACGTGATGTCGCCGCGTCAGCGGCTCGGCGACGTCGCGCCAGTCGAGCAGCGAACCGCCGAGACCGTGCACCAGGAGCATCGGGGCGCCATCACCGCCGTGGTCGACGATGTGCACCGGTCCGCCGACGTCGAGGGAGAGGTCGCCCACCGCTTGATGCTATCGCCTCGCCTCCCAGCGCCCGCAGCGAGGTCAGACCGAGGGGCGCCAGACGTTGCCGAGGACACGCACCGGCCCCTCGAATTCCTCCGCCCAGCAGGCGAGCACCGCCTCCCCGATCGGGGGGTGCAGGTCGATGGTGGCCAACTCGTCGCGATCGTGCCAGGCCACATCGTCGAGGACTCCGTCGCGACCGACGCGCAGCGTGCCTCCAGGCGGTGTCGTGCCCGCAAAGACCAGGTTGAGCAGGTGCCGGCCGGCCGGCTCGATCGCCTCGCACACCAGCACGAGCCGTCCGACTGTGACCACGAGCCCCGTCTCCTCGAGCATCTCGCGAACAGCGGCGCCGACCATGGTCTCTCCGGCCTC
>DAISRJ010000014.1:0-44595 GCA_036828955.1 Candidatus Dormiibacterota bacterium | reverse complement strand
CGCGATCTTGCTGACCAGTGCAATGCAAGCCCCGGCGATCTGCTGGTCGGTCAGGACGTCGAGGCCGAAGAGGCGCGGAGCGCTCGCGTAGGTCGGGTAGAGCGCGTGCTTGGCGAGAGCGACGGTGATGCCGCCGAAGGTCTGTGGGATCGTGGCCACGAGGATGTAGCCGAGGGTCGCCCAGCGGCTGAGCACGCGCCGATCACCAAGCGGCACCACGATGGGCCACCAGAACATCACCGAAGCCGCCAGCAAGGTCAGCTGCTGGAGTGCGTACAGCTCCTGGTTGTGCAGCGAGGCGTCGTAGGCGCCCGTGAGGTGCCAGCCGAAGAAGGCTGCGTTGATGGCCACCATCCCGCTGAGGGGATGCACAAGAGCGCGGGCCACGCGCTGCAGCAGCCGCGGCAGGACGACCGTGCATCTCGTCGGGAGCGCCAGCAGAAGTAGCGGTGGCACCACGCCCATGATCAGCGTGATCTGGGCGAGGTGGGCGGTCAGCAGGTAGTGCGACGCCACCGTCTGAAGCGGCGACACCCACGCCCCGGCCAGGAGGAGGACGGCCGCGACACCCGACCATCGCTTCCAGGTCCGGTCTGGCTCGCCCGGCGTGGCGCGCGCCGACGCGACCACGATTCCGGCCACCGTGACCAGCCCAGCGGCGAGCACAGGGTCGAACGTCACTCCGGCTGGCGATGGCAGCACCCCCACACCGTAGCGCAGCCGCCGCCCTTTAGCGAGCCGGTCGAGCGGCTGTGAGGCGACCCGCGGCCCATGGTGGCAGCCGGAAAAGGCTTGCTGGTGGCCCGACGTGGGCTGCCGCCTCAGGGCTTGAGATCAGAGGCGAGCGTGCGCGAAGGCGGCCGGAAGGCGTACAAAGGGTTCGGCGCGATTCGCGCGCGGCTCCGTGCGGCAGCCTGGAGTCCGTGTCCACGCATGAGCGATGTCCACCAACCCCTACCAATTCTCGCTTCGGACCAGCCGGGTTCCCGGTGACGTCCTCGACGAGGTGGCCGCGCGCCCGCTACCTGGAATCGCCGTGGCGGAACGGGGCACCCACTACCTGGTCCTCCGACCGCTCAGCCGCCACCGCTTCGGCTCCGACCTCGCCGCGGGTGCCGCGGTGGTCATCGTCATGGCTGTTCTCATCGCCACAGCGTGGAACGTCGTCCTCATCAGCGCGCTGCCGCTGGCGATCCTGCCGGCCATCCCGCTGCTGCTGGACCGGCGCCGTCCCGACCTCGCCGTCAGCGCCGTCGCCGACGACAGTGGGGGGACCAGGGTGACCGTCCACGGCGAAGCGTCCGAGGAGCTGGCCGCCGCTGTCGACGCGTACCTCGGTGCACTGCCCGACGCGCCGCGCGCGGACGAGCAGCCCGACCAGGTCGCGTCGACCGGCTAGCTTGCCCGGCTCAGCCGATCACCCGGATCACGGCTGTCACGACCCCCTCGATGGCGATCTCGCGAGGGAACATCGGTTCCAGGCTCGGATTCTCGGGCTGGAGGCGGACCCTGCCGTTCTCGCGGAAGAAGCGCTTGACGGTCACCTCGCCCTCGCCCGTGGTCTCGTTCTCGATGCGCGCCACCACGATGGTGCCGTTGGCCGGAGCATCGCGCCGCGGGCGCACCAGCACGATGTCACCATCGTTGATGCCGGCGCCGATCATGCTGTCGCCGTGCACGGTCAGGGCGTATGCGTCATCGCCGCCGGCGATCTCCGGACCGACCGTGATGTGGTCCTCCACGTTCTCCTCGGCGAGCACCGGGGTGCCTGCGGCGACGCGGCCGATCAGGGGCAGGCGCAGGACGTTGGACGCCACGGGCAGCGTGAGCACCGTCTCGGCGCCAACCACCTCGACGGTCCGGGACTTGGTGGGGTCCCGCCGGATCAGGCCCTTGGTCTCGAGGGCGTTGAGGTGGTTCTGCACGGTGGACGAGGAACTCAGCCCGACGGCGTGACCGATCTCGCGGACGGTGGGCGGGTACGAGTGCTGGCGGGCGTGGGTGCGAAGGAACTCGAGGATCTGGCGCTGACGCCCCTCGACGGGCTCGGTCATATGTACCTCCAAGCCTTCTGTGGCCGCCGCAATGTACCACGGATCCGTCGATAGCGCAAACGGATGTTCCCATCCCGCCGCCGCCCCGGGAGGCGGACTTTCAACGTTCTGGTGTCGAGTGCGTGAACGGCCGGTGCGCACGGCCATCACAACGAGGACCACGTCCTACGATGCGGAGGGTCCCACGGCACCCACGCAAGCATGGTCAAATGAGCAAAACCGGCGCCCCGGCGCAGCAGCAGGCCTTTGATGAGGCAAACATGGATGACCCGACGGCGCCCGTCCGGCAACCCGGCGGTGGTGCCCTGCCCGTCGTGATCCGCTGCGGCGAGGCCGGCTGCGACGCCCAGCCGGTCGAGGCGTGCGCCTATGTCGACAGCCGCGGCAACGCCTGCCGCACCCATTGGTGCGAGGAGCACGGTTCGGAAGTCTCCGGGCGGCGCTACTGCCGCCGTCACGCTGGGACCGTGGCGGCACTGGGAAGCAAGGCCAACAACCCTCGCGCGCTCCCCGACGTCGGCCACCGCGGCGCGTCCCTGGTGCGCTGGGTCTACCGCGACCTCGATCCGGCACTGACTGTCATCCTGGAGAAGGTCAGCCAAGCCAACGAGCACCTCCTCCGGGACACCGAGGTCGCGGTCGGCCGCGCCACCGACGGCGGCCGGTACTGGGAGATGAGTTGGAAGCTGGCGTCGCCGTCAGGGGTCCGTATGCGGATCACGCTGATGGTCGAGGAGAAGGACGACTCGGTCGTGTTCGTGCGCATGGGCGACAACGTCCTGGCCAGCGGGGTGCCGCCATGGATCGAGGCCCGCCGCTCCGGACAGACGCTGACCGAGGATGAGGACCGCGAGCAGCGCCGCAGCTTCTACGCCTTCCTCGAGCAGTACCTCACCGAGGCAGTCAACCCGTAGTCAGCACCGCCAGCACCGCGGACGCCAGGTCTGAGGTCCTCGTGACGCTGGTGCGCTCGAGGCGCAGCGCGGCAGGTTCGTGGCGGAACCACGTGCGCTGGGCCTTGACGTACCGGCGGGTTCGCTGAGTGGCGGTTGCGCACGCCTCCTCGACGGTCATCGTGCTCGCAACGACGGCCACGGCCTCGCGGTAGCCGATGCCGGCACGCGCCAGGACGCCCGGGGCCGTGCCGGCCTGGAGCTCTGCTCGCACCTCGTCGAGGATGGCGCCTCCGCGGAACATCGACGCGATGCGCGCCTCGAGCACGTTCCGGTGCAGGTCGCGGTCGGCGTCGAGCACGACCAGCTTCAGCTCGGGCCCGCCAGAGCGCTGCCGTCGTTCGGCCAGGCCGCCCTCCCCGGCGTGAAGCACCTCGAGGGCGCGGACCACGCGGCGCGGGTTGGCCAGGTCCAGGGTCGCTGCCCCGGCGGGATCGCGCGTGCGCAGCTCCGCGACCAGGAGCCCCAGCCCCTCCTGAGTTGCCGCCGCCGCGCTGAGCTGGTCGCGTTCGACCGGGTGCGGTGCGGCGCCGCCGAAGTCCCATCCCTCGCGGAGCGCGCGGATGTACTGACCGGTCCCCCCGACCACCACCGCGGGGACGCCGCGCGCGGCCAGCCCGGCGAGGACGTCGCGGGCCAGGGCGAGCCACTGCGCAACGGTGAACGGCTCACCCGGCTCGCACACCGCCAGCAGGTGGCAGGGCACCCCACGCAGTTCCGCAACGGTCGGTGCAGCTGTCCCGGCCACCAGGCGGCGAAGAACCTGGCGGGAGTCCGCGTTGACAATCTCTCCCCCGATGCGCCGCGCCACCTCGACGGCCAGCACTGTCTTACCTGTGGCGGTCGGGCCCCCGACGGCGAGAATCGGTGGCGGCAGGGTCACCCCGGGGGGCGTCGGAAGATGCGCCGCAGCATGTCGTCGTCGAAGAGCGCCAGCGCAGGCCGGCCGTGCGGGCAGGTGAGGCCGCCGGGGGTGGCAACGAGGGCGTCGAGGAGGCGCTGCTGAGCATCTGGGGACAGCTCGTCGCCGAACCTGACCGCGCCATGGCAGGCGATCAGCGCGGCGGCGCGGTGACGCTGCTCGGTGACCGGGCCTCCCGCCCCGAGGGAATCGAGGAGGTCGCCGACGAGGCGGCCCGGGTCCGCCGCCGCCACCCCGGCGGGGACGGCGGTGCAGCGCAGGCTGTTCGGTCCGAACGCCTCGACGGTGAAGCCGCACAGGGCGAGGAGGGCGCCGTGGGCAGCGAACAGCTCCATGCGCCGGGCATCACATTCCAGCACCGCCGGGATGAGCAACAACTGCCCGGCCGGCAACCCGGCGGACCACTCCTGAAGAAGCTGGGTGTACAGCACCTTCTCGTGGGCGGCGTGGGGGTCGACGATGACCACCCCCACCCCGGAGGTGGCCAGCAGCCAGCGGCCGCCCTGCTGTCCAAGGGCTCGGAGCGGGCGCAGGGACTCGAGCAAGGTCCGCGCCGCCGGCACCCCCGTGCCGGGCAACGCCGGCGGCGCGAGCTCATCGCTCCTGGGGCTTCCCGCCGGGTCGCTCGCTCCTCCCGGCGCCGCATCCAATGCGTTCCCCGTCGGGATCCATGACGAGGATGCGTCGAGAAATCCGAGTCCCGCGCCGTGACCGTCGTCAGCGTGGTACACCGACGCACCCCTCAGCGCCGTCCAGCAGGCGCGCTGCACCGCCGCGAACACCGCCCGCTCATCGCGGAAGCGCACCTCACGCTTGGTGGGGTGCACGTTGACGTCCACCTCGAGCGGATCGACGGCGACGCTGAGCACCCCGAACGGGTACCTTCGCGCCGGGACGAGGCCGCGATACGCCTCCGCGACCGCGGCGACCAGGGCGCGGTTGTGCACGCGACGGCCGTTGACCACGACCACAAGGCCCGAGCGGTTGCCGCGGTGGCGGCGCGGCTCGCTGATCGCACCGCCGACGTTGATGTCACCCTCGGCGGCAACAGGCAGCAGCTCTGCAGCCTCGGACCCGAACACGCAGCGCAGAGCGTCGTCGAGCCCGCCTCCCGGCGAACGCAGGCGGGTGCGGCCGTCGACCACGCACGTGACGCGCAGCTCTGGCTGGACGAGCGCAAGGTCGCTGACAACCGCCAGCGCGGCCGCGACTTCGGCCCGCTCGCCGCGAAGGAAACGCAGCCGGGCCGGCGTGGCGGCGAAGAGGTCGAGCACCTCCACAGCCGTCCCGGCCGGACCGCCCCATCCGCCCTCCTCCACCGTCTCGCCGTGGCGCACCCGCAGGCGCGCCCCAGCGGGGGCCCCGGCCACGCGCGAACACAGGGTCACGTCGGCCACCGCCGCAATGCTCGCCAGCGCCTCGCCGCGAAACCCCAGTGTGGTCACGGTCTCGAGGTCGGCGGCCACGCTGATCTTCGAGGTGGCGTGGCGCGCCATGGCCAGGCCGAGCTGGGCGGCGGGGATGCCCGTGCCGTTGTCGACAACCCTGATGCGCACGGTTCCCCCGGAGTCGACGGCCACGTCGATGCTTGTGGCGCCGGCGTCGACCGCGTTCTCGCACAACTCCTTGACCACCGAGGCCGGCCGCTCCACGACCTCGCCGGCGGCGATGGCGTCGGCCACCGACTGGGGCAGGCGGTGGATCGGGCCGGAGAGGATTGAGGTGCCGGTGGCGGTCACGGCGCGGCGCGCTCGCGCAGCTCCGCGAGCTTGTTGAGCGCAGCCAGCGGGGTGAGTCCCTCGATGTCGAGCTGAAGGAGTTCGGCGACCACGGGATGCTCCGGCGCCGCAATGCCGAGACTGAGCTGGTCGGGGGTATCGCCGCCGGACCCCGCGACAGGGCGCTCGCGCTCGAGGTCGGCGAGCAGCTGGCGGGCGCGCACCAGCACGGACGCGGGAACGCCGGCCAGGCGAGCCACATGGATGCCGTAGGAGCGGTCGGCGGCGCCGGCGACGATGCGGTGCAGAAAGGTGACGCCGTCGCCATCCTCGAGAACGTCGACGCGGGCGTTGTGCACGCGCGGCAGCCGTTCGGCGAGGACGGTCAGCTCGTGGTAGTGGGTGGCGAAAAGGGTGCGGCAGTTGAGATGTGGCGCCTCGTGGAGGTGCTCGACCACCGCCTGGGCGATCGACACGCCGTCGTACGTCGAGGTGCCGCGACCAATCTCGTCGAGGATGACCAGGCTGCGAGCGGTTGCCTGACGGAGGATCGCTGCGGTCTCGGTCATCTCCACCATGAACGTCGAGAGGCCGCCGCTGAGGTCGTCGTGGGCGCCGATGCGCGTGAAGATGCGGTCGCAGACGCCGATGCGCGCGCGCTCGGCGGGGACGAAGCTGCCCACCTGCGCGAGCAGGGCGAGAAGCGCCACCTGGCGCAGGAACGTCGACTTGCCGGCCATGTTGGGGCCGGTGAGCACGACAATGCGCTCGGCGGCGTCGAGGCGGCAGTCGTTGGCGACGAAGCGGCCGGCCCCCAGGGAATGCTCCACCAGTGGGTGGCGTCCCTGGTCGATGTCGATGACCCCGGATGTGTCCACCAGCGGCCGCACCCAGCCCTGCTCGGCGGCGACGACCGCCAGGGAGCGGTGCACGTCGAGGATGGCCACCGCCGCCGCCGCGTCGAGCAGCACGGCGGCGTGCGCCGCAACCTCCGTCCTGAGCTCGCTGAGAAGCTGCAGCTCGCGCTCCAGCGCCCTCTCCCGCGCGCCGAGGACAACCGTCTCGCGCTCCTTGAGCTCGGCCGTGATGTAGCGCTCGGCGCCAACCAGGGTCTGTTTGCGGACGTAGTCGCCCGGGACGGCGTCGCGGTGGGCGTTGGGAACTTCGAGGTAGTAGCCGAAGACGCGGTTGTAGCCCACCTTCAGCGAACCGATCGCGCTGCGCTGCCGCTCCGCCGCCTCCAGCCCCGCGATCCAGGCCCGGGCGCCGGTCCCCGAAGCCACCAGCTCATCAAGCTCGGCGTCGGCGCCGGGGCGGATGCAGCCCCCGTCCCGCGCACTGGCAGGGGGATCGTTGACGAGGAGCAATCGGAGCCGGGAGGAGAGTGCCTCCGGCGCGACGCAACGCGCCGAAGCCGCACTCAGCTCGCCTGAGCGCACCCCCGACAGGATGTCCTGAACGGCGGGAAGAGCGGCGCAGGCCTGGCGGACGGCGGCGAGCTCGCGCGCGCCGGCACTCCCCTGGACGCAGCGCGCCACCAGGCGCTCGAGGTCGCGCACGGCACTGAGCGCCTCGCCAAGGGTGTCGCGCACTCGAGGTGCCTCCACGAGCACGGCGACGGCGTCGTGGCGGGCAAGGATGAGGAGCGGCTCGGTGAGCGGCTCGAGGAGCCGGGCGCGCAGCAGCCGAGCTCCCATCGGGGTGCGGGTGCGGTCGAGCAGGGATGCAAGGGACAGGTCCCCACCGCCCAGCGCGTTGACAAGCTCTAGGTTGCGCCGCGTCTGGGCGTCGAGGCGCATGGTTGCGTTCTCGCTGCGCCGGCGGACATGGACGAAGCCGGGGCTCAGCACCAGCCGGGCCCGCTCGCAGTAGGCGAGGACAGCCCCCGCGGCACGCACGGCGTCGTCGAGGCCCTCCACCCCGAGGCCGTCGAGCGTGTGAGCGCCGGTGACGGCGAGGAGCCGTTCGCGGCCGCGCGAGGCGTCGAAGAAGGCAGGCGGGAGGTTGGTGCGCGCGGCGCCCCCGAGCAGCCCGGCGGGCAGCTCGCCGCCGTCGTCGGCCAGGAGCAGCTCGGCGACGTCGAGCCGTTCGTACTCCTCGCGCAGTGCCGCGGAGTCGAGACCGCCCGCAACGTCGGCGAGGAGGAGCTCGCCGCTGGCCGCGTCGAAGGCGGCGATGCCGGTGCGACCCGCGCTGCTGTGGACGGCAACACAGCGGGCCACGCGGTGCTCGTCGAGGTACTCAGACTCGCTGACCGTGCCCGGGCTGAGCACGCGGGTCACCTCGCGCGGCACGAGCCGGCCGGCCACCACCTCGCCGACCTGGTCCCACAGGGCCACGCGGCGGCCGGCGTCGAGGAGGCGGCGGATGTACGCGGGTGCGGCGTGGTGCGGAACGCCACACATGGGCAGCCGCCCGGCAGCGCCGAAACCACGCCCGGTCAGGGTGACCCCGAGCAGCGGGGCCGCCTCCCTGGCGTCGGCACCGAACATCTCGTAGAAGTCGCCGAGGCGCGCCAGGACGAGCGCGTCGGGGTAGCGCGCCTTGACGGCCCGGTACTGCTGCAGGATGGGTGTGCTGCCGGCGTCGTCGAGGTCGATCATTGTTCCGGCGTCGCGGACGACCCCGCTCTCGTGAGGCGCCTGCCCCTGCCCCCGCCGGGTCACGCCGCCGCGCGCACCGCGTCGACTTCGAGCTGCCAGTGGGTCACTGCGCCCACCCGCCCGGCGCGAAGGTCGCCGGCGGAGGCGCTTCCCGCCGGCAGCCACGCCACCTTGCCCTGCCGGGTGCGTCCGTAGGGGCGGCCGTTCTCGCCGACGCCCTCGACGAGCACGTCGACGGTGGACCCCAGCAGAGCCTGGTTCAGCTCCAGCGCTATGCCCCTCTGGATGTCGAGCAGGTGGTTCAGGCGGCGCTTCTTCTCAACCAGCGAGACGTCGTCAGCGCGCCGCGCCGCCGCGGTGCCGGGGCGCACCGAGTAGGCCTGAATGTGGACCACGTCGTAGCGGATGTCGCTGAGCAGGCGCACGGTGCCCTCGAACTCGGCCTCGGTCTCGCCGCTGAACCCGACGATGATGTCGGTCGTCAGCGCCAGGCCGGGCACTGTCGCCCTGGCCTCGGCGATCTTCTCACGGTATTCGGCGACGGTGTAGACGCGGCGCATGCGGCGCAGCAACTCGTCATCACCGGCCTGCACGGGCAGGTGGAGTTGCTCGCACACCGAGGGCAGGTCGCGCATCGCCGCAAACAACTGCGGCACCGCGTTGCGCGGGTGCGAGGTGAGGAAGCGCAGTCGCCACAGCCCGGGGATGGCGTCGACGGCGGCGAGAAGCTCGGGCAGCCCTGTCCCGGCGCCAGGGTCGCGGTAGCTGTTGACGTTCTGGCCGAGCAGGGTGACCTCGCGCACGCCGCGGTCGACGAGGCGACGGACGTCGGCGACGATCTCCGCTGTGGGGCGGCTGCTCTCGCGCCCGCGGACGAACGGCACGATGCAGTAGGTGCACATCTCGTTGCACCCACCCATCACCGGCACGTAGGCGAGCAGCCGGTCAGACGCCGGCATGGTCACGGGACCGTCGACGTCGCCACCATAGAGCGACTGCAGGCGCGCGAAGAAACCCTCGGGCTCGCGCACGTCGAACATGTAGTCCAGGTCGGCCATGCGATCGAGCAACGCAGAGCCGTGCTCGACAGCCATGCAGCCGGTGAGCGCGATCGCCCTCCCGGGGCGCTCCCGCTTCCACGGGATCAGCTCCTTGAACTTTCCGTACACCTTCTGCTCGGCGTTGGAACGCACCGCACAGCTGATCAGCACCGCGATGTCGGCGTCCTCGAGGGCGACGTCGGGGATGAACCCGATCTCGGCGAACGACTCGGCGAGGCGCTCGTGGTCCGCATCGTTCATCTGGCAGCCGATGTGCCACAGGTGTACGCGGGGAGGTCGGCCCAGGCGAGGCACGATGGGTTCGCGGCCCCGGACGGGCTCATCGGCGTCACCGCGGCGGGCGAGCGGAAGTGCCTTGAAGTGGGACGCGGACGGGCTCAGAACAGGCAGGTACACGCTGCCACCTAGCCTAGCGAGTAGCGGCTGCGACCGTACTCGCGTCTATCGGGGCTCCACGAGGAGCCTGATCCCGGTCCTTTCCTCACCGTCGATGGAGATGTCGATGAACGACGGGATGCACACGAGGTCGAGGCCTCCCGCGGCCACGTAGCCGCGGGAGATGGCGATCGCCTTGACGGCCTGGTTGATCGCACCCGCACCGATGGCCTGCACCTCCACCCGGTGCTGGGTGCGGACCACCCCGGCGATGGCTCCCGCAACGGCGACTGGCTTGCTTGTGGCTGAGACCTTGAGAATTTCCACGGGGTGGGCTTCCCCTTGTGACGACGCGTGCGTGGGCGGTTGCTTCGACGTGATCATGAGATTGGTGGTGATTGTGAACCGGGATCAGGAATTGAGGGTTTGGCCGCGATGCAATCGTTACTTCGCGTATTCCACGCTGCGCGTCTCGCGGAGCACGACCACCTTGAGGCGGCCCACGTAGCTGCCCTCGGCGTGGAGCCGCTTGGCGATCTGGCGCGCCAGCACCTGGGCACGATCGTCGCTGACCTCGCCGGGGCGGACCATGACCCGCAACTCCTTGCCGGCCTGGACCGCGAAGCTGCGCTCCACGCCGTCGAACTCGCTGGCGATGGCCTCGATGCGCTCCAGTCGCTTCAGTGACGCCGCCATCGCCTCGCGCCGGGCGCCGCGGCGGGTGGCGGCGATGGCGTCGGCCGTCATCACGATGAACGCGCCGATCGAGCGCGGCTCCTCGTCGTAGTGATGGGCGCGCACCGCCTGGACGACGGAGGCGGGGCGGCCGAGCCGAGCGAGGATCTCGCCTCCGATGATGGCATGGGAGCCCTCGACGCCCTCCTCGACGGCGTGCCCGATATCGTGGAAGAGGCCGATCTCCTTGGCCTCCTGCTCGTCGTAGCCGATCTCGGCCGCGATCATCCCGGCGATGGCCGCGGTGTCCTTGCTGTGGCTGAGCACGTTGTGGCCATATGAGTTACGGAAGCGCAGCGTGCCGAGCAGCTTGGCCAGCTCGGGGTGGACGGAGGGGATGCCCAGCTCCTGACAGGCCGTCTCGCCCTCCTCCTTGATGCGCTGCATGATCTCGCTTCGACTCTTGCCGACCATCTCCTCGATGCGAGCGGGGTGGATGCGCCCGTCCGCGAAGAGCCGCTCCAGCGTGACCCTCGCGACCTCGCGGCGGACCGGGTCGAAGCCGCTGAGCACGACCGCCTCGGGCGTCTCGTCGACGATGACGTCAACACCCGTGGCCGCCTCGAGGGCGCGGATGTTGCGGCCCTCTCGACCGATGATCCTGCCCTTGAGGTCGTCGCTGGGAAGGTGCATGACCGTCACCGACGACTCGCCGGTCTGGTCCGAGGCGTGGCGCTGCATCGCCGCGATGAGGATCTCCCGGCTCCGCTCCGACGCCTCCTCGCGCACACGCTCGTCGGCGGCCCTGATGCGCTCGGCGATCTCGCCGTCGAGCTCGGCCTCCACCTCGGTGAGAAGCTCAGCCCGCGCCTCCTGCTGGGAGAGGCCGGCGACGCGCTCGATCTCGCGGCCGACGAGGTCACGCTCGCTCTCGGTCGTCTGGCGCAGTTCCTCCAGCTCCTCCTCGCGTCGGGTGAGGCGCTGCTCGCTCTGCTCCAGCTCGCGCATGCGCCGTTCCAGGCCCTCCTCGCGCTGGCTGTTGCGCTGCTCGAGGCGAGCCACCTCGGCGCGGCGTTCGCGGACGTCGGTCTCGGCCTCGCCGCGGATGCGGAAGGCCTCTTCACGGGCGCCCACGAGCACCTGCTGAGCCTCCTGCTCCAGCGCCTGCTGACGCGCACGAAGTTCGGTGTCGGCGGCGCCGCGACCTGCACCGGCAGCGGCCACGGCACCGCGCGCACGGAGGATGGCGCCGATGGCAAAGGCAATGGCGATGCCCAAGCCCACGATGAGGGCGACGATCTCGATTGTGATGGGGGTTTTCCTCGGGTCGCGATCCTGGGGCGACAGGCGCCCGGCATGCGGCGTCTCGTCGGCGACGTCGCCTCCCCGAGCCGGGTGCGGCTGCGCCGGCCGGCGGCCAAGCGCGGCCGGGGTCGAGACGTGGTCGCATTGTAGTGGCGGGAGGGCGCGGACGAAAGCTTCGCGTCCACCCTCGATTACCCTAAGGGTGAGTGGACTCCCACACACACCTGAACGCTGCCGACGCCGGTGGACCCGACCTGGTCGAGGTCCCGTCCGCGCCCCCCGACGAGCAGGCCGCCGCCAGCTCCCTCGAGAGCCCCCTGGTTGGCAACCGGCCCAGCGCCGTCGGGGCGCTTCTCGCCGGCACGACCCTTCTGCGCATCGGCACCTCCGGCGCCGCCGTGGCGGTGGGCTTCGACCTCGTCGACATGTTCGGCGGCCGCCCCAGCGGTCTCATCCTGGGTTTCGTCGGGGCCAGCCAGGCGGTGCCCGAGATGGTTTTCGCTCCCATCCTCGCCCGGTTCGCCGATCGGTTCGGGCGCCGCCTGTTCCTCATCGGCGGCCCGCTCTTCAGCGTCATCGGCGCACTGATGCTGACCGTGGCCAACGCCCCCGGTCACATCGTCATCGCCCGGCTGGTGGAGGGAGTGGGTGCGGCGTGCTTCATCCCCACCGCGCTGGGCACGATCGCCGCCGCCACGACCCACAATCAGCGGGTCCGGGCGAACGCCAGCGGGGCCTTCGAGGCCGCCAACCTGGCTGGCTATGCCGGCGGGTTCGTGGTGGGACCGTTTGCGTACCACTGGCTGCATCACGGCGCCTTCCTGGTGCTGGCCGCGCTCTACATGGCTGCCGCGGTGGTCTGCGCCGCGCTGGTGCCCTATGTGCCGCCGCTGCCGGTGAGCCCGCTGAGTCGAGTGGTGAAAGCCATCACGGGGCCCGGCCCGATCCGCAGCTTCCTGCCCGCGTGGGTGGCCTGCTTCGCGCTCCTCGGCGCCTACGCAGCGCACCTGCCCGCGCTGCTCCGCCGCGCCCAGGTGCCCGGCCAGACGCTCCTCCACCATTTCGACGAGCGGGTGGTCTCAGCGATCCTGGTCACCTGGATCGCGCTGTTGCTGGTGGGGATCGCGCTCTGGACGCCCTGGATCCCGCGCATCGGTGCGGCGCGGATCATGCGCCGCGCCGCACCGGGCGCCTGGCTGATCGCGGCGGCGCTGCTGGCGCTCAACCACACCCCGCCTGCCTGGGCTCCCCTCTTCCTCCCGGTGCTCATCATCGGCGTGCTCGTGCTCGCCGGCTTCGGCCCGGCCGCGGTGACCTACCTCGCCGAGTGCTCGGAGACCTTCGCCGCCGACCGCGCGGCGCTGATGGCCTTCTACACGGTCGCGCTCGCCGGCGGGGGCGCCATCGGCTCACTGCTCGGGGGCGTGGCGGTGCGTTTCGGGTACCTCGACGGCCTGGTCCTGTTCGGCCTGGGTCTCTCCGTGTTTGCCTATGCGGCCCTGACGCCGGTGATGCGCTACGAGCGCGCCATGCTCAGCAGGGTTGACTCCCCGCCGGCCCCGGCCGCCGTCGGCTGAACGGAGCCGGTCAGGCCGCTTCCGGCCTGGTCGGGCGGCTCACCACGCATACGCCTCCGGCGCGGGGCCGACCGGCGGGAAGATCGCGTCGAGGCGCCCCAGCATGGCCTCGTCCAGGCTGACCTCGACGGCGCCGACGCTGCTGTCCAGTTGCTCGACGGTGCGAGGGCCAATGATCGGCGCGGTCACGCCCGGCTGGGCGAGCAGCCAGGCAATGCCGACGTCGGCAGGATGGTGACCAAGCTCGTCGCAGAGCGACTCGTAGCGCTCGATCTGCTCGCGGTGGTCCTTGAGGACGTTCTGGGTGGTCTCGGACGCGGACCGGCCCTCCTTCTGCTTGCGCAGAATGCCGCCGAGGGCGCCGCGCATCAGGGGGCTCCACGGGATCACGCCGAGCCCATATTCACGGGCCGCAGGAAGCACCTCCATCTCGATACGACGCTCCAGCAGGTTGTACAGGGACTGCTCACTGACCAATCCCTGGAAGTGCCTGTTGCGCGCCGTCTCCTGCGCCTGCGCGATGTTCCAGCCGGCATGGTTCGACGAGCCCACGTAGATCACCTTGCCCTGGCGCATCAGCGTCTCCATTGCCTGCCAGATCTCGTCCCAGGGCGTGTCCCGGTCGACGTGGTGCATCTGGTAGAGGTCGATGTGATCCGTCTGGAGCCGGCGCAGCGACGCCTCGCAGGCGCTGATGATGTTGCGCGCCGAGAGGAAGGTGTCATTGGGCCAGTCGCTCATCGAGCCGTACAGCTTGGTGGCGATCACGACCTTCTCGCGTCTCTGGCCGCCCTGCGCGAACCAGTTGCCCACGATCCGCTCGGTCCACCCCTCCCCCTTCCGCCAGCCGTACACGTTGGCGGTGTCGAAGAAGTTGATCCCGTGCTCGAGGGCGCGGTCCATGATCGCGTGCGAGACCTCCTCGGTGGCCTCGGGGCCGAAGTTCATGGTGCCGAGGCAGAGACGGCTGACGGAGAGGCCGGAGCGCCCCAGGTGCGTGTATTCCATCGCCTGAGTCTGCGCGGAGGGTCAGCCGTCGCGCTCCAGATGGCGGCAGACCCAGTGCACGGTCTCAGCATCGAACCCACGGCGCTGCAGGGTGCCCGCCACCCGATCGCGACGGCGTGCCCACGGGACGAGCTCGCTCCGCTCCCACACGCGACGCCCAACCTCCAGGGCTGTGGCGCGCTCCGCCTCGGCATCGACCGACCCGAGGGTGCCAGCGATGGCCTCGTGGGCGACGCCGCGCGCGCGCAACTGCGAGGCCACCTGGATGCGTCCGTGACCGGTGCGCCGGGAGCGCGCGGCGATGGCCTGGGCCAGCGCCTCGTCGTTGACGTAGCCGTGCCCGACCATGGCGGCCGTGGCGGCGACGGCGGCATCCTCGGTGAAGCCCCGACGCTGGAGCCGTCTTTGCAACGCCGCAGCCGACTGACCCGCGCCGGCGAGGATGCGCAGCGCCACGCGCTCGGCCTCCGTGACGGAGTCCGGATCCTCGGGCGGTGCAAGGCCCGGGCGCGGTTCCGAGGTGCCCGGGTCGCTCATCGAGTCAGCCCACGGGCACCGGTGGCATCACTCCGTCGATCTCGGGTTCGAGGACGGGGGGGACGTCCGGCAGTGACTGCAGCTTGACCTTGGTCGCGATCTCGTCGAGCAGGTCGAGATTCTGACGCAGGAAGTCACGCACGTTCTCGCGCCCCTGGCCGAGACGCATCTCGCCGTATGAGAACCAGGCACCGCTCTTGTCGACAACCTTTGTGTCGATGGCGATGTCGAGAACGCTGCCCGCGTACGAGATGCCCTCGTTGTACATGATGTCGAACTCTGCAACCCGAAATGGCGCAGCCACCTTGTTCTTGACAACCTTGACCTTGACCCGGTTGCCGACCACGTCGAGCCCCTGCTTGATGGAGTCGATCTTGCGAATGTCCATGCGCACCGATGCGTAGAACTTCAGAGCTCGCCCGCCGGTGGTGGTCTCGGGGTTACCGAACATCACGCCGATCTTCTCGCGGAGCTGATTGATGAAGATGACGCACGTGTTGGAACGCGAGATCGCCGCGGTCAGCTTGCGCATCGCCTGCGACATGAGTCGCGCCTGGAGCCCGACGTGGCTGTCGCCCATCTCGCCGTCGATCTCGGCCTTGGGAACCAGCGCCGCCACGGAGTCGATGACAACGACGTCGACGGCGCCGCTGCGCACCAGCACCTCGACGATCTCGAGCGCCTGCTCGCCGGTGTCCGGCTGGGAGATGAGCAGCTCGTCGGTCTTGACGCCGATGCGGGCGGCGTATTGCGGGTCGAGCGCGTGCTCCGCGTCGATGAACGCGGCCACACCGCCGAGCTTCTGGGCCTCGGCGATGACGTGGAGCGTCAGCGTGGTCTTGCCCGACGACTCCGGCCCGTAGATCTCGATCACGCGGCCGCGGGGCACGCCCCCGACGCCGAGGGCGATGTCCAGGGTCAGTGCGCCGGTGGGAATGGCCTCGACGCGGTGGGTGGTCACCTCACCAAGGCGCATGATCGCCCCCTTGCCGTGGGAGCGCTCGATCTGTCCAAGCGCCGTGCTGAGTGCCCGATCCCGCTCTGTGGTCACCGCCTCACTCCCGCTGACGGCGGCTGTGCGCCGCCCGTTGACCTCGATGCTGGGCCCGATATTACGACTTTCTGGTGTTGTTGTCAAAGCAGAAACTCCGTGAGCGTGGAATGGGTGGGATCGGTGGTGCGGCCGGCGGTACGGCCTGTTGGCGGTGGGACATCGAACAGATGTACGCCCCCACTGTAGAGGGTGC
This sequence comes from Candidatus Dormiibacterota bacterium, assembly GCA_036828955.1. Lineage (GTDB taxonomy): Bacteria > Chloroflexota > Dormibacteria > Aeolococcales > Aeolococcaceae > Aeolococcus. Next base: position 28,560 of record DAISRJ010000014.1, on the reverse strand, counting down.
GGCCCGGGATGGCAACGGCATCGTGCCCCAGCTCTGCGACAGCTGCCTGTCGCTCCCCTGGCGCGCTCACACGAGCTCGAGCACGAGGCGAAGCGCGGCGGTCACGGCAGCGGCGCGATTGGCCTCGCGACCCCGATCCTCGTCGAGGCGCACCACCCGGTCGGCGGCGGGCGTGGCCACCGCGACGTACACGAGGCCCGCCGGCTTTCCGTCCTCCTCCGCACCGGGGCCGGCGACACCGGTGATGCCGACGCCGACGTCGGTCTCGAGCCTGCGCCGGGCGCCTCTCGCCATGGCCAGGGCCACCTCCTGGCTCACCGCGCCGTGGCGCTCGAGCACGTCCCCGTCCACCTCCAGCAGGGCTCTCTTGACGTCGTTGTCGTAGGCGATCACACCGCCACGGACGTAGCGCGACGACCCCGGCACCGCGGTGAGGGCGGCACCGAGGAGGCCGCCGGTGCAGGACTCGGCCACCGCCACCGTCCATCCCCTACCGACCAGCGCTGCGCCGGCGGCAGCGCTGTCAGGGAAGACCTCAGCGAGTTGCGGTGGTTCCTCCCCGGCCATCGGTTCAGGATCGTCCGTGGTCGCCGGTCAACGGTAGTTGGTGAATTGGAGGGGCACGTCGACGTCCTCGCCGCGCAGTGCCGCGATGACTCCCTGCAGTGCGTCCTTGTCCTTGGCTGTGACGCGCAGCTGGTCACCCTGGATGCGCACCTGCACCTTGGGATGGTCGGCACGGATCTGCTTGTGGAGCTTGCGCGCCAATTCGTCGTTGATGCCGCGGCGCAGCTTGATGACCTGGCGCAGCCGGCTCTTGGCGGCGGCCTCGGGCTTCTGCGGGTCGAGGATCTTGAGGTCGAGATGACGCTTGTGGAACTTGCTCTTGATGACGTCGGTCATGGCGCGCAGCTGCATGTCGCCCTCGGTTGTGAGGATCAGCTGCTCCTTCTCCAGCTCGATCTCGGCGGTGAGGTTCTTGAAGTCGTACCGGGTGCCGATCTCGCGGCGCGCCTGGTCAATGGCGTTGACCAGTTCCTGGTGGTCGAAATCACTGACGACGTCGAACGAGAACTCCTGGGCCATGTGCACGCAGGATACCGATCATGGCCGCGTCGCTTCACCCGCCGCCGCCTCCGCGGGCGCGGGCGCAGCCAGGATCGCCACCGCCGCCGCTCTTTCCAGCGGCGACGTCACCACAGGACGACCGGCAGCGGAGAGGAATTCCAGCAGCGGCAGGACGAGGTCGGGCCGGATCTGGGAGCGTGGCTCGGCGGCGTCCGGCTCCTCGACGGTGAGCACCCCTGCGCTGAGCAGACGGTCGAGCTGGTGGCGCACGTCGAGGCTCTCCGACCCGGTCAGCGCGGCCAGCTCCGCGACGGTTTGGGGCTGGTCGAGCAGGTGGCGCACAAGTCGAAGGCGATCGGGATCCGCAAGAGAGCGGAGCAGGTCGGCAGTCGGGCGCAGCTCGTCGGGTGAGCCGGCAAGAAGGGCGCGCGCCGCCTTCCAGGCCTCCTGGGGGCGGCGGGGAAGCTGCCGGCCGCTCACGTAGCTCGTCTGGAGGAGCGCCTCGCCCACAGTGGCGCCGGCGCCGCGGCGGGCCACCACGATGTAGAGGATGCCGGCGATCAGCATCGCGATCACGGCGTCGAGCCACCCGGCGCCGATGCCGATGCCGAAGAGCCTCCGCCCCAATGCCAGGAGACCGGTGACGATGCTGGCCACCACCCCGATGTCGACGGCGGCAGCGATGAACGCGCGCAGGACGTGGGGCAGGCGCACGAGCCCGGCTCCCGTCGAGGGTGGTGTCCTGCGGATGGCCAGGTAGCCGCCCACCCCCATGACGATGAGGATGGCTCCCTGGACGGCGAGCTGCTCGACGCGGTTGAAGATGTGCTCGACGGGGATGCCGACCACGGTCCCGAGAGCGACGAAGGCCGCCACCCAGACGATCGTGGAGGGGACCATCGCGACGATGAAGGTGCGCCGCGGCACCCGGAGAGCGCCGGCCACAAGGGTCGTGTAGATGCGCAGCCCGGGGATCAACCTGCTGACGGCGACTCCCAGCCATCCGGCCGAGCGCATTCGCTGTGATACGCGCTGGAGGTTGCGCTGCTGGTGGAGCCGCTGGGCCACCGTGTTCAGGCCGCGCTCCCCGACAAGTCGCGCCCAGCTGTAGCCGACGATCGAACCCGCGACGCAGGCAAGCATGGCGAGCGGGACGAAGGCCCAGGGGTTGAGGCCACCGGCAGAGATCAGCAGGCCGGCCGCGAGGAGCACGATCTCGCCCGGTGCGAACGGCAGCGGCACACCCGATTCCTCGGCGAAGAGCAGGCCGCAGAGCAGCACGAGCGCGACGGCTCCATGGAGGCCTTGGAGAAAGTTCAGGGGGGGTGATCCTCTTGGTCCCAGTTGAATGTTCCCGCTCAGCCTACCCCGGCGCACCCCTCCGCGACGGTGCGCTGCCGATCACTCCTCGCCGAGTTCGGCCAGGTATTCGTCGACCTGGATGACGTCCATCAGCACCTCGCGCGATTTGCTGCCCTCGTACGGACCGACGATGCGGTGCTCGGCCAGCTGGTCGACGAGCCGGGCGGCGCGCGTGTAGCCGACATTCATCTTGCGTTGCAGCAGCGACGCCGCCGCGCGTCCCTCGGCAGCGACGATGTGGGCCGCCTTGGCGAAGAGCACGTCGCGCTTGGTGGCCTCACGCGCCCAGGACACCGAGGCTTCCACCTGGAAGATCTCCTCCTGGTAGTCCGGCTTGCCCTGCGCCTTCCAGTGGTCGACGAGCGCATCGAGCTCGCGGTCGCTGACGAACGCGCCCTGGAGACGCTGCGCCTTGCCCTGGTCGATGGGGAGGTAGAGCATGTCGCCCCGCCCGAGGAGCTTCTCGGCGCCCATCTCGTCGAGGATGACCCGCGAGTCTGTGCCACTCGAGACGGCGAAGGCCACTCGCGAGGGGATGTTGGCCTTGATCAACCCGGTGATGATGTCGGCCGAGGGACGCTGGGTGGCCACGACCAGGTGGATGCCCACGGCACGGGCGAGCTGGGCGATGCGGCAGATCAGGTCCTCGATCTCGCCGGCGGCGACCATCATGAGGTCGGCCAGCTCGTCGATCACGATGACCGTGTAGGGCAGCGGCGTCAGCCCCAGCCCCGGGGCACGCTCGTTGAACGCCGCGATGTTGCGCGCCCCATGGGAGGCGAAGAGCTTGTAGCGCTCCTCCATCTCCTTGACCGCCCAGCGCAGCGATGCGACCGCCGCCTCCGGTTCCACCACCACGGGCACGAGGAGATGGGGCAGGTCGGCGAAGTTGCTCAGCTCCACGCGCTTGGGATCGATGAGGATCAGCTTCAACTCCGCCGGGGTCGCCTGGAGCAGGAAGCCGCCGAGAACCGCGTTGATGCACACCGACTTGCCGCTGCCGGTGGCGCCCGCGATGAGCAGGTGGGGCATGCGGGTCAGGTCGCCGGCGACGGGGTGGCCGCTGACGTCCGCGCCGAGCACCACCGACAAGCGGGTGCGGCCGTCCGTGAAGGCCGCCGACTGGACGATCTCCTTGAGCGCCACCAGCTGGGCCGCCTTGTTGGGCACCTCGATGCCGATCGCCGACTTGCCGGGGATGAAGGGCTGGATGCGGATGGGAGCGGCAAGGGCGAGTGACAGGTCGGTCTGGTAGCCGACGATCCGGCGCACCGGGACGCCGGCCGCGGGTTGCAGCTCGTACTGCGTCACCGTCGGCCCGACCGACTCGCCGATGATCCGCGTCTCGATCCCGAAGCTGCGCAGCGTCGACACGATGGTGTGCCGATTGCGCTCCACCTCCGCGTTGAGGCGCTCGCGCTTGCCGGCGACGCTGTCAAGGATGTCGGGCGTGGGCAGGACCCACACCTTCTCGCCCTCGTCGAGGTCGGCGGCGTGCGCCAGCACCACCTCGGGGATCGGCCCCAGGGCGGGCTCCGGGACACCCTCGAACTCGCGCACGAAGCCCTCGTCGCGGAGCGGCTCGACATTGGCGAATTCGGGCCCGGTGATGGAGGTGAAGGCCTCGGCGACCGCAACGGGCGGGGCAGGTGGGCGCACGAACACGGGGGCGGCCGTGCCGATCAGCTTCACGTCGCCGGCGTCGTCGGACCTGGTGCGCCTCTCGCGGCGCGCCGTCGAGACGTCTTCGGGGCCGGCGAGGTGGTCCGCCACCCACGCCGCCACTGGGGCCACCCTCAGGTCGATGGCCAGCACCAGGCCGAGCGCGGCGGCGACGAGCATGAGCACGCCGGACGCAGGACCTCCGAGGCGGTCGGCGGCTCCCGGACCCAGCTTGTTGCCCAGCCAGCCGGCGCTCCCTGTGGCCGCCAGCCCGAGGAACCCGAGGGTGGCGAGCACGGTCACAAGCGAGCCGATGCCGGCGAGCACGCCGCCGCGCCACTCGTGGCCCTGGAGCAGCCGGGCACCGGTCACGCCGAAGCCTGCGGCGAGCAGCCACGCTCCCACGCCGAGGAACCTGAAGAGGCCGTCATGAAGCGGTCCGGCGATCGAGCCGCCGCCGGGGATGAGGAGAAGAACAGCGAGCACGGCGCCCGCCCCCACCAGGGCGACCCCGCTCAGCTCGCGACGCTGGTCGTTGGAGAGCATCGGCTGGCGATGGACGGACCGCCGTGCCGGCGCGGACGTGGCCCGCGCCGGGGCGCGACGGCGGGCAGCCGGGCGGGACTTCGTGGGGGCGCGTCGTGCCATCTCTTGGTGTGCAGCCTCGCGGGTGGGCGTCTGGAAGTCGCGGCTGCTCCCCGCATTCGCGGGGGCGGCTCGATCGTATCAGCCGCCCGGCGACCGTGCCGCGACGGCGCTCGTCTCAGACCTCGGTCACCACGGGCAGGATCATGGGGCGGCGCCTCGTCCGCGAGTAGAGGAAGCGCGCGAGGCCCTCGTGGATGGCCGCCTGCCACACCGACCACTCCGCGTCGGGTCGCAGCTTGCTGACCAGGCCGAGGGTGTGCGCCCGCGCCTCCTCGAAGAGGTTGTCGGTGGCGGCGTCCTCGATGAAGCCGCGGGACAGGAGATCCGGGCCGGCGATGACCGTCCCCGTGCTCCGCTCGACGGTCAGGGCCACGATCACCACGCCGTCCTGGGCGAGGAGCCGGCGGTCGCGCAGCACCACGTCTCCGGCCTCGTCGATGCTCAGGCCGTCGACGTAGACGTAGCCGGATGCGACGCGCTGCGGGCGGCGCCGGATGACGTCGCCGTCGATCTCGATGACGGTGCCGTTGTCGACGGGGAGGATGTGGTCGCGGGCGATGCCGACCGACGCCGCCAGGTCGGCGTGGATGGCCAGGTGGCGGTACTCGCCGTGCACGGGCACGAAGAACTTCGGCCGGGTCAGGGTGAGCATCAGCTTCAGCTCCTCGCGGCTGGCGTGCCCCGAGGCATGGACGTGGTGCTTCGACGAGTTGAAGACGCGTGCTCCGCGCCGGTAGAGGTTGTTGATGGTGCGGTGCACCGCCTCCTCGTTTCCGGGGATGGGGTTGGCGCTGATGATCACGGTGTCGCCCTCGTGCAGCTGCACCATCGGGTGCTCGCCCGCGGCGATCCGCGACAGTGCCGACATCGGCTCACCCTGCGCGCCGGTGCAGAGGATGGCCAGCTCGTGATCTGGCACCGACGCATGTTGCCGGGGCGACACGAAGATGTCGGGCATGCGCAGGAAGCCGAGCTCCTGGCCGACACGCACGTTGTTGAGCATCGACCGCCCCACGATGAAGCACTTGCGCCCGCAGAACACCGCCGCGTCGATTGCCTGCTGCAGCCGCGAGATGTTGGAGGCGAACGTGGCCATGAGGATGCGCCCCTGCGCGCCCTCGAACAGCGGCCCCAGCCCCTCCCCCACGTGGCGCTCGCTGGGGGTGGTGCCCTCCTGCTCGGCGTTGGTGGAATCGCTGAGCAGCAACAGAACACCCTCGTCGCCGAGGCGCGCGAGACGCGCCAGGTCGGGTGGTGAGCCCTGCACCGGCGTCTGGTCGATCTTGAAGTCGCCGGTGTGGACGATCACTCCGTCGGGGGTGTGAATCGCCAGCGAGCACGCGTCGGGGACGGAGTGGGTGATGTGGATCCACTCGACCGCGAAGGCGCCCAACTGCACGGTGTCGCCGGCGCGCACCGTGTGCAGCTCCGTCGAGTCGAGGAGCTTGTGCTCCTTGAGCTTGTTGCGCAGGAAGCCGAGGGTCAGGGAGGTGCCGTACACCGGCACAGGAAGGCGAGGGAGCACGTACGGCAGAGCTCCGATGTGGTCCTCATGTGCGTGGGTCAGGACGATGCCGCGCACCCGGTCGACACGGTCCATCAGCCACGTGATGTCGGGGATGACCAGGTCGATGCCGAGCATCTCCTGCTCGGGGAACATCAGGCCGCAGTCCACCACCACGATGTCGTCGCCGCTCTCGATCGCCATGAGGTTGCGGCCGATCTCGCCGAGACCGCCGAGGGGCACCAGCGAGATCACAGCGCGAAGAGGCTCAACTGGTCGGCGCTGACAGGCTCCGACGGCTGCGATCGCGGCGCGCGCAGCGTCTCCGCCTCGTCGAGGTAGGCGCGCACCCGGCCCATGTCGGCGAACAGGGTCTCGCGCAGCGAGCCGTTGTAGAGCGCGGCGGCGGGGTGGTAGAGCGGCACGTAGGTGCGCTCGTGGCGAACCACGCGCTCGCCGTGCAGACGCGAGATCCCCGCCGAATCGGGGAGGAGGCGCAGGAGCGCGTGCCGTCCCAGGATGAGGATGACGTCGGGACGGAGCAGGGCGATCTGCTCGTCGAGGAAGTGGCTGCAGGCCGTGACCTCGTCGGGCTCGGGGTCGCGGTTGCCCGGCGGACGGCAGCGGACGGTGTTGGTGATGTAGAGGTCACGGCGCGTCAGTCCGATCGACTCGACCAGCTCGGTGAGCAGCTTGCCGGCGGCCCCGACGAAGGGCCTGCCCTGCTGGTCCTCCTTCTCGCCCGGCGCCTCGCCGACGGCCATGATCCGCGCGCCCACCGGGCCGTAGCCGGGCACCGCCTGGGTGCGTGTCACGTGGAGGCGGCAGGCCACGCACGCCCGGATCCTGCCGTGGATCTCGAGCAGCTGTTCCGTGGTCGGCGCCACCTGCATTCGCAAACGATTGTAGGCAGTGGCCTCGCCGTCCGACCTCAGACCATGCGGCGGTCGGCAGCCCACCGCTGCAGCTCGTGGCGGTTGGACAGCTGCAGCTTGCGCAACACCGACGAGACGTGCGTCTCCACCGTCTTGACGGACAGGTGGAGTCGCAGTGCCACCTCCTTGTAGGTGAAGCCACGCGCGATGTGGCGGAGCACCTCGCGCTCGCGTGCGGTCAGCTGGTCGAGTTCGGGGTCCTTGACGTCCACCATGTTGCCGCCGAAAGCATCGAGGACGAATCCCGCAAGGCGCGGTGAGAACACCGCGTCGCCCCCATGCACGGTGCGTATCGCGGTGGCCAGGTCATCGGGTGACACCGTCTTGGTGACGTATCCGCGCGCGCCGGCGCGGATCACCTGGATGACGTCGGCGGGCGCGTCGGACACCGACAGTGCCAGGAAGCGGATGTCGGGGTGGCGGCGCAGGCTGGTCTCGATCACCAGCTGACCGCCGCCGCCCGGGAGGTGGACGTCGAGAACGACGACGTCGGGCCGCGTGCGCGCAATCTCCGCAACGGCGGTGTCGACATCATCCGCCTCGCCGACGATCTCGAACTGGTCGCCAAGCTCCGCACGCAGCCCGCTGCGGAAGAGGTGGTGGTCGTCGACGAGGAGCACGCGAATCCGGCCGCTGGGGCTGCTCATGGTGCCTCTCTGGGCACGTGCATCTGCACCTCGGTGCCCTCGCCCGGATTCGACGTGATCGAGGCTGTGCCACCCAGGCGGCGCATCCGCCCGATAATCGACTCGGAGATGCCGCGGCGGTCAGACGGGACCAGGTCGCGGTCGAAGCCCAGGCCCTGGTCACGGACGTATGCGGCGATTCCGTGGGGCTCGGCTTCGACGTAGACGGAAACGCGTCCCGCCCCCGAATGCCGCGCGGCGTTGATCGCCGCCTCCTGGCAGGCCAGCGCGATCGCACTTCCGGCATCGTCGAGCGGGATGTCCCCGACCACCACGGTGTCCACCGGGACATGGTGCATCTCCTCAACGCGGGTGGCCATGGCGTCGATGGCGCTGCGCAGGTCGGACTCCTCGAGGATGGGGCGGCCGTTGAGCCAGGCGCGGAGCTCGCGTTCCTGCCGGCGCGCGACGCTGGCGACCTCGGCCGGGACATCACCGCGCTGGATCAAAGCGAGCGTGTGAAGAACCGAGTCGTGGAGATGCGCGGCAATCTCGGCACGCTCCTCGGAGCGAATCCGCTCGCGGCGCTCGGCTGTGGCGTCGCGAACCAGCCCGAAGATCCACGGCGTGAGGATCAGCGCGAAACCGCCCGCCGTGGCGGCGACGGCGATCACGGCGGTCTCCGCCGCGCCGGCGGCCTGGTGCGAGAACAGGAAGACGGTCATGCCGAAGAGCACAAACAGGCCACCCGCGACCAGGCGCAGTCGAGACGACGTGCTGGTGAACACGCCGGCGGGGTCCGCGACCATGCGGCCGCCCGCCGCGGTCCAGCGCGCCCGCCCCGCGGCATCGCTGCGAAACCAGATGATCGTCGAGCCGGCGCCGGCGATCAGGATCGGCCACACGAAGGTGTCGCCCGTCCACAGCCCGATGTCGCGGAGAACCAGCAGGCTCCCGAGCACGATGCATCCCATCGCCACGACAGGTCGCCACCCCGACATTCGCGCCGGCGGCGCGGCCACGGTTCCGGCGGCGGGCTCGTAGCTGAACGACCATGCAGCCAGGTAGAGCACGATCCCGAGCCCGCTCGCGATCGTGACCGCACCGAGCGCGAATCGCACAAGCACGGGGTCGACCCCGAGCTTCTCCCCGATGCCCCCGGCGACGCCGAGGATCACTCGGTCGCTCTGGCTGCGCGCGAACAGGCCTCGGTCCTCCCGTGTCATCCGGCAAGAGTCGCACGATCCGACGTCCCGCGCATCCGGCACCGACCCCTGCATCTGCCGTGCCGTCTCAGGGTTGAACAAGGGCCGTCCCCGATGGCGCGGCCGCTGCGCGGGGTCCACTGTCCGGCTGTACACCAGAGCCGAGGTGCGACCAGCCCGGCCCGTCAGACGAGGAGCGACAGTGACCGACAGCATCCCCGGCGAACCCCCTGCCGCGCAGACGGCGGCACCGTCGGCAGCCGCGCCGCCGCCTCCGCCCCCACCGGCGGCGCCTCCGCTGGCGCGAAGCCTGACCGACCGGCGCGTGGCCGGTGTGTGTGGAGGCCTCGCCGCCCACCTCCACGTGTCGGCGTGGCTCCTGCGCGCCGGTTTCATCGCCCTGACGTTCGTGGGAGGTCTCGGAATCCTCGTGTACATCGCGGGGTGGATCCTGCTGCCCGAGGAGGGCAGCCCTCAACGTTTCGGGTGGAACTCGCTCGTCTTCACGGAGCGACACAACACCAGGCTTCTCGTCGCCTTTCTCGTCATTGCGGTGGCCGTGATCGTGTTCGCCGGCAGCGTCCACGCAGCCCACGACGGCATTCTCTGGGGGGTGGTTCTGCTGGGGGTGGGCACGTTCCTGCTCCTCCAGGAGCGTCGCGAGTGGAATCCCAATGCCACTGCTGCGGCGTCGATGCCGGCCGCACATGCACCGTACGCGGCCGGGACGTTCACGTCACTCGCGACGGAAACTCAGACGCCCCCTTCGGCATGGGCCCGGCCGGCGCGGCCGCGATCGATCCTCGGCATCGTGACCGTCGCCGCCGCGCTCCTGGCTGTCGGGATCGCCGCGCTTCTCGACAGCGCTGGCGTGGTGACGGTGAGCGTGGCCGCCTGCGCCGCGATCGCGCTCATCGTGGTCGGCTCCGGCCTCCTCGCCGGGGCGTGGTTCGGCCGTTCGCGCGGGCTCATCGTCCTCGGCGCCCTGCTCATCCCCTTCACCGCGACAGCGGCGCTGGTCGACCAGCCGCTCAGTGGTGGCGTCGGCAACGTCTTCGAGGCACCGCAGAGCCTTGCCCAGCTCCACAGTCAGTACCACCTCGCCGCGGGACAGCTGACCGTTGACCTGTCGCAGATTCCCCTGGGCGCCAGTCCCACCGTCAACGTCACCGTGGCCCTGGGCAAGCTGACCCTCGTGCTGGCTCCGCAGGCGAACTTCTACATCGCGGCCCACGCAGGTGCGGGCCACATCGACATCCTCGGCGCCTCCGACGACGGCTTCAACGTCGATTCACCGTCGAGTCAGTCGCCGAGCCCTGGCGGGGGGACGCTCCACCTTGCGCTCAGCGTGGGCTTCGGCGAGATCCAGGTCGTCGATTCGACCGGTGTGCCGGTGCAGGGTCAGTGATGCGCCGCCATGCCTTCGACCCCGTGTCCTTCCTGGCGGGCCTGGTGATCGCCGCTGCCGGTTGGGTGCTCCTGGCTGGTCGTGTCGACCTGCTGACCCAGGCCAACTGGCTGGCGCCGGCGCTGCTGATCGTGATCGCTCTGGCAATGTTGGCGTCGGCATTGTGGACGGTTCGCCGTCCTGACGGCGGCTCGGATGTTGGCCGCTAGCGCCGCGTCAGAGGGGCCGCTCGAGCAGCAGCTCCGCCACCTGCACCGCGTTGGTGGCCGCTCCCTTGCGCAGGTTGTCCGCTGACAGGAACAGCGCTAGCGCGTTCTCGCGCGACACGTCGGCACGGATGCGGCCGACGTGCACCTCGTCGGATCCCGCCACCGCACGGGGCGTCGGGTACTGCTGGGTGGCCGGGTCGTCGACGACGAGCACGCCAGGCGAGTCATCGAGCAGCTGACGCGCATCGTCGGCGGCGATCGGGCGGTCGAACTCGATCCACACGGCGGCCGAATGGCCGACGGCCACAGGGACCCTCACGGTGGTGACCGCGATGGGCAGAGCGGCAAGGTCGAGGACGCGGCGCACCTCTGCGATGACCTTGGTCTCCTCCTCGGTGTCGTCGCCCACCATCGGCCACCCTCCCGGGATCACGTTGCCGTGGAGGACGTGCGGGTAGACCTCGCGGCGAGGGGGACGGCCGTAGGCGTCATCGCGCTCCTGGGAGGCGAGTTCCGCGGCCAGTGCACGCCCGCCGCCACTGGCGGCCTGGTAGGTGGCCACGGTGACGTGGCGCAGCCCGTACCGCGCGTGCAGCGGGGCGAGAACAACGGTCAGCGGGATGGTCACGCAGTTGGGATTGGCGACGATCCCCCGGTGCCCGGTGAGGGCGGCGGCATTGACCTCGGGGACGACGAGGGGCACCTCGGGGTCCATTCGGTAGGCACTGGACTTGTCGACGGCCACGCCCCCGCGGCGGGCCACCACCGGGGCGAAGCGCAGCGAGGTGGCGGCGCCGGCTGCGAAGAAGACGATGTCGGCGCCGTCCAGGCCTGCCTCATCCACCTTCGCGACAACCACGTCGTGGTCGCGAAAGCGCACCAGGGTGCCGGCGCCGCGCGCGCTGGCGAACGCTCGGAAGTCGCCGATCGGGAAGATCCGGTCCTCGAGGACACGCAGGAGCGTGCCGCCGGCAGCGCCCGTCGCCCCCACCACGGCGACGACGGGCGGATCCTGCACGGTGAGGCTACGCCGGTCCGCCGTTGCCGGCGCCCGCTGCCTCGGACTGCTGCTTGGCGAGGTCGCGGATGGCTTCCTTGCGGGAGAGGTTGATGCGGCCGCGGTCGTCGACCTCGATGACCTTGACCATGATCTCGTCGCCGATGTTGACGACGTCCTCGACCTTTTCGACGCGGTGCTCGGCGAGCTGGCCGATGCGAACCAGACCCTCCTTCTTGGGAGCAATCTCCACGAAGGCCCCGAAGCCCATGAGCCGGGCGACCCGACCCTTGTAGATCTTGCCGATCTCGACATCATCTGTGAGGTCGCGGATCATGGCCAGCGCCTGTTCGCGAGCCGCGGCGTTGGCGGAGGCGATGCTGACGCGGCCGTCGTCCTCGATGTCGATCTGGCAGCCGGTCTCCTCGACGATCTTGCGGATCATCTTGCCACCCGGGCCGATGACGTCGCGGATCTTGTCGGGGTTGATCTGGATGGTCTCGATGCGCGGCGCCCACGGGCTCATCTCGGTGCGCGGCTGGGCGAGCGCCTCGGCCATCTTGCCGAGGATGTGGATGCGACCCACGCGGGCCTGCTCCAGCGCCTGTTCGACCAACTCCCAGCGCAGGCCCTTGATCTTCATGTCCATCTGGAGGGCGGTGATGCCCTGCTGGGTGCCGGCCACCTTGAAGTCCATGTCCCCCAACGCATCCTCCATCCCCTGGATGTCGCTGAGGATGGCGGCGCGGTCGTCACCCTCGTCGGTGATGAGGCCCATGGCGATGCCTGCCACGGGTGCGACCAGTGGAACACCGGCGTCCATCAGCGCGAGGCACGAGCCACACACCGATGCCATGGACGTGGAGCCGTTGCTGGAGAGGATCTCGGTGACGATGCGGACCACGTAGGGGAAGTCGGCGTCGTCGGGCATGACGTTGTGAAGCGCGCGTTCTGCCAGGGCTCCGTGACCGATCTCGCGACGTCCGGGAGCGCGCTGGAAACGAGCCTCGCCAACGGAGTACGGCGGGAAGTTGTAGTGATGCATGAAGCGCTTGAACTCCTCGAGTCCAAGGCCGTCAATCTTCTGCTGGTCCTGGCCGGAGCCGAGGGTGACGATCGACAGTGCCTGCGTCTGGCCGCGCGTGAAGATGGCGCTGCCGTGGGTGCGGGGCAGGACGCCGACCTGCGCCCAGATCGGTCTGATCTCATCGGTGCGCCGTCCGTCGGGGCGTACGCCCTCATGGAGGATGGCGCTGCGCACCGCCTTCTTCGTCTCGGACTCGAAGGCCTTGCTGATGTCGGCGCGCTTCTCGGGGAAGCTGTCGGCGAGCGAGGTGACGACCTCGTTCTTGAGGTCGTCGAGCTGGCGTTCGCGCGTCGCCTTGTCGACGTTGCGCGCCGCCTGTCCGATGCGATCGGCGACCTGGTCGTGCACGGCGGCCGCGACCGCGGCGTCGGTCGTCACCGGTGGGTAGTTCATGGTGGGCTTGGCGCCGAGGGCGTCGCGGATGTCGAGCTGGAACTGCACCAGCCGCTTGATCTCGTCGTGCGCCATGCGCATTGCCTGGAGCATCACGCTCTCGTTCACCTGTCGCGCACCGGCCTCAACCATGCTGATCGCATCGGCGGTGCCGGCCACGACGAGGTCGAGCTCGGACTCGGCGATCTGCTGGAGCGTGGGGTTGAGCATGAGCTGACCGTCGAGCATGCCCACACGCACGCAGCCGACGGGACCCGCGTGGGGGATGTCGCTGATGGCCAGCGCCAGCGAGGCGCCGGTCACAGCCAGCGTGGTCGGATCCTGCTCCTGGTCTGCGCTCACAACGGTGGCGATGATCTGGACGTCGTTGCGGAAGTCCTTCGGGAAGAGCGGCCGAAGCGGGCGGTCGATCATGCGGCTGGCGAGCACGCCTGCCTCACTGGGACGGCCCTCGCGGCGGGGGAAGCTCCCGGGGATGCGTCCCACGGAGTAGAGCTTCTCCTCGTAGTCGCACGTGAGCGGGAAGAAGTCGATTCCCTCTCGTGGGGTGCGGTTGGCGGTGGCGGTGACGAGAACCACCACGTCGCGACAGCGGATGAAAAGGGCGCCGTTCGCCTGCTCGGCGATGTGTCCCGTCTCGACGATCAGCGGCTGACCGGCGTAGTCGGATTGGAATTTCTGGTAGGCCATGAGTCTCCTGTTGAATGGGTGACCCGGGCGGCGAGCCCGCCTTTGCAGCCTCGCGCTGATGGTGGTGAGATTGGTGACCGGAGGTCGGCGGCGGCTCGCGCCGTTGGGCTGCGATACCGCGTGATGCCGAGGTCCAGGCGCCAACCTCTCACCGCTACGCGTGGCTGCGGAGGTTGTCGCTCCCGGATCGGAACGGGTTGTTGTTGTGCTTGTGATGTCGGGCCCACCCTCAGGCGGGCTGTGCGCAGCCCTCCGTGGAGTGGACGGTCGAACGTGAGTGCATCGCTTACCGGCGAAGCCCGAGCTGGGCGATGATGGCGCGGTAGCGCTCGACGTCGGTGCGGGTGAGGTAATCGAGCAGGCGGCGGCGTTTGCCGACCAGCTTCAGCAGACCGCGGCGCGAGGCGTGGTCCTTGGGATGGTCGCGGAGATGCTCGGTGAGCGAGGTGACGCGGTCGCTGAGGACGGCGATCTGCACCTCCGCCGACCCCGTGTCGGTGTCGTGGCGACGATGCTCGGCGATGATCTCCGACTTTGGTCGAACTGCGGTCACGTAACTCTCCGTGGTGGCCTGGGGGCCGTCGCCGATCGAAGAGCGGAGCCGCGTGGCGCATTCACGATGCGCCAGAACCGAGCGGGGCTCTCCGAAGGTCGACGCGAGTTTACCAGCAATTCACTCCACGCAGACGCGGAGGGCGCCGGGCAGGCAGGTGAGCGTGGCTGGAGCGACGCCGATCTGCTCGCCCTCGATGCCGAAAAGCAGTGGCCGGGTGTCGAGGGGCTCGACACGCACGGTGCTCGTCCTGATCACCCGGACACCGGGCTGACGAAGGTGTCTGCCGTGGTACACCGACGGCACGGCGAGCAGGGTGCGGAACCGTCCCAGGGCGGGGAGGACGACGACGTCGAACATGCCGTCGTCCAGCTCCGCTCCGGGTGCGATGCGCATACCCCCGCCGAAATAGCGACCGTTGGCGATCACCACGTTCTGGATGCGCAGGTCCATCGACCCACCGCCCATCGTCAGGCGCACAGGGCGGCTCCCGAAGGTGGTCAGCACGCGCATCGACACGGCGAGGAACACGACCGTGCCGCGCCATCCTCCGCGCTTGCCGGCGCCACGGTTGACGCGCGCGACGACCTCGCCGCCGACGCCGCAGTCGGCGATGTTGACGAACTGCCGCGGCGGTGTGGCCGGGCTGTCGTAGACGATCCGGCCGGCGTCGATGCGGCGGGTGCGATTCCTCGCCAGGATGGTCGCCAGCGCCGTGGGGTCGGTGGGCAGACGTACCGAACGCCGGAAGTCGCTGCCGGTGCCGCTGGGCAGCACCCCGAGGATGGCATCGGTGTTCAGCGGTACCCCGTCGGGCATGAAGAAGCCGTTGACGACCTCGTTGAGGGTGCCGTCACCGCCACAGGAGACGACACGTTGGAAGCCGTCGGCGAGGGCCTGGCGCGTCGCCGCCGTTGCGTCGTCCGGTGCGGTCGTGAGCAAGGTCTGGTGTTCCACGGCCGCCCGGAGCAGGGCGTCGCGCAGGCGGGGCCAGCGCCGGGAGGTGCGGCCACCCGCGCTCGCCGGGTTGACGATGACCAGGGTGCGCGGCTGTCCCGCCTCTCCGCCACTCATGGCCGGATCGTATCCGGACCCTGTCCGCTTCTCTCTGCCGTCGGTCACCGTCACGCGACAGGTGTTGACGCGTTTGATCCACTGCGCGCTTGAGCGCCGGCAACGGCCTGTCACGGCCGTCTGGCCACGCCGCGGTGGTTGTGACCTCCCCGCGATTGCCCGAACCGGCTGAGTCGCCAGACTGGACGGACGGGCGGCGACGTCCGCGGCAATGCACCGTCCGACGCGTTCGGCCCTGTTCCGTGTACCGTGGCGCGTCCGGGCGGACGAGGAGGGGGCAATTGTTCGTACGCAGTCGACGAGTTCGCGCCGGCGTTGCAGTGGCCATGTCGGTCATAGCCCTGACGTCGTGCGGCTCATCCGCGCCCACCCACGCGACTACGGCTGTCCCTCGCACCCCGGTTGCCGCGCATCCGAGCGCGGCTTCGGGCCCGTGCGCCTCGGTGACCACGACGACCGACATCGGGCAGGTGCCGGCGGCGTGCGCCGCCCTGTGGGCGCCGTACGGGGTGACCAAGGTGCCCCCGGTGAACCTGACGGACTCGACGCCGGCGCCTCCTGTGGTGACGAACGCAACGAAGGGCGCAGCAACCGACATCGATGCCACGGCTTGGGCACAGGCGTCCAATCGAGGAGCCGTCTGGTATCGGTGGTCGGAAGCCAATGACCAACCGACCCTTCTTGCCAAGCTCGGCGCCCTTAGCCTACTGCCAGCCTCAGAGCTCCAAACGCTCGGCGCGAGCGGCACTGTGTCCCAGCCCGACTGCGCCATTTTTCCGGTAAGGGAGGCCGCGTTCGAAGACAGTCCGGATGGAGTTCGCTACTTCTCCTCATTCGGGCAGTCTGTAAAGGGTGACGCGGTACTTGTTGCCATGTTCCCTGGTCCGTGCTCTGTCACCGCTACCACGGCGACTGGCCAAGTCCGCACTATCGCTACGTACGCGACCGCTGGAGTGACCTTCTTTGCGGGGCACGTGGTCGAGGATCCGATGCTCGGCAAGGTCTGGTTCACTGACGGTGCGGGCAATTGCCAGCAGGGTGCGCCGCCGCCCGCGTGGTGCACGTTGTAGTGATCGATCCGCTTCGTTCCAAGAGGCACGCGCTAATCATCAGCGTAGTGCTGATTGCGACAGCGGGCCCGCTCCTGCAATCTCAGTTTGTCCGGGCAGACTTCGGGAGGGGATCCAACGGATGCGCCGGCTCCGGTGGCGGAGGTACCGCGGGAATCGGGGCCACTCTGTCCTGTGGATTGCCGCCGCCGTCCGCGCCGACGCCGCAGAACGACGGCAACGGCATCCTCGGAACGTCGAGCGGTCCGCCGCTCGGCTCCAAGTGCATCGCCACGACGAAGCTGCCCAACGGCACAGTCGACCCCACCACCGGGAGCCCAAGCCACGAGTACGTGACCCTGGCGCCATCGGTGTCGGGCAACCCCGAGACCGGCCTCATCGCCACCGCCACGATCGATTCGCCGCTGCCCATCGGCTCGCCCACAGGCCCGATGCACGTCGCCGTGCCCGCTGAGCCCGTCAAGACCGCCGCTCAGCAGAACGCGGATGCGGCGGCCGAGGCCCAGGGCATCGCAGCCCAGCTCAACGCCTATCAGCAGCAGCAGATCGCGGCGGCGACGAGCACCGCGTTCGACAACCCGTCGTTCGCGATCGAGGCGCTTCTCCGAGTTCCGCAGTTCACCGCCGCCAACTTCTACGTGCCCGCTGGCCCGCCCGTCGAGGGCGCGCCGGCAACATCCGAGGACGCCACCACGTGGACCTTTCTCGAGACCGTCTATGTGGAGGTCGGCAGGGTGGTGCGCGACCAGGTCGGCATCGGTGCGGGTGGACTTCCCACCTTCGGCCCCGAGTACTGCAGCGGATTGCTCGTTGCCGGCTCCGCGCCGCTCCACCTCTCTGTCCAGGTCGGCACCACCGTGCCGACGTTCACCGGCCAGGTCAACCAGCTCGCCGACGCCCTCTGGCACAGCTTCCGGCGGGGATCCATCGTCACGCTCCCGGCCGGCGACTCCGCAACCTATGTGGGGGCGCCGACGTGTGCCGGGATCGACACCGGGCTGCCCACCGGCTCAGCCACGCCCAACCCCTTCACGCTCACCCTCCCGCTCTCCCTCAGCGGCGTCGCGGGCTCGCTGCCGGTCGTCGTGTCAGGGCGCGTGGCTGTGTCCATCGTCGCCGACGGCGTGCACTGGGACTTCCACGACCCCACCGGTGACACCAGTGTTCACGGCCAGGGCTCCGCGGACCCGGTGACACCCCGCGGTGCGCCGACATACGACGTCACCACCGGCACGTGGCCCGACGCCGCCGCGGAGTGCATGGTGTACCACCAGTACCGCGGTCTCGCCGCCTCGCCGGGCGTGGCCACGACCGCCACGGAGCACTTCCACATCAGCGTGTCGGGCGTGTACAGCACGGGCTCGGCAGTCCCCGTGAGCTTTGCGTACCAATACGAACCCGTTGATTCGCCC
The DNA here is from genome assembly GCA_036828955.1 of Candidatus Dormiibacterota bacterium. Lineage (GTDB taxonomy): Bacteria > Chloroflexota > Dormibacteria > Aeolococcales > Aeolococcaceae > Aeolococcus. The sequence goes on along the minus strand of DAISRJ010000014.1, from coordinate 10,657 downwards.
GTGACCTGGTCGGCGACCCCACGACCCATCTACCAGATCGAGGCCGTTCCCTACGCCCCGGCGCCGTGACGCGCACCGTGCGGCGTCGGGCGGGCAACGTCCGCTGCTACGGTGTTCCGCCTTGGAACATGCAGAGTGACTGACCAGCCGAGCCTTCCACCCCCGTCGCAGCCGCCCCCGGCAGCGGTGACAGCCGGCACTCCGCAGGCCCGTCAGCCGTGGTACCGCACCACCTGGTTCACGGTGCTCAGCCTGGTGGTCTTCCCCGTCGGCCTCTCCCTCATGTGGACCCGCCGCCCCGGCTGGGGGCGGCAGCGCAACTCGGTGGTCACCGCCGGTGTGGCTGTTGCCGCGACCGCGGCACTGCTGGTCGTCCTTGCGGTCACGCGCACGCCCTCCGGTCAGCCGCCGCGGTCCGGTGCGAGCGCCGTGCTCCCGTCGCCGGGCAGCACCTCCGCAGCGCCGGCCACTGCAACGCCGACCACCAGGGGCGCGACCCCCTCCCCGTCCAGTGCGACCAAACCCCCCGGGTCTTCACCATCGAGACCCGCGCCGGGCACGCCAAAACCGGCGCCCACGGGCTTTCGCAATCCCGCGCTCTGGCCCTTCGCGCGGACATCGATCTGGAACATGCCGATCGGCTCCTCGGCCGTCTACGTCACCGCGCGCATCGCCCCAGCCACGCAACGCACGGTGACCACCGACCAGGATGTCATCGTCATGCAGCCATCGGCTCCGCTGACGCCGATCGTCTGGAACGGGGCCGGCTGGTCGGGAGGATCGCGGTGTTCTGCGCAGGGACCGGTGCTCGGCAGGGCGCCGATCCCCGCCAACCTTGTGGTGCCGACCAGTACCAGCAACTACAGCTTCGCCGTCCTCATGACCGACGGCCAGACCGTCGTGCAGGGACAGCCGCTGGCCCGCTGCACCACCGGTGGCGCCGCGACAGCCCTGCACCTCAGCACCCCCGCGAACCTGTACACCGACGGCACGCTGGGCGCCCACGGTGGATCGGGCATGTCATCGTTGGGAGGCGCCATTCGCCTCGGCGAGCTGGTGCCCGGCGCACCGCCCATCCGCCACGCGCTCAAGGTGGACCTCGACGGCGCGGCGGATTACTGGCCTGTCGGGTTCCGCTGGCCGGCCACCAAGGAAGACGGCTACGGTCCGCAGCGCTACGGCGGCCAGGTGCCGGCGCTGAAGATGGGCGCTCTGCTGGCACTTCCGGCGTCGCTCAACCTGGCGTCGCTGAACCTGCAGACAGCCCCCGGCAGGATGATCGCCTGGACCCTGCAGAACTACGGCGCCTACTGTGTCGACGACGCGGCCCGGTCGGTCTTCTCGATCGCCACCGAATTGGGCCCGGCCGGGGCGGTCACCACGCAATTCCAGCAGGGCTGGGGCTACCCCTTCAGCAGCGGCGTCAAGGACTCGCCGTGGGCGAAGGACATCGCCACCATCGTCGCCAACCTTGCGGTGGTGGACAACAACTCCCCCGCCTCGATCGGCGGCGGCGGGACGCCGCGCCAGCCCTACGCTCCGCCCTTCAGCGCGGTCGGGACGGTCGCGGCGGTGACGGCGCTCGCGGCGAACACCGCCGTCCCTGCCACCCTCGCCAACGCCGCTTTCAGCCCAGCCTCCACCCCTCCATCGCCCGCCACCGCATGGCCGGCGGTCGCCGCCGCTCTCGTGGCCCGGCGCCAGGCGGCAACAGCCCGCGCCGCTCCGGGGCCACCCGCCCCGCCGTAGTGCCCGTCCCCGATCCCCACGAGGCTCAGGCGGTGATCGTGACCACCCTCCGGGCGGCGGGGTGCGTCTTCGCCGAGGAAGAGGCCGGCATGCTCATCGCCGCCGCGGAGACGCCGGCCGTCCTGGCGGCCATGGTCGAACGCCGCGTCGCCGGTCTGCCCCTCGAGCACGTCATCGGCTGGGCGGAGTTCTGCGGCCTGCGCATCGCCGTGGACCCTGGGGTGTTCGTCCCGCGCCACCGCACCGAGTTCCTGGTCAGCGCGGCGGTTGCGCGTGGACAGCCAGGCGCCGTTGTTGTCGACCTGTGCTGCGGGTCCGGCGCTGTCGGAGTGGCGCTGGCCGCCGCCCTCGACACCACCGAGCTGTACGCGGTCGACGTGGACCCGGCCGCGGTGGCGTGTGCCCGTCGCAACCTGGCAGCCATGGGCGGCCGCGTGTGGGAGGGCGACCTCGACGATCCACTCCCCGCAGGACTGCGCGGCCGCGTGGACGTCCTCACCGCCAACGTCCCCTATGTCCCCACCGCCGAGATCGAGCTGCTGCCGCGGGAGGCCCGGCTCTACGAGGCGCTCGTGGCCCTCGACGGGGGGCCGGACGGCCTCGACGTCCTGCGACGGGTCGCGGCGGCAGCACCGCGCTGGCTGGCACCGAACCGCGGCCACCTGCTCATCGAGACCAGCGAGCTCCAGGCGCCTCAGGCGGTCGAGATCTTTGCCGCCAACGGGCTGATCCCGGAGGTGGAAAGCCTCGACGAGCTGGACGCAACGGTGGTCATCGGAGCGATGCCCGCCGCCTAACCGAGTCCCGAATGCCAGGGGCCGTCGATGAATACCTTCGACCCGCCGTTGGCGCCGCCGTGCGCCGTCAGCGGCGGTGGAGGCGGAGGCGGTGGCGGCTCCATCGACATGGCGTATGCCGGCGCCGCGTGACCGGTGAGCACGACCCGGTCGCGGTCGGCGAGGCGGACATGGAGGCGCTCGCAGTCCCAGCAGAGGCGCACCTCCTGCCGTTGCAGGGCCAGCTGCCGGCACTCGACGCAACGGGCGATGTCCTCGTAGTCGGTGACGGTGGCCAGTCCACCCAACCCGCCGCGCCGGCAGTGGCTGCACCGCGCCCGTCGCCACGCCAGGATGACAACGGCGCCGAGGGCGGCCATCCCCAGCAGGAATGCGACGACGTCGGACACAAAGCCGCTGCCCGGCTCCGCCGGCGGCGATTGTGCACCCACCGTCGATGCACAGCCGTCGAGGACCAGCGTGGCCCCCAACGCGAGGATCGCCAATCGGCATCCGGCGCGCTCTCTCATCGGTGTCCGCGACCGTACTCGGGAAGAAAATCTGTGGGACGGGTCGTCACGGATCCGAGACTCGCCGTATCCGTGCCGTCACACCAGCACCACACACCGCTCGCCGGGCCTGCCACCCTGACCCCATGCCCAATCGGTTCACGGCCGTTCCAGCGCGCCCGGTGCCGGCGCTGGGACCGCGCCTCGGCCCTGTCGTGTCGATCGCCGACGCCTTCATGGCGGCGGCGTACTCGCGCCCCAACGGCCTCTCGCTGCGCACCTCGTGGGTGACCCCGGCGACGTTGTACCTGGCCGCATCGACCGCCTTCGCGGCCCTCGTCCTCGCTGTTGCCCTTGTCGTCCACGGTGGGGTGCCCTCCGTGATCGGGGCGGTCGTGCTCGTGCTTGGCGCCGTGGGCAGCGCGGCCGTGGTCCTCGTCGGGGCTGCCCAGCGCCGCGCCTCGCGACCGTAGCGACCGCGCCGGCGCTGCTGCGTCAGAACGCCGGCTGTGCGGCGGCCTCGAGGAGCGAGCGCACGTCGGCCACGTCACGGCCGATCTGCGTGACCAGCTCGTCGACCGATGGATAGGCGCGCTCCTCCCGGAGGCGCTCGACGAACACAGCCCGCACCTCGCGGTCGTAGAGGTCGCCGGAGAAGTCGAGGAGGTAGGCCTCCACGGTGAGCCGGTCACCCCCGAAGGTGGGCCGGTAGCCGACGTTGGTCGCCGCGGGGCGCCACGCGCCGTCGACGCGAACCCACATCGCGTACACGCCCGGGGCAGGCAGGCACTTGTCGGCGGCGATCGAGAGGTTGGCGGTCGGGAAGCCCAGGTGGCGGCCCACCTCCTCGCCGTGTTCGACCGTGGCGTCCATGAAGAAGGGCCGCCCCAACAGCTCCGCAGCGCGGCTGACGTCGCCCTCGCCGAGGGCCGAGCGGATCAGCGACGACGACACCGCCTCCTCCCCCACCGTGACAGCGCCGACCTGCTCGACCTCAAACCCGTGACGCCGCCCGTACTCGCGGAGGAAGGCGACATCCCCCTGCCGCTTGTGACCGAGGGCGAAGTCGTGCCCCACCAGGAGAACACGGATGTCGAACGCCTCGAGGAGCAGGTCGCAGAACTGCTCCGCGCCCCACCCGCTCACCTCACGGTTGAAGGCCAGAACCACCATGCGGTCCAGCGAGCGTGCCGCCAGCAGAGAGCGCTTCTCAGCCAGCGTGGTCAGCGACCGCGGGCAGCGCGGTGGATCAAGAACGCAGCGTGGGTGAGGGTCGAACGTCAGCAGGGCTGTCTCAGCGCCCGACTGGCGCGCCTCGCCGCCGGCGGCATCGAGAAGGGCCGTGTGGCCGCGATGGACGCCATCGAAGCTGCCGATCGTGAGCACCACGGGCGCGTCGCCGTCCTGCCTGCGCCCGAGGCCGCTGTCGACGCGCATGCCCTTAGGTGTTGAGGACCTTGGTCGGTCGCAGCAGGTTGCCCGCGATCTCGCCGATGGCGATGAGACGGCCGTCGGCGCTGTGCACGCGGCACTGGTTTCCCGCGGTCAGGTCAGGCACGCGCGGCAGCCACACCGACTGGCCGCGTCCCACCATGGTCGCGTTCTGCGGGGCCAGATCGACGCGGGGCAGGAACATGACCGCGCTGTCCAGAGGCAGCAGCGCCGTGGCCGGGTCCGGATACTCGGCGAGCGCCTCCGGGGTCACCGCGTCCTCGAGGCGCAGGGGCCCGTAGGCGGTGCGCGACAGCCACGCCAGGAGCGCGCCGCTGCCGAGGCGATCGCCGATGTCGGCTGCCAGCACGCGCATGTAGGTGCCCTTGCCGCTGACCACGGTGACGTCGGCCTCCGCACACACCCCGGGACGGAACGCGGTCACCTCGATGCTGTCGATGCGCGCCAGGCGTGCCTTACGCTCGACCTCCTGGCCGCTGCGGGCCAGCTCGTAGAGGTGCCTGCCCTCGTGCCGTACCGCCGAGTGCATCGGCGGCACCTGCTCGATCTCGCCCACGAACAGTGCCGCGGCAGCGCGTACGTCCGCCTCGGTCACGGCCGACGCGTCGCCGCCTGTGGTGATCTCGCCCTCTGTGTCGAGGGTGTCGCTGCGCTCGCCGAGGCGAATCGTGCAGCGGTACGTCTTGTTCTGCTGGTGGAAGTAGTCGACGAGGCGGGTGGCCTGGCCGATGCACACGGGCAGCAGGCCGGTGGCGGTGGGGTCGAGCGTGCCGGCGTGGCCGACACGCTTCTCGTTGAAGATGCGGCGCACCTGGCGGACGGCGTCGAACGACGTCATCCCGGCCGGTTTGTCGATGGCAAGGATGCCGCTCAGCGCTGTGGCGCCTGCCCGCGGTCCAGCGAGGACCGGGGTCACCGAGTCGACCGCAGCAGCCCCCGGGCGACCTCGAGAACGCGGGGCTCGAAGGCGGCAATCGGCTCGTGCACTTCGGCGCCGGCGGCGCGGTGGTGTCCTCCACCGCCGAAGGGGCGGCAGACCGCGGTGGCGTCGTAGGGGTCACGGGTGCGCACGCTCAGCTTGGTGATCCCGGGGGCGCTCTCCTTGAAGACCAGGGCGATCTGCATCGTGTCAAGGCTCTGGAGTTGATCGATGACGGCCTCGGACTCCATCATGTCCGCACCGGCCTCGGCGAGCATCGCCTCAGTGACCTCGGACCAGACCAGCCGCCCGTCCAGTTCGGTGCGCAGCCCGCCCACGGCCAGCCCTTCGAGCTTGAGCTGCCGTACCGAGCGCGACTTGTAGCTCTTCAGCGCCACCCATCCGGGGTTGGCGCCCGCCGCGACCAGGTCGGCGCCGAGGCGGAGCGCCTCCTCGGTGGTGTTCTCGTGGCGGAAGCCGCCCGTGTCGGTGAAGAGCGCGGCGTACAGGTTGGTGGCCACGTCGGCGGTGATCGGCGCGCCGAGCGTGGTCAGGAGGTCGTGCACCACCTGGCCGGTGGCGCTGGCGGTCACCTCGACGAGGTTGACGGTGCCGAAGCCCTCGTTGCTCACGTGGTGGTCGACGTTGACCACCGTCGCCGTCCTCTGGAGCAGGTCCTGCCTGTCGCCGAAGCGCGCCCGCGTGGGACAGTCGAAGGTGAACAGCGTGTCGATGTCGTCCGGGACGCTCTCGGAAACCGACGCGAAGCCGGGGAGGTAGTCGAGCAGGCGGGGCATGGGAGGCGGCACCACCACGCGCACGTCCCGGCCCATGGCGCGCATGGACAGCGCGAAAGCGAGAGCGGACCCCAGGCTGTCGGCGTCGGCATCCTTGTGGGGCAGGCAGGCGATGACGTGGGCGCGGTCGAGGATGGCGCGGATGTCGTCGACGACGTCCTCGAGGCGCGGCCAGGCCGTGACGGCGGCGGTCATTCAGCCGCCCCCGAGACCGGCTCACCCTCGGCCGCGGGCGTGTCAAGTTCGCGCAGCATGCTGCTGATGTGCACGCTGTAGGCGATCGACTCGTCCAGCTCGAATCGCAGCTTGGGCGCGGTCTTGAGGTTCTCCAGGCGTTCGCCGAGCTGGCCGCGGAGATATCCCTCGGCGTGGCGCAGGGCGGTGATCACGGCGTGGCGTGCGCGCTCGTCGCCGACCGCGCTCACCATCACACGGGCGCTGCGCAGGTCGCGGGCGAGGCTGACCTGGCTCACCGAAGCCATGCGCACCCGCGGGTCCTTCATGTCGACCAGCATCATCTGGGAGATCTCCTGGCGCAGCAGTTCGGCGACGCGCTCCGCCCGGGGAGGACGCGAGCTGTGTTGCGCGTGGCTGTGGAAATTGGAGGTCAACGCCGCGCTCCGCCGCGCCGGCGAGCTGATGCGGCGTTCACAGGTTCTGCTGCTCGACCGTGTGTGCCTCGAGGATGTCCCCCACGGCGAAGTCGCCGAAGTCCTCGAGGGTGATGCCGCAGTCGTAGCCGCGTGCCACCTCACGGACGTCGTCCTTGAAGCGCCGCAGCACGGCGACCCTGCTGCGCGCCACCTGCTTGCCGTCGCGGAGCACGGTGCAGATGGAGTTGCGCGGGATGCGCCCGTCGGTGACGTGCGACCCGGCGATGGCAGGCTTGCCGTCGACGGTGAACACCTGGCGCACCTCGGCGCGACCCTGGAAGACGTCGACGAAGGTGGGCTCGTACAGGCCCTTGATGGCCTTCTCGATGTCGTCCGTGATCTGGTAGACGATGTCGTAGAAGCGGACGTCCACCCCCTGGGCGTCGGCGGCCGCCTTGCCGCGGTCGTCGGGGTGCACGTTGAACCCGATCACGATGGCGTCGGTGACCGCGGCGAGGTTGACGTCGGCCTCGCCGACTGTGCCCACGCCCGAGGCGACGATGACCACCTTCACGCTGGGGTCCTCGATCTTCTCGATCTGGCCGCGCAGTGCCTCGAGGGAGCCGTTGGCGTCGGCCTTGACGATGAGGTTGAGCGTCTTGACCGAGCCCTCGGCCACCTGTCCGGCGAGGTCGGCCAGTGTGATCCGGCGGACCGGCTGGGCAAGGCGCTGCTTGGCGTCGAAACCGCGCTGCTCGGCGAGCGAGCGGGCGGCGCGCTCGTGCTGCATCACCTGGAAGACGTCGCCCGCCTCGGCCACGCCGGACAGCCCGGTGACCACGGCCGGCGTGCTCGGCCCCGCCTGCTGGAGGCGCGCGCCGCGCTCGTCGAGCAGGGCACGGATCCGTCCGTAGACCTGGCCGGCGACGATGTAGTCGCCCACCTTGAGCGTGCCGTTCTGGACGAGAACTGTGGCGATCGGCCCCCGGCCTGCGTCGCGGTGCGACTCGATGACGGTGCCCACGGCGCTGCCCTTGGGGTCGGCCTTGGGCTCCACCTCGGCGTCCGCGGTGAGCAGGATCATGTCGAGCAGGTCGGTGATGCCCTCGCCCGTCTTGGCGCTGGTGCGCACCACGGTGATGTCTCCACCGTAGTCGCTGCTGACCAGGCCGCGGTCGGCGAGCTGACTGAGTGTTCGCTCGGGGTTGGCGCCGTCCGCGTCGATCTTGTTGAGGGCGACGATGATCGGCACCTCGGCGCTGCGGACGTGCTGGATCGCCTCTTCGGTCTGGGGCATGACCCCGTCGTCGGCGGCGACGACGAGGACGGCGATGTCGGTCACGTCGGCGCCACGGGCGCGCATCGCCGTGAACGCCTCATGGCCCGGGGTGTCGATGAAGGTGATCCGCCGGCCGCTCTTCTCGACCTGGTACGCGCCGATCTTCTGGGTGATCCCGCCGGCCTCGCCGGAGGCGACAGAGGTCTCGCGGATGCGGTCGAGAAGGGACGTCTTGCCGTGGTCGACGTGGCCGAGGACGGTGACCACCGGCGGCCGTGGCACCAGGGTGGCGGCGTCGGCGCCCGACTGGTCGAGCAGCGGGTGGCGGCGCCTGCTTGAGACAGGTGCGGCCGCGGCCACCGCCTCCTCGCTCTCCGCCTCGAAGCCGAAGTGGTCGGCGGCCAGCGCGGCGGTGTCGAAATCGACCGACTGGTTCAGGCTGGCCATGACGCCGTTGCCCATCAGGTACTTGATGAGCTCGGGCCCCGAGACCGACAGGCGCTCGGCGAGCTCCTTGACGGGCACCGTGGCCGGCAGAGCCAGCTTCTTCACCGTGGCGATGTCTGCACCTCCTGTCTGAGCGTCCCGAGGGTGGCGCTCAGCAACTCGTAGTCAATGACCTCTGCGCCCACCCGCAGAGAACGGGTCAGCGCCCGCCGGCGCCGTGCCTGCGCCAGGCAGTCCGTGCCGTCCGCGCAGAGATAGGCTCCCCGGCCGGGAAGCTGATTGTGGATGTCAAGAGTAACCTGTCCGTCGCTTCCGAGGGCGAGGCGCAGGAGTTCGGGCCTGCCACGGACGCGCCGGCAACCGACGCAGGTGCGCTGCGGGATGTGCGTGCTCAGCCGGACGGCTCCGCGGCGACCACGTCGATGCGCCAGCCACACAACCGGGCGACCAGGCGGGCATTGTCCCCTCCCCTGCCGATGGCCAGCGACAGCTGGTCGTCGTCGACGCTGACGGTGGCGGTGCGGCTGTCCTGGTCGAGCTCGACGTGCCGGACCGTCGCCGGGGCCAGCGCATTGGCGACGTATGTGGCCGGATCGGGCGACCATGCCACGATCTGCACCTGCTCCTGGCCGAGCACCGAGGTGATCGCCCGGTGGCGCACTCCGCGGGGCCCGATGCAGGCGCCGCGCGCGTCGACCGCAGGGTCGGCGGCCTCCACCGCCACCTTGCTGCGCCGCCCCGCCTCGCGGACGATGCCGCGGACCACCACCTGGCCGTTGGCCACCTCGGGCACCTCCTGCTCGAGGAGCAGACGCAGCAACTGTGGGTGAGAGCGCGATACCACGACGACGGCGTCCTGGGTGCGCCGCCGTCCCTCCAGCACCATCACCTTGAGGTGGCTGCCGGGGACGAGCTCCTCGCCCGGGATCTGCTCCTCGGGCGGAAGCAGCACACGCAGGTCGGCGGCGCGCAGGTACCAGACCGGGCCGGCGTGGCGGTCCACGATGGTGTCGATCAGCTCGCCGCGATGCAGTGACGCCTCGCGCAGGACGCGGTCCTTGCCGGCCTCGCGAAGGGCTGTCGCCACCGCTTCGCGCGCTGCCTGGGCAGCCTGGCGGGGGAAGTCCGGCACGTCGACATCGATGCGGACGTCGTCGCCGTCCGGGCCGCGCCGGTACATCGTGCAGCTGCCCGACGACAGGTCGACACGAGCCTGGACGCTGGGGTCGTCGTCGATGACGCGGCGGTACGTGTCGACGAAGGCCCCCTCGAAGAGGGCGGCGAGGCGCTCGTCGTTCAGTTCGGTGGTGTCTCGAAGGGTGGCGATGGCGCCGTCGAGCGGCGTCGCGGGGGGGACGTCCACAGCTCAGATGTCCACCACGATGCGGGCGGCGATGACGTCGGCGCGGCTGACCGCGGTGAGGCGGCGCCGGTTGCGGTCGCGCGCCTCGATCTCGGCGCTGGCCTCGTCGACCTGGCGCAGGCTGCCCTCGACGATCAGCTCGGCGTCGCCGGAGCGCCACCGCACATTGACCCGCCGCCCCACCGCCGCCTGCCACTCCGCGTCGGTTCGCAGCGGCCGCTCGGCACCCGGTGACGACACCTCCAGCGAGTAGCGGCCGGCGATCGGGTCGTAGGCGTCGAGCACGGCGCCGACGACGTGGGACACACGTTCGCAGTCGTCCAGGGTCACCCCGGCGGCCGAGTCGATTACGAGGCGCAAGACGCTGCTCCGACCCGGCCTCCACTGCAGATCGACCAGCTCGAGGCCGAGATGACGCAGGGACGGTTGGACGAGCTCGGTCAGCTCCTCCGTCGAGACGGTATTCACGTGTTCACCGGGATACTCTCAGGCGGCGCGAGCCACCCTCCGCTGCGATCCCGGCGTGGGCGGTTCGGCCGCGCGCGAGGCCGACGCCTTCTGCCACGCCACCAGGAGCGTGCTCGCATTGAAGATCGAGCTGTACGTCCCGGTCACGATCCCGATGAGCAGGGCGAGCACGAAGCCGGTGATGGTCGATCCGCCGAAGAGCACCAGCGCGAGCAGGACGAACACGACGGTCAGCGACGTGTTCAGCGAGCGCGTCATGGTCTGCACCGTCGAGAGGTTGATCACCTGGTCGAACGTGAGCCGCG
>DAISRJ010000013.1:0-48091 GCA_036828955.1 Candidatus Dormiibacterota bacterium | reverse complement strand
CGTCGTCGCGGTCGTGGTCATGCCGTGTCCTCCAGTTGGCTCTTGAGCTCCGCGAGCGCCGAGGCTCGGAGTGCGGTGTATTTGTCGATCCACCGGTCGTGGATCAGCTGGATCGGAACCGGGTTGAGGAAGTGCAACTTCTCCCGGCCAGAACGGCGTGACACCACGAGGTTGGCGTCCTCGAGGATACGCAGGTGCTTCATCACGCCGAAACGCGTCATCTCCAACTCGGACTCGAGCTCGGTCAAGGTGCGGCCGTCACGCGTGAAGAGCCGGTCGAGAAGGAATCGACGTGTTGTGTCGGCGAGGGCCTTGAACACGCGATCGTCGTCGGTCACCAGCCGACAATACGTGACCATACAGTCACGTGTCAAACTACCGCCCAAGCCCCCAGAGGCGAACCGGCGCTTCGACTGTAATCTGGTAATCTGCGACCTCCGCGAGGACCCCCGGACGTCGCGAGTTCATGGAGGTGACTGTGGCCATCAGGCAGACGCCCAGCCGCTCCGCGCATTCCGTCAACCCCTGGGTTGTGCTCACGCTGGTCTGTATGGCGCAGTTTATGGTGGTGCTCGATGCCACCGTCGTGAACGTCGCGCTACCCTCGATCAAGCGGGGCCTGAACTTCTCGAGCTCCGACCTGCAGTGGATCGTCAACGCCTACACGCTCACGTTCGGTGGCTTTCTCCTGCTCGGTGGCCGTGCCGGCGACCTCTTCGGACGTCAGCGCATCTTCCTCGCCGGGCTTGCGATCTTCTCGCTTTCCTCGCTGGTCAACGGCTTTGCGCAGTCGCCGACGATGCTCATCGTCGGGCGGGCTGTGCAGGGTTTTGGCGGCGCGCTGATCTCGCCGGCGGCGCTGTCGATCATCACCACCACCTTCGAGGAGGGCCCGCGCCGCAACAAGGCACTGGGGGTGTGGAGTGCGATCGCGGCAAGTGGTGCCGCCTTCGGCCTGCTCATCGGCGGCATCCTCACCCAGGCGATCAGCTGGCGCTGGGCGTTCTTCGTCAACGTGCCCGTCGGAGTGGTCACGATCGTGCTGGCGGCGCGGCTTGTTCCTGACACCCGCGTCGAGGGTGACCGCGGCGTCGACGTCCTCGGGGCCGTCTTCGTCACCAGTGGCCTGATGTCGATCGTGTATGCACTCGCCAAGGCGGCGTCGCCCGGTGATGGGTGGACCTCGCCCGTGGTGCTGCTGTTCGGGGCGATCGGGATCGCGCTGATCGGTCTGTTCCTGTTCACCGAGGCGAGGTACCGCGCGCCGCTGGTCCGGCTCAGCATCTTCCGCATCCGCTCGCTGGCCACCGCGAACCTGGCCATGCTCCTTGTCGCCGGGGGCATGTTCGCGATGTTCTATTTCGCGGGACTGTATGTGCAGATCGTGCTCGGCTATTCGCCATTCAAGGCAGGCCTCGCCTTCCTGCCTGTCTGCGCCGGGATCGGGATTGGAGCGGGCGCCGCCGCGCAGGCTGTCAAGCGGTTCGACGTCCGGGCGGTCACATGCACGGGCCTCCTGATCGGCGTGACCGGCTTCCTCCTTCTGCAACGCATCGGCATCGGCAGCGGCTACGTCGACGTCCTGCTGCCGCCGCTGGTGATCATGTCCCTCGGCCTCGGAATGACCTTCGTGCCGCTGACCCTGGTGGCCACCACCACGGTGCAGGCGGACGACGCGGGGCTCGCCTCGGGGTTGCTCAACACGTCCCAGCAGGTGGGCGGCTCGCTGGGCTTGGCCATCCTCGCCACCCTGGCGGTGAACCGGACCAACGGCTATCTGCAGAACCTCGGACACGCGCCCGCGGTGCAGGACACATTCGCAGCCCTCGTGCAGGGCTACCGCATCGCCTTCCTGGCCGGCGCGATCCTGCTGGCCGTCGGCGCCGTGGTGGTGGTCGCGGCCCTCCGCCGCAGCGACGTCGCCGGAATCGCCGCCGCAGCAAGTGCCGCGCCCGCTCTCGAGGAAGCTGCCCAAAGCGTCGCCTGATCGGCTGACGCGGGCCGCGGACGTTCAGAGGTCGAGAACGGCGCCTGCGCCGGCGCTGAGCGCAGCGTCGTAGACCAGGCGCGCAACCACGGCGTCCTCGACGGCCGTCCCCGTCGACTTGTACACGGTGATCTCCTCGGACGTCTGACGGCCGGATCGCAGCCCGGCGACGACCTCACCGAGCTCCGTGACGGTCGCCGGGTCGCGTCCCTGGAGCTCGTGGGCGCCGGCCGGCGGCGGGTGCTCGGCCGCGCCCCTCCACTCCACGAACACCCGGCACAGACGGATCGTGTCGGCGTCGAGCTCGTGCCCGAATGTGCCGCCGACCGATGTGACATGAGCGCCGCGACTGAGCCACTCGTACCGGGTCACCGGGTGGTGGGAGTCCGTGCAGCAACAGACCACGTCCGCGTCCCGGATGGCCTCCTCGAACCTGTCCACCACAACGCATCGCGGATCGAGCGCCGCCAGGCGTTCGGCGCGGTCGCGGTTGCGCGACGCGACCCGGATCTCCGTGAACTCTCGGACCAGCCCCACCGTCGCCAGGTGCGAGTGTCCCTGCACACCCGCCCCGAGGATGGCAAGCGTGGTGGCCTGCGGGCGTGCGAGCAGGCGCACCGACACTGCGGCAGCGCCACCTGTCCGCATCGCCGTGACGTACGCGGCGTCCATCACACACAGGGGCGTGCCGTCACGCTCGTCGAAGAGGGCGATCACCCCCTGGTGGGATGGACGACCACGCTCCGCGTTGCCGGGGAACACGCTGACGGCCTTGATGACCAGGCCGCCGCCCTCGACCCAACCGGGCATGGCCCCGAGAAGCCCCGCCCCCGTGCGCGCGGCGGTCCGCGGCGGCACCGAGGCCGCGCCGGTCGAGTAGCTGCGGAATCCCGCCTCGAGTGCGTCGAGCATCAGCGGTGGCGACAACAGTGCTCGCACGTCGTTCTCGCTGAGGAACAGCACTCGGTTGTCCTCCTTCTACCGGGTGAGGGCGGGAGGCGCGACTGTACCGGTTCGGCGACGCCCGGAACAGAATCCTCACGATGTTCTGCGGTACGCCACCATGTGCGGCCGACATGGAAATGCAAGGTCTGCCCGACGACACTGCCGGCACAGATGACGTGGTCTCTCTCCCGCGCTCATCGCAGAGGAGGGCCGGGCCCTCGCGGCTCGGCTCTCCTCGCCACCACCGCGTGAAGTCGCCGCGCGCCGCTGTCGCCCTGCTGCTCGTCCTCTCCGCGTGCGGATCCCCGGCCGTCGCGACCCGCACCACGAGCGCAGTTCCGAGCACGCCCACTGCCACGGCGTTGTCGACTCCGCTTCCCACGCCCACGCCCGTCCCGGCGTTGGCGTCGCCGGCGATGATCCAGGTCGAGAACTCCGAGTTCGGCCGTCCCCAATCCGGCCTGGGCGCCGCCAACCTCGTGTACGAGTACGTCGCCGAGGGTGGCATCGGCCGCTTCAGCCTCTTCTTCTTCGGTGCCCCCGCTGCCACGCAGCAGGTGGGCCCGGTGCGCAGCGCCCGGACCGTCACCGTTCAGCTGGCCAGCCTGTACCACGCGTTCCTGTCCTACTCGGGCGCGTCCACGTACATCACCGGCCTGCTGCGGCGGGCATCGTTCCCGTCCTTCGACGAGACCACCGCGCGCGGCAACCTGTTCCGCATCTCGGCGCGCGCGGCGCCGCACAACCTGTATACGAACGGACAGCACATCGCCGCCCTCGCCGGGCTGGCGCACCTGGCGCCGGTGGGCTACCAGCTCTGGGCGCGGACGACGTACCCGGTGGGCGGGGTTCCGATCGACGCCTTCACCGCGGACGTTTCGCCCTTCGAGCAGCCGCATTTCACGTGGGCACCCCGCCTCGGTGGGTTCACTCGCACGGAGAGCACCGGCCCGGTGCTCGATCCCGCCACGGGTGCGCCCGTGGTGCTGCCGACGGTGATCGTGCAGCAGGTCGCGGTCACCACCGACCCCCGCGTGGTCGATGTCGCCGGACATCTCGGCGTCGACCACAGGATCACCGGGACCGGGAGCGCCCAGGTGTTCACCGGTGGGAGGGAGTACCAGGCGACCTGGACACAACCACCCAGCGGACCTCCCCAGTTCACCCTCGCGGACGGAACGGCGGCGCCGATCTCGCCCGGCGAGGTGTGGATCTCACTGGTGCCGATCGGCCAGCCTGCGGTGGTCACCTGAGGCGCGGCGCCGGCCCTTCCCGGCACCAACCGGTCGCATACTTGCCGCTGTCGAGCCGCGGACCCGGCATGGCGCACGGAGGTAGGGCAGTGGGCGCGCGCAGCAGGCTCCGCTCGTGGCCGGTCATCCGTCAGCTGACCGGCTCCGACTCCCTGGGTCGAGGCGCGGCGGTACGGTCGGCGAAGACTGCCGCGATGGTGCCGCGCACCGCCACCGCGGACCGCGTCGTGCAGAGCGTGTGCCCCTACTGCGCAGTCGGCTGCGGACAGCGCGTGTACGTCAAGGACAACCGCGTCGTGCAGATCGAGGGCGACCCCGACTCGCCGGTGTCGCGCGGCCGCCTGTGCCCCAAGGGTTCGGCCAGCGAGCAGCTGGTCAACAACCCCAGGCGGGTGACCACGGTGCGGTACCGGCGCCCGTACAGCACGGAATGGGAAGACCTGCCCCTCGACCGCGCCGTGGCGATGATCGCGGAGCGGGTTCTCGAGACCCGCGAACGCACCTGGGAGGACACCGATGGCGACGGTGTCCCTCTGCGCCGGACCATGGGCATCGCGAGTCTGGGAGGCGCCACCCTCGACAACGAGGAGAACTATCTCATCAAGAAACTCTTCACCGCGGCGGGGATCGTGCAGGTCGAGAACCAGGCTCGAATATGACACAGCTCCACCGTCCCCAGTCTGGGGGCTTCATTCGGCCGCGGCGGAGCCACGACGTTCCAGCAGGACCTGCAGAACTCTGACTGCATCGTCATCCAGGGCTCCAACATGGCCGAGTGTCACCCCGTCGGCTTCCAGTGGGTGATGGAGGCCAAGGCGCGCGGCGCGAAGGTCATCCACGTCGACCCCCGCTTCACGCGCACGTCGGCGCTCGCCGACCTGCACGTGCCGCTCCGCGCGGGAAGCGACATCGTCTTCCTCGGCGCGATCATCAACCACATCCTCACAACCGAGTCGTACTTTCGCGAGTACGTGGTCAGCTACACCAACGCGGCAACGCTGATCAACGGCGACTTTCGAGACACCGAGGACCTCGACGGCCTCTTCTCCGGGTATGCCGCCGACAAGGGAACCTACGACCCGGCGACGTGGAGATATCTCGACTCTCGCGACCAGACGGACTCGGGCAGCGGTGTATCGGCGAATGCCAAGAGCAGATCCGGTGGACGCGCGGAGGCGCACGCGCATCATTCGCCCGGCGACGAATTCGGCAGCGGTGGGCCGCCGCTGGAACAGAGCCGTGTGCACCGCGACGAGACTCTCCAGGACCCCCGCTGCGTGTTCCAGGTCCTGAAGCGTCACTACGCTCGCTACACGCCCGACAAGGTGCAGGAGGTGTGCGGCGTGGCGCCGGAGGCGTTTGCGCAGGTGTGCGAGGCGGTCATCGCCAACAGCGGTCGCGAGCGGACCACGGCGTGGGTCTACTCGGTGGGATGGACGCAGCACTCGGTCGGCGTTCAGTACATACGCGGCGCGGCGATCATCCAGCTGCTGCTCGGCAACATGGGCCGGCCCGGCGGCGGAATCCTGGCGCTCCGGGGTCACGCGAGCATCCAGGGATCCACCGACATACCGACCCTGTTCAACCTGCTGCCCGGCTATCTCCCGATGCCCTTGGCCGGGCGCTACAAGGACCTCGCCGGGTACCTGGAGAGCATTGCGAGCCAGGAGCAGAAGGGCTTCTGGACCGCCGCCGACACCTACGTGGTCAGCCTCCTCAAGGCGTGGTTTGGGGATGCGGCCACAGCCGAGAACGATTTCGGCTTCGACTGGCTGCCCTGGATCAACGGCGACCACAGCACCCACAGCACGGCCATGGACATGCTCGATGACAAGGTCGAGGGCTTCTTCCTGCTTGGTCAGAACCCAGCCGTCGGGTCAGCGAACGGCAAGCTGCAGCGCCTCGCCATGGCCCACCTCAAGTGGCTGGTGGTACGCGACCTCAACATGATCGAGTCGGCGACCTTCTGGAAGGATGGTCCGGAGATCGCCACCGGCGAGTTGCGCACCGCTGACATCGCCACCGAGGTCTTCTTCCTGCCGGCGGCGGCGCACACCGAGAAGGACGGCACCTTCACGCAGACGCAGCGGATGCTGCAGTGGCACCACAAGGCGGTGGACCCGCCGGGTGACGCGCGATCCGAGCTCCACTTCTTCCACGAGCTCGGTCGCGCGCTGCGAGCGCGACTCGCGTCCTCCGCCGCGCAGCGCGACGCCCCCCTGCGCAATCTCACCTGGGACTACCCGACCGCCGCCGACGGCGAACCCGATGCGGCGGCCGTCCTCCGGGAGATCAACGGACGCCACCTCGCCGGGGAGCGGGCGGGGGAGTTGCTCAGCACGTTTGCCGACATGAGAGCCGACGGGTCCACCGCCGGTGGATGCTGGATCTACACGGGCGTGTTCGCCGGCGACGTCAACCAGGCTGCCCGTCGCAAGCCGGGCGGCGAACAGTCGTGGGTGGCGCCGGAGTGGGGCTGGGCGTGGCCGATGAACCGGCGCATCCTCTACAACCGCGCGTCCGCGGACCCTGAAGGCCGCCCCTGGAGCGCGCGCAAGGCGTATGTGTGGTGGGACGAGGAGCTGAGCAGGTGGACGGGCCACGACGTCCCCGACTTCCCGGTCACCAAGGCCCCCTCGTTCCGGCCCGAGCCGGGCACGGGCGGCCCGGCCGGGCTCGCCGGCGACGACCCGTTCATCATGCAGTCGGACGGGAAGGGCTGGCTCTACGCTCCCAGCGGGCTCCTCGACGGCCCGCTGCCGGCCCACTACGAGCCGATCGAGTCGCCGTTGCGCAACGCGCTCTACACACAGCAGTCGAACCCCGCGCGTGAGACCTTCCCGCGCGCGCAGAACCTCGGCAACCCGTCGCCCCCCGAGCCGGGCAGCGACGTCTTCCCCTTCGTTGCCACAACCTACCGGCTCACCGAGCACCACACCGCCGGGGGGATGAGCCGCTGGCTGCCGTATCTCGCCGAGCTGCAGCCGGAGTTCTTCTGTGAGGTGTCGCCGGAGCTGGCAAGCCAACGCAATCTCGAGAACGGCGGCTGGGCGACCATCGTCACAGCGCGCACCGCCATCGAGGCGAGGGTGCTCGTCACCGACCGGTTGGTGCCGCTGCTCGTCGCCGGGCGCGTCATCCACCAGGTGGGCCTGCCATACCACTGGGGCGTTGGTGGAAGCGCCGTCGTCAGCGGTGACTCGGCCAATGACCTGCTCGGCATCGGGCTCGATCCCAACGTGCACATCCAGGAGTCGAAGGCCGCGTCCTGCGACATCCAGCCGGGGCGGAGGCCCACCGGCCAGGCCCTTCTGCGTTTCGTCGAAGACTACCGCCGTCGCGCGGGCATCACCGTGGACACGGGAGTGACCAAGATGACGCCGGGGGAGCAGCCGTGAGCCAGGTCGATGCTCCGCTCGACCCGGCCGCCGCCGCCGGCTGGCGGAATGGCCCGAAGCGGAAGGGCTTTTTCACCGACACCTCGCTGTGCATCGGTTGCAAGGCGTGCGAGGTGGCGTGCAAAGAGTGGAACAGCGTTCCCGCGGACGGCCTGCGCATGCTCGGCTCGTCGTACGACAACACCGGTGCGCTCGGGGCCAGCACCTGGCGGCACGTGGCGTTCATCGAGCAGCGCAAGCCGATGCGCGAACTGCCTGTTCGAAACACAGCGACCACGACGGCCGAGCGTGCGCCGGGCGCTCACGACTTTCGCTGGCTGATGTCGTCCGATGTCTGCAAGCACTGCACCCACGCGGCGTGTCTCGATGTGTGCCCCACCGGCGCGCTGATGCGCTCCGAGTTCGGCACCGTGGTCATCCAGGCTGACGTCTGCAACGGCTGCGGGTACTGCGTTCCCGCGTGTCCGTTCGGCGTCATCGAGCGCCGCGAGGGCGATCGCAGCGTCCTCAACGCGGGCGTCGCCCAGAAATGCACGCTCTGCTACGACCGGCTCGGGGCGGGGATGGTGCCGGCATGCGCCAAGGCCTGCCCCACCGAGTCGATCCAGTTCGGGGACCTCGACGACCTGCGCGTGCGCGCGGCTCAGCGGGTGAGCACGTTGCACGACGACGGTGTCGTGGACGCTCGCCTCTACGGTGAGGATGAGAGCGACGGCATCGGCGGCGCCGGAGCGTTCTTCCTGCTCCTCGACGAGCCAGAGGTGTACGGGCTTCCGCCCGACCCGGTTGTGACCACGCGCGACCTGCCGGCGATGTGGCGCGGCGCAGCCATTGCCGGCGCGGCGCTGCTGGCCGGGGCTGCCGCGGCGTGCGCCGGCAGGCGCTCGTGACCGGGCCCCGCGTCGAGGGCGCCGGCGACGCCGGCACCCGTCGCGGCAGGGGACGCGAGGGCGGAGAGCGGCCGATGGTGCCCCGGGCCACCTTCACGTCGTACTACGGGCGCCCGGTGCTCAAAGAGGCACCGTGGGCGGCCGACATCCCCGCCTACTTCTTCCTCGGCGGCCTCGCCGGGGCCTGCTCGATGCTGGCCGCGGGCGCGGACCTGACCGGGCGGACGTCGCTGCGTCGCACCACGCGCCTCGGCGCCGCCGCCGCCGTCGCATGCGGTTTCGGCGCGCTCGTCCACGACCTCGGCCGCCCCGGACGATTCATCAACATGCTGCGCGTCGTCAAGCCGACGTCGCCGATGTCGGTCGGGACCTGGATCCTGTCTGCGTACGCGCCCCTGGCAGGTGTTGCCGCCGTCGCCGAGTTGGCGCCCCTGCTTCCGCCTGGGGTGACCTGGGTCGGCGGGGTGACGCGGGCGTTGAGCCGCCCCGCAGGGCTCGCGGCCGCCGGGCTGGGGGCTGGGGTCGCCACCTACACCGCCGTGCTGGTCGCCAACACGGCGACGCCGGCCTGGCATGAGGCGCGGCGCGAACTGCCGTTCGTCTTCGCCGCCTCGGCCGCGACCGCCGCCGGCGGCCTGGGCATGATCGGCTCCAGCGCTGCCGACGCGGCGCCCGCTCGGCGCCTCGCAGCGGGCGGAGCGCTGGTCGAGCTGCTCGTCGAACGTCGCATGGAGCAGTCGATGGGCCTGGCTGCGGAGACACTGCGCGCCGGCCGCCCGGCGACGCTGCTGCGCGCGGCCAGGGCGCTCACCGTGGGCGGAGCGTTGGGCGGGCTGCTGCTTGGCAGGCGCAGCCGCGTCGCCGCCGCCGCCTCGGGTGCTGCGCTCATGGGTGGCTCTCTCTGCATGCGCTTCGGCATCTTCGAAGCGGGCCAGGCGTCGGCGCGCGACCCGCGCTACACCATCGTTCCGCAGCGACAACGTCTCGACGAGCGACGCGCCTCCGGCTGAGCCGCGCAGACAGCATCGTCAATGGCTGTGCAACACTCGCCACGTGCGTCTGACGGGCTACGCCCATGGCGGCGGCTGTGCATGCAAGATCCCGCCCGGCGAGCTCGAGACGATGCTCGCCGGTCTCGCGGGCGTGCCCTTCGTGCCAGCGCTGGTCGGCTTTGACGAGGGCGACGACGCAGCCGCGGTGCGCCTCGACGGCAACGGCACCGCCGTCCTGAGCACTGTCGACTTCTTCACGCCGGTCGTGGATGACGCCTACGACTGGGGGCGCATCGCGGCTGCCAATGCCCTCTCGGACATCTACGCCATGGGCGGCCGCCCCATCCTGGCCGTCAACCTGCTCTGCTGGCCGCGTGAGGTGCTTCCTCTCGAACTTGCGACGGAGGTGCTGCGCGGCGGCCTTGACGTCGCCACCATCGCCGGCTGTCCCCTCGCGGGCGGTCACAGCGTCGACGATCCTGAACCCAAGTACGGCCTGGCGGTGACCGGCGTCGCTCCCGCCGACCGGCTCCTGCGCAACAGGGATGGCCGGCCGGGGATGCCGATCTCGCTCACCAAGCCTCTCGGCATCGGCGTGCTCAACAGCAGGCACAAGCAGACGGGCGAGGTGTTCCCCGAGGCGGTGGAGACGATGGCGCGCCTCAACCGCGACGCCGCCGAGGCGGCTCTGAGCGCGGGGGTGCGCTGCGTCACCGACGTCACCGGGTTCGGCCTGCTCGGTCACCTGTACAAGCTGGCCCGTGCCAGCAACGTCACGGCCGTCATCGAGGCCGCGGCGGTGCCCTACCTCGACGGGGCGCGTGAAGCTCTGCGCGACGGTTATGTGAGCGGTGGCACACGCCGCAACCTCACCTGGGTCGGCCCGCACGTGGGCTGGTCTGGGAGCGCGCAGGCCGACGAGGGCGAGCGGCTGCTCCTGGCCGACGCACAGACGAGCGGTGGCCTGCTCGTCTGCGGAGAGGTGCCAGGCGCCCCCGTCATCGGCGAGCTGCGACCCCGCGGCGACCACGTCATCGAGGTGCGCTGAGCCGGCCATGACCGAGGCCGCCCCGCACCCCGACGGCGACTGGTGCGAACACTTCGGCGCGTCCCTCGCAGGCTCCGCGCTGGTCGGTCCGGTGATCACACCGGAGCTCCGAGCAACCCTGCTGCGCATCGCGCGCGACGTCGCCCACGGCACCGAGCGCAGGAACGCGCCCGTCGCCGCCTTCATCGCGGGTCGCTACGTGGAGGCTCGCCGCGCCCAGGGCGTGAGCGCGGCGGCGGCGCTCAGTGAGGTCGCGGAGGTGGCCGCTCGCCTTCTTCCCGACGCCACGCCGTGACGTCCGCCGGGCTGTTGAGGTTGACGGCGAACCGTGCTGCGGCCCTGGCACCGAGAAGGTCGGCCGCGTTGACACGGCGGACCCGCAGGCGCTGGAGCAGGCCGTGCACTGATCGTTCGCCCTCGCGCAGCGCAGCCTCGGCGGCCGCCAGCGCGGACCGCGCGTACACCGCGTGGAGCGGCTCGAGACCGCGAGGACTGACCGCCACGACGGCGTCCTCCCCCTCCCGGAGCGCCGCCAGCCGTCGGAGCAGATCGGGGCTGATGTCGGGCATGTCCACGGCCACGATCGCGCAGAGTTGGTGCGGCGACGCGCGCAACACAGCAAGCAGTCCGGCGAGTGGGCCAACGCCCGTCATGTCATCGGGGACACTGAGGCAGGCGGGATGGGTGAGCTCTCGTGAACCGCTGGCCAGCAACACGGGGTCGGCCACGGTCTGCAGGCGCGCGACGGCGCGCTCCAGCAGGGTGGCGCCGTCGATGTCGAGGAGCGCCTTGTCGCGTCCCATGCGCGTGCTGAGACCGCCGCAGAGGATCGCTCCCGCCAGCGCCGGACGGCTCGTCCGCAGCGTCACGGCACACCGATGACGACGCGCCGGCGACGGGTGCGGCAGCTGCAGGTCGGGGGCGGCTCCGGCTGGGTGACCGACGAGCTCGCCGCCGAGGAGCCGCTCGAGATCCGCCTGGACGGCGAGCCACTCAGCGTGACCATGCGCACGCCGGGAGCAGACTTCGACCTCACCGTCGGGTTCCTCGTCACCGAGGGCATCATCGCCGGGGCGGACGCCATCGCCACGATGAGCATGTGCCCGCGCGCCGCCGACGCGTCCGGTGAGTACAACGTCGTAGAGGTGACGCTGCGCCGGCATCGTCCCGACGCGGCGGGAGCGCGCAACTTCTTCATGACGTCATCGTGTGGGGTGTGCGGCAAGGCCAGCATCGACGCTGTGAGAACGCGTTCGGAGTACGCGGTCAGCGAGGACCCGCTGTCGGTGGACCCCGCGCTCCTAGCCACGCTCCCCGATGCGCTGCGTGCGGCGCAGCGAATGTTCACGCGCACCGGCGGCCTGCACGCGGCGGCGATCTTCAATGCCGCGGGCGACATCATGTGCGTGCGCGAGGACGTCGGCAGGCACAACGCGTTCGACAAGGTGATCGGCTGGGCGGCCACCCAGCGGCTCCTCCCGCTGACCTCGCACATCATCCTCGCTTCGGGACGCGCCAGCTTCGAACTGACCCAGAAAGCGCTGATGGCAGGGATCCCCCTGCTCGCCGCGGTGTCGGCGCCGTCGAGCCTCGCAGTGGAGCTTGCCGAGGAATCGGGGATGACGCTGGTGGGGTTCCTGCGCGGTGAGCGCATGAACGTGTACACCGGGCACCACCGCGTCCAGTCCGCGTCGGCGTCATCACCGAGGGCGCTGTCCACGGGGCCGTGAAGGGTTACGTACCCGCGAAGACCACGACCGAGCGCAGCACCTCGCCGCCCACGATCCTGGTGAAAGCGGCCTCGATGTCGTCGAGACCGATCGTCTCCGAGACGAAGCCGTCGAGGTTGAGGCGACCCCTGCGATGGAGGTCGATGAGCACCGGGAAATCGCGCGTGGGGAGGCAGTCGCCGTACCACGAGGATCGCAACGATCCGCCGCGGCCGAAGATCTCCGACATCGGCAGCTCGACGGTCATGCCCTGCTCCGGGGGAACACCGACGTTGACCAGCCGTCCGGCGTGGTCGCGCGCCAGGAACGCCTGCAGGTAGGTCTCCGGACGCCCGACGGCGTCGATGACGAGGTCGGCGCCGAAACCGTCGGTGAGCGCGCGGATGGCTTCGACAGGATCGGCGTCCCGCGCGTTGATCGTGTGCGTGGCTCCAAACTGTCGCGCCCACTCGAGCTTGCGCTCGACCACGTCAACGCCGATGACCAGGCGCGCTCCGGCGATCGATGCGCCCGCGATGGCCGCGTTGCCCACGCCGCCGCAGCCGATCACGGCGACGCTGTCGCCGGGGGCTGTGGCACCGGTGTTGACGGCGGCCCCGAAACCGGCCATCACGCCGCAGCCGATCAGGGCCGCAGCCTCTGGCCGTACCGCCGGGTCAACCGGCACCACCTGGCCGGCGTCCACCAGGCACAGCTCCGCGAAGGCGCCGATCCCGAGCGCCGCAGTCAACTCGGTGCCGTCGTCGAGGCTCATGCGCTGGCGCGCGTTGCGGCTGTCGAAGCAATACCACGGGCGCCCGCGGCGGCAACTCCGGCACGTCCCGCACGGCGCGCGCCAGGCGATCACCACCGCCTCGCCGCGGGACACGTTGTGGACGCCCGGTCCGACGGACTCCACGCGGCCCGCCGCCTCATGGCCGAGAAGGTAGGGGAAGTCATCTCCGATGCCGCCCTCGCGATAGTGGAGGTCGGTGTGGCAGACCCCGCAGGCAACGACCCTGACCAGGGCTTCACCGGGGCCCGGGTCAGGGACATGCACGCTGACCACCTCCACCGGTGCCCCCCGGCTGCGCGCGATGGCGCCGCGGACCCTGTGAGCCATGGCAGCGATCTCCCTGTGCAGGCGGACGTCGGACGCGCCGAGACTCTACGCCGGGTCGCCGCTGAACCCGCCGATCCGCCTCAGACCATGGCGCGGGCGGCCAGGTCCTCGATGACCTCGAAGCCCGGCGCTCGTGAGAAAACGCTCGCCTCAACGACGAGCTTGACCGACCGGTCGCCGCCACCCACAACCACGCGCTGGCGGGTGAGCACCGCCGCGTCGACGCGCACCGGCAGCAGCGACGGGGGCAGGCCGAACGGCGTGACTCCACCCATCACCATTCCCGTCAACTCGACGGTCACGTCGGGCGGAGCGAAGCTGGCGCGGCGCACACCCATCACCTCGCAACAGCGGCCGTTCACGTCGAGACGCGTCGTGGCCAGGACGAGGGCGCTGAGATACTCCCCGGCCGGTCGCCGCGACGCAACCACTATGCAGTTGGCGCAGTCCGCCGGATCGAAACCGTACGCATCGCAGAAGGCCGCGGTGTCGGCGAGGGCCGGGTCACAGGGCACCGTCTCGTACTCGATGCCCATGGTGGCCAGTGCGTTGCGAACGCCGGCGTGGGTGATCGGCGAGATCATCGCTGCGGCCGGACCACCCATGTTCCGTCGATGCCATCTCCCCGTCGTCGCGTGACACACTGTTGCAATGGCAGAGACAGGGGTCAACCTAGCGGAGAAACTGGCGCTCGTCAAGCAATATTGCCTTCTCATCGAGCCGCGCGGGGTGATCAACACCGGCGCGAGCGGCGGAGAGCTGACTGCCGCCGCCCACCGGGTCTGAACGGCCCGAGCAGCCCAGGCGATGAGCCTCGTGCCGGCGGTTGCCCGGCGCACCTTCTCGGCTCTGCAGATACCCAACTACCGGCGCTTCTTCATCGGCCAGTCCACCTCGCTGGTGGGGACGTGGATGCAGTCGGTGGCGCAGGCGTGGCTGGTGTTCACCCTCACCCGCTCCGCCACCGCGCTCGGCTTCACCATCGCCGTGCAGACGCTGCCGGTTCTGTTGCTCGGCCCGTACGGCGGCGTGATCGCCGACCGCGTCAACAAGCGCCGGCTCATGGTGGCGCTGCAGACGGCCATGGGCGCACAGGCGCTCGTCCTCGGCGTGCTGACGATCACGGGCGCCGTACGCTTCTGGGAGGTCTGTGTTCTTGCGGTCATCCTCGGCCTGAACAACACGTTCGAGAACCCATCCCGGCAGTCCTTCGTGCTCGAGATGGTGGGACCGGACCAACTCCGCAACGCGGTGAGCCTCAACTCGACGATGGTGAATGTCGCCCGCGCCACCGGGCCGGCCGCCGCCGGCGTGCTGATCGCCACGGTGGGGGTGGGTATCTGTTTCCTCATCAACGCAGCCAGCTTTGTTGCCGTGGTGTTCTCACTCACAACCATGGACCGCGGCGCACTCCGCCCCAGCCGGCCGGTGGCGAGGGGTCGCGGCCAGCTCCGCGAGGGCTTCCGCTACGTTGCGCAACACCCCCGTCTGGGGATCCCGCTGGCCATGATGGGGATCGTCGGCACACTCGCCTACGAGTTCCAGGTGGTGCTCCCGGTGCTGGCCGCCCGAACCTTCCACGGCGGCGCGGAGACCTTTGGCTTCATGACGGCGGCGATCGGCGCCGGCGCTGTTGCTGGGGGTTTGGTGACCGCCACCCGGGGCCGCACTGGGCTCCGGCCGCTGTCGATCGCAGCCCTGTTCTTCGGCCTCGCCATCCTGCTCGCCTCCGTCGCCCCGATCGCCGCGCTGGAGTACGCCGCTCTCGCGGTCGTTGGCTGGACGAGCATCACGTTCCTCGCCACCGGGAACACGACGTTGCAACTCGGCGCCGACCCGTCGATGCGCGGCCGCGTCATGGCGCTGTGGGCGGTGGCCTTCATGGGCTCAACGCCCATCGGTGGCCCGCTGATCGGCTGGATCGTCGCCGAGACCAACGGCCGCGTCGGTCTCGCCGTGGGCGGCGTGTCCTGCCTCGTGGCCGCCGCCATCGGCGCGCTCACGGTGCGGCGCCTGGCGCGTGTGGCCCCGGCCCGGGCCGACGACCCCGACCTCGGATCGATCGGTCCCGTGACCGGCCTCGATGAGGGCGCTGGAATGGTTGACACAATCCCCAGGGTGTGACCGTTTCCGGGGAGTGACCATGACTGCACGTGACGATCAGGTGCGCGTTCGCCGCCTCATCCCTCCCGACGCCGGCCGGTGGCGGGTCTTGTGGGAGGCGTACACGGCCTTCTACCGGGAGGACATTCCGGAAGGCGTCACCTCCCTGACCTTCCAGCGGCTCTGCGACGGTGCCCAGGGGATGGTCGGGCTCGTCGCCGTCGGCGGGGACGACGAGCCGGTCGGCCTCGCCCACCTGGTCTTCCACAGCTCGACGTGGAGCGCCATCGACTCCGGCTACCTCGAAGACCTGTACGTCGACCCCGCGCACCGCGGCGGCCGGCTGGCGCGCACCCTGTTCGACGCCGTGTACGCGGAGGCCGTCGCGCGGGGCGTCGCCCGTGTCTACTGGCACACGCAGGCGTTCAACGGCGCCGCTCGCTCGCTGTACGACACGGTCGGCACGCTGACGTCGTTCGTCGTCTACGAGCACCTCGGCGGCTGAGCGGGCCGAGACGCCCGATCCGCTACGCCAGCGTCGCGTCCACGGTGATCGGCACAGCTGCCAGCGCCTTGGACACGGGACAGTTCGCCTTGGCATCGGCGACCGCAGCCGCGAAGGCGGCCTCGTCGATGCCCGGCACGCGTCCCGTCACGGTGAGGTGGATGCCGGTGATGCCCTCGGGTGCCTGGAATGTCACCCGAGCCCTGGTGTCCAACCGCTCCGGCTTGTGCCCGGCGCCACTGAGTCCGCCCGAGAGCTGCATCGCAAAGCAGCCGGCGTGGGCCGCTGCGATGAGCTCCTCGGGGCTCGTGCCCGACTCGCGAGTCTCAGCTCGCTCCTTCCACGTGAGAGCCAGTTCGGGGAACGCGCCGCTGGCGGGGCGCACGGTTCCGCTCCCACCGGCGAGGTCGCCCTCCCACGTCGCCTCGGCGCTGCTGGTGACCGGCATGATCCGCTCCTTCCTAGGCTGTGTGACCGACAACGACGGTCAGGGTAGCGCAGCGTCCCCGGGCGGCAGGCCGCGGTCGCGCGCCGCGCCATCACCCCGTCTCGCGCGACACCTGGAAGGGTGCGAAGCTCTGGGCGACCGGCATCAGCTCGATGGTGTTGACGTTGACATGGGCGGGTAGGGCTGTGGCCCAGTGCACCGCCTCGGCGATGTCGTCGGGGCTGAGCGCCTCAACGCCGGCGTAGACCGCGCTCGCCCTCTGCTGGTCGCCCTCGAAGCGGACGAGGGAGAACTCGGTGCCACCGCTCAGGCCGGGCTCGATGCAGGTGATGCGCACCCCGCTGCCGTGGACGTCGCTGCGCAGGTTGAGGCTGAACTGGTGCACGAATGCCTTGGTGGCGCCGTACGCGTTGCCGCCCGGGTACGGGTAGGAGCCGGCCACCGACCCGATGTTGATGACGTGGCCTCGGCCGAGGGCGACCATGCCGGGCAGGATGGCGCGCGTGCAGTAGACAAGACCCTTGCAGTTGGTGTCGATCATCTGCTCCCAGTCATCGAGGTCTGCCCTCTGCGCCGGCTCGAGCCCTTTGGCGAGACCGGCGTTGTTGACAAGGATGTCGATATCAGCGAAGCCGGCCGGCAGCGTGCTGACCGCGTGCGCCACCGCCTCGCGGTCGCGCACGTCGAGTTCGAGGGCCAGCACGGACGGTGCGAACTCCGTGACGAGTCCGGCGAGCAAGCCTGCCCGCCGCGCGCACACCACGACACGGCGGCCGTCGGCGGCGAACCGGCGGGCGATCGCGGCTCCGAAACCGGTGCTGGCGCCGGTCACGAACGTCGTCCCTTGTGGGCTTGTCATGCGCACTCCCCTGTCACGGCCGTTGGTGGATGGAGGAGAGGACGCTACCCGGTGAGCACGGTGGGCCGGCTGCTGCGGAGGAGGTCGCGCGCCTCCGCGGCGACGCCCTCCACGTCGAGCGCGAACTTGTGCAGCAGCACCGGCTGCGCGCCGTGCTCGATGAACCGATCCGGCAACCCGAGGCGGCGCACGGGGACCGAGAGGCCGGACTCCGCGAGCACCTCGAGCACCGCGTCGCCGAAGCCGCCGATGGTGGTGCCGTCCTCGATGGTCAGGACCGCGCGGTGGCGCGCCGCCAGCGGACCGATCGCGGGGTCGATGGGCTTGATGAAGCGGGCGTCAACCACCGTGCAGGACAGCCCCTCCCGCTCCAACTGCTGCGCCGCCTCGACGGCGACGCCGACCATCTTGCCGACGGCGAGGAGGGCCACGTCGCCACCCTCGCGGACGACGGACATCCTGCCGATCTCCAACCGTCGCAGAGGCGCCGACGCCGCGTGGGGCGCGGTGCCCCGTGGGTACCGGATCGCGAACGGCCCGTCGTGCGCGAGAGCGGTGGCGAAGAGGCGGCGCAACTCGTCCGGCGAACTGGGCGCGCTGACGATCATCCCTGGGATGACGCGCAGATAGGCGAGGTCCAGCATGCCGTGGTGAGACGCGCCGTCATCGCCGGTGATGCCGGCGCGGTCGAGCACGAACGTCACGGGGAGCTTGTGGAGCGCCACGTCGCAGGCCACCTGGTCGAAGGCGCGCTGCAGGAACGTCGAGTAGATGCATACGATCGGCCGCAGTCCCTGCATGGCCAGCCCGGCCGCGAAGGTGACCGCGTGCTGCTCGGCGATACCGACGTCGAAGAAGCGCTCGGGGAACCTCGCCGCAAAGGGCAGCAACCCCGTCGACGAGGCCATCGCGGCCGTGATTGCGACGATGCGATCATCGGCCTCGGCCGCTTCGAGCAGAGCCTCGCCGAACACGTCGGTCCACGCCGCCGGCTTGGTGGAGAACGCGCCGTTGCTGGGATCGAAGCTGGACACCCCGTGGAACTTGTCGATCTCGTCCCCGACCGCCGGCGCATAGCCGTGGCCCTTGTCCGTGACCACGTGGATGACCACGGGCCCGTGGAAGGCGGAGGCGTCACGCATCGCTTTCTCGAGCGCCTTGATGTCGTGGCCGTCGATGGGCCCGCCGTATTTCAGCCCCAGGGTCTCGAAGATGGAGATGGGGCTGACCAGCTGCTTCAGCGAGTCCTTCATGCGTTTGGCGGCGCCGTAGGCCGACTCGCCGACGACCGGTAGCTGACGCAGCGTCTGCCCGGCGGCCCCCTTGGCGCGCTCGTACTTGGGCGAGAGGCGGAGCTGGCCGAGGTTCTCCGCGATGCCGCCCACGGTGGGCGCGTAGGAGCGCCCGTTGTCGTTGAGGATGATGATGATCTCGGGTTGGCGCTGACCGATGTTGTTGAGCGCCTCATAGGCCATGCCCCCGGTGAGCGCCCCGTCACCGATGACGCAGATGACCTTGCCCCCTTCGCCGCGCAGCTCTCGCGCAGTGGCCAGCGCGAGCGCGTAGCTGAGCCCTGTCGACGCATGCGAGTTCTCCACGATGTCGTGCTCGGACTCGCCGCGCGACGGGTAACCGCTCATGCCCCCGTGCTGGCGAAGCGAGTCGAACCGCTCCGCGCGACCGGTGAGCATCTTGTGCACGTAGGCTTGGTGGCCGGTGTCGAACACGATGCGGTCGCGTGGGGAATCGAACACGCGGTGCAGGGCCACGGTCAGTTCGACGACGCCCAGGTTGGGACCGAGGTGGCCACCGGTGCGGGCGACGGCGCTGATGAGGCGGTCGCGGATCTCCTCGCAGAGCCGGTCCAGATCAGAGCTGCCGAGCCCTCTCAGGTCCTGCGGTCCGGAGATCTCCTCGAGGAGCATCGAGCCAGTCTACCAACGCACAGCCGCCTCGCCCCGCGATGCCGCGCGAACGCGCCGCTGACGGTGCATGATTCGCGCGATGGACGTGGACCCCCGGGAGGCACTGCTCGTCTGCGCCGGTGATCCCCGGGGCGACATCGCGGAAGGCGCTCTGTGGCTGGCCGCCGAGGACTGCGCGGAGGTGGATGTCCCCGGGGCTCTCCGCGTCATCGAGACGCTGGCGGCCGACCTCGACCACCGCCTCGGCGGCGCTCGCGGCTCGGAGGCTGTGACCGTCATCCACGAGCTCCTGCGCGACCGCGTCGGCCTGCGCCGCTCCGGCGGCGGTGACCCGCGCGCCCACTACCTGCACCTGGTCCTGGAGCGCGGGGCCGGGATTCCGATCAGCTGTGCTGTGCTCTGGATGGCGGTCGGCCGCCGCGCCGGGCTCACCGTCGAGGGCATCGGCCTCCCCGGCCACTTCGGGGTGCGCGTCGACGGCGTCCTTGCCGAACCGTCGGACGGCGAGGTCCTCGACGACGACGCCGCCCGGAGGCTTGTCGCCGCAGCAACCGGGAACGATCCCGGCTCCCTGCGGCCGGCCTGGCTGCTGCCTGCCACAGCGCGCCTCATGCTGGCCCGGATGTCCCGCAACCTGCGCGGCTGCTACTCGTCCCTGGAGCGCTGGGACATGGCGGTGCGCGCTGCTGATCGCTGCGTCGCCCTCTTTCCCGACAAAGCGTCCGAACGCCGCGACCGCGGCCTGCTGCTCTGGCGGACCGGGCACAACGGCGCCGCCCTCGCCGACCTGCGTCATTACCTCGACAACGCGGAGGCGGACGCGTCCGACCGCGAGGCAATCGAGGAGGTGGCCTGCCGGCTGCGCGCCGCCCTCAACTGACGCGGCTCAGGCGATGCCCAGCAGGAACGCCACCAGCCACACCACGCCGATCAGCAGCAGCACCGCGAACGGCACGATCGCGAAGACGATGAACGAGAACACCAGGCGCTCGTCGCTCACCGACTCCGGGACAAGGCGGCGGCGACGCGCGTCGTGCAGGTACCAGAGGATGCCGCCGGCGATGAAGCCGAGGAGCAGCGAGAAGATGCCCGCGAAAGCGGAGCCGGGGCCGATCGTCGCCGGCGCCAGCGTGAAACGCCAGGCCACGCCAAAGCCGAGTGCGATCAGCCCGCAGGAGATGAAGCGCAGCAGCAGGCCTGTGACCGCGCGCCGGGCCTCGGCGGGTGGCGTTGCCGCGGCGATGATCTCGGGCACCGGCGCGCTCGATGCCGGCGCGGCACGCCGCCGTCCGGTGCCGCCGCGGCCTCGAGTGGGGGTGCCCATGGGCCGCCGAGTATAGGCAGGCTCCGCGCGCGAACCGCGGCGTTGCGGAGCGACAGTAGACTCAGGTTGGCGGCAATTCGCATCACAACAGAGGGAGGCAACCATGGGCACGGTGGCAGTGCTGCCGGACTTCGACCTGGAACTTGGTGGAGGCAGGCGGTTGCGCCGCGACGACCTCCTGGGCAGGCGCACCCTCCTGTACTTCTATCCCAAAGACGACACCCCGGGTTGCACCGTCGAGGGACGCGAGTTCACCGCCCTGCTCGGCGATTTTCGCGCGGCGGGCATCGACGTCTACGGGGTGTCGCCCGATTCCGTGCGCAGTCATGACCGTTTTGTTGCCAGATGCGACCTCGGCGTCCCTCTGATCAGCGACCCCGAACGTGTCCTCATCGACGCCCTTGGGCTGTGGGTCGAGAAATCGAGGTACGGGCGGACATACCGCGGCGTGCAGCGGAGCACCTTCCTTGTCGGCGCCACGGGCGATGTCGAGAAGGAATGGCGCGCAGTCACCGCCGGCGGGCACGCCGCCGCCGTGCTCGAGGCGTCTCGCTCTGCCGGCTAGAAAGCCCCGAGCTCGCCTGACGTCCGGCCTCCTGGACGAGTTGCTCAAGCGACGCATCGTGTTCGTCGCGGGCAAGGGCGGCACGGGCAAGACCACAATCGCCGCGGCCATCTGCCTGCTCGCCGCGAGGAACGGCAAGGAGGTGCTCGGTGTCGAGGTCGACGCCAAGGGCGACCTCTCGACGGCCCTCGGCTCCCACGGTGCGAACTTCAAGGCCGCGGTCGTGCAGCCAGGGGTCAGCGTCCTCGGACTGCACGCCGAGGAAGCCTTCCAGGAGTACCTGCACCTCTACTTCAAGGTGCCGCGGCTGGCACGGATGACGCCGCTCTCGCGCGTCTTCGACTTCATCGCCACGGCGGTCCCCGGTCCGCGGGACATGCTCGTCACCGGCAAGATCGCCTTCGAGGAGCGGCGCCGCGATGACAACAAGCGTCCGGTGTGGGACCTCATCGTGGTCGACTGCAGCTCCAGCGGGCACGTGCTCGCCCAATTGCGGGCAGCGCGCGCGATGCTGGAGCTGATCCGCGGCGGGCTCATCCGCGGGCAGATCGAATGGATCGACAGCGTGATCACCGACAGCCGCCGCACCACGGCTGTTCTCACCTCACTCCCCGAGGAGATGCCGGTCGTCGAGACGATCGAGCTGCGCCGCGACATCGCCAGTCAAGGCACCGTTCACGTGTCCATGTGCGTCCTCAACCGGATGCCGCCTGAGCCATTGCCGGCCGCCTCACGACGCGTCCTCGCCGATCTCACCACGGCCGACGAACCGGTGCGGGCCCGCCTGCCCGGGGCGGCCCGCATCGGCGCCGACCTCGAGCTGGGGGCGCGCCTCCACAGGTCCGCCCAGGCCCAGGCGCGTCAGCTGCGTGCGAGCATCGGTGTCCCCGTCGTCCAGGTGCCCGTCGCCGCGGCGCGCACCGGCCTGGCAACCACACGAGCTGTCGCCGTCGCCCTCAGCGACGCCATCGAGGCGCGCCGGTGAGCGCTCACCGTCCAGCCGCCCCTGACGTCGCGGCAATGGACGAGCGCTTGGTGGCCGAGCTCCAACACCTTGACGTGATCATCTGTTGCGGCAGCGGCGGGGTGGGCAAGACCACCGTCAGCGCCGCACTCGGGCTCGCCATCGCACAGCGCACCGACCAGCGCGTGCTCGTTCTCACCGTCGACCCGGCGCGCCGCCTCGCCACCGCGCTCGGACTGCGCGAGATCGGCACCGAGCCGGTCAAGGTGTCACGCGCTCGGCTGCGCCGCGCCGGGATCGAGGTCGAGGGCGAGCTCGTTGCTGCCATGCTTGATATGAAATCGACATTCGACCGCTTGGTGACGCGAATGGCACCAACCCGGCGTGATGCCAAGCGCATTCTCGACAATCGCTTCTACAAGGGCATCAGCGACTCCTTCATCGGCTCCCACGAGTACATGGCCATGGAAGCGCTCTACGAGCTGCACACGGCCGGGGAGTACGACACGCTGATCATCGACACGCCGCCGTCGCGGAACGCGCTGGACTTTCTCGAGGCGCCCAACCGCCTCACCGATTTCGTCGGGACCAAGATGTTGAGCTGGCTCTCGGGGCCGACGCTGTTCGGCATGCGCGCCGTCAACCTCGCGGCGACGCCGTTCCTGCGCATGGCCGACCGCCTCCTCGGCGCCGACGTGCTCAGCGAGGTGGCCGAGTTTGTCGCCGACCTCCAGAAGATCTACGGCGGCGTGCAGCAGCGCGCCCGGGACGTCTACCGCCTGCTGCGCAGCCCCCAGGTCGGCTTTGTCGTGGTGAGCACGCTGGAACCGGCGCCGTTCGCCGAGGCGGAGTACTTCACGGCACGCCTCCACGAGTACCGCATGCCCTTGCGGGGTGTGGTGGTCAACCGCACCCTCCCAGAGTCGCTGCGTGATCGCACCGCCCTCGCCACCGCGCAGGCCCTCGCCGACGACGCCGGACTGCCCGCCTGGTTGAGTACCCGGGTGAGCCACCGCGTGGCGCCCGACTCGGTCCGTGCCATCGGCGATCGCTGGTTGCACTTCCACGCCATGGCGGAGCGCGACGCACGCCAATTGAGCCGCCTCGAACGGCTGGGCGACGCACCGGTGGTGCGCATCCCGCTCTTCGGCGAGGACGTGTCCGAGCTGCAGGGCCTTGCCAGGATCGCAGCCCTGCTCTGACCCGGCGCGGGCGTCAGAGCCGACGAGCCGTTGCCACAGCCCGCCCGGTCGTCTCGATCGTAGCGGTGGCTCTGGCCATGGAGACGACGGCCGGTGCCTCTCCGTCGCAGACGGAGTGGAGGGCGGTGACCAGTGTGGGGTCGGAGGTGCTGATCACCACCTGGTTGGTGGCCGAGAGGTTCCAGAGGAAGCGCAACGCGGTGGCCCGTCGCACCGGGTCCGCGCTGACCAGCGGCTCGTCGAGGAGCAGCGGCACCTGCTCGCCGGCCTCGCTGAGGACCTCGGCGAGCGCGAGGCGGAGGAGCAGGGACACCTGGTCGCGCGTGCCGTGCGAGAGCACCTCAAGCGCCACCAGGTCGGGGCGCTCCCTGCTGAGCAGCGAAACCTCGAAGTGAGCCGTGTCCACGTTGACAGCGCCATACCTCCCCTCGGTGATCAGGGCGAGGCGCTCGGCGACCGAGCTGGCCAGGCGCGGGGCCAGGTCGCGATGGACGCTGCGCGTGGCGCTCTCGATGAGCTCAGCGGCGCGACGCAGTGCGGCAAGCTGGTGCAGGCCGCGGTCGCGCGCCGCCAGGCACGCGGTGCGCTCGTCCTCGAGGTCGGCGAGCGCCGCCGCTCCGCTGCGCATCTCGGCGATGCCCGCTCGCAGCGCGGCCGCGGCGGTGGAGGCCGCGACGGCCCCCTGGCGGGCGTGCTCGGCCGCCGTTTCCAGCTGATGGAGACGGGAGTGGTCAAGCGGCTCGGAGCCGGCCACATCGGCCCGGTCGCCGCCACGCGCAGACAGCCTGCTCTCCAACTCGGCGGCGAGGCGTTGCAGCGAGGTCGCGTCCGCGCCGGCCGAGCCGTGACGGCGCAGCTCGCCCGCGCGGCGCACCGCGGCGTCGTGACGGCGCCGCCCGGCACACCCGGCGCGGAAGGCCGCCACGGCCTCCGCCGCCGGCAGCGTCGATTCCACCCCGGCAACGTCGAGGACGCGGCTGAGCCGCGCTTCCGCGGCGTCGGCGGCGCGGCGGCGCTCCGCGGCGTCCGCGGCGAGGCGATCGAGGTCCGCCTCACGCTGTTCGAGGAGGCCGTCCTCGGTGGTCAGCTCCTGACGGCGGCGGCTGATCCCCGATGCGCCCGTCACGGCGTCGAGGACAGCTCGCACCACCTCCTCGGCGCCGCGCGCGGGCGTCTGCGAGCGCGCCGGGGTCAGCTGGCAGCGCGACGCGAGGCTCGCCGCCGCCAGGGCCAGCTCGCCGAGGCGTCGCTCGGCGGTCGCCATCTCCGCGCCGAGCGTCTCGACGCGGACGTCCTCGCGCTGCAGCTCAGCGTGGAGCGCGCGCAGCTGGGGGAGGCGGTCGGCGAGGCGATCGAGGCCCTCACCGTCGACGGCGACGCCCGGGCAGAGGCGGATGAGGCGCCGCCGCGCGTGCTCGGCCTCGCCGGCGACGAGCCTGTCGATGGCCACGACGACCAGGGCGGCGACGACAGCGACCGCAGCCGCGATCACAGCCCATGTGCCGCGGTGCGATGCGGCCGATACGGCGGCGACCCCTGCCCCTGCGAACAGGGCCAGGGTGGCTGCGATCTTGCCGACCCGGCTGGAACGGCTCCCGCGGGCGGTGTTGACGAGTTCGATGGCGACCTCGACGCCCGCAGCCCCGGTGCCGGCGATGCCGGTGGCCGCGATCTCCCGGCGCAGGGCCTCGCGGCGGCCGGCCGCGGCGGCGAGTTCGTCCTCGCGCCGACGGCCGGCGAGGGTCTCCGACAGCGCCCGCTCCAGGCCGGCGGCCTCGGCGACGGCGTCGTCGTCAACCAGGTCAGCGCGCCCGAGCGCCCGGCGCCCGGCGGCGATCTCGGCTCGCCGCCGCCGCATCTCGACCAGCCGGGGCTGCGCCGCCTCGGATCGCGCGCGCGCTTCGTCCGCGGTGCGCCGGGTCTCGTGGACCTCGGCCGCCAGGGATGCGACGCGATCCTCGGCATCGAGGGGAAAGCACGCGAGGTGTGCGGTGCCCTCGATCTCGGCCGCCGTGTGGGCCATCTCGACTGTTGCCGCCTCGAGGTCAGCCTGCTGGGCGGCGATTGCGGCCAGGCGGCCGAGCAGCCAGCGGCGCTCGGCGTCGATGCGACGCTCCTCGGCCTGCTGGGCAGCGACCTCGAGGGTGCGCAGGCGCTCCTCCTCAGCAGCCAGTGCCTGTAGCCGGCGTCGCGCATCCTCGACCTGGACGTCCAGCTGCCTGAGCCGGTTGACGGCGCGCCCGAGCGGGCTCGCCGAGCGTCGCTCCGAGCCGACACGGCCGACGGCGTCGTTGATCGTCGCCAGCGCCTCTGCAGCGGTGGTCTCTCCCCGGGAGTCGGCGAGGCGCTCAATCGCCTCCTGGACCTCGGCGGCGCGGGCCGCCGGGGTGTCTGCAGCGCCGAGGCGGAGCCCGTCGTCGCCGACGCAGGCGCTGGCGCAGAACACCGCCTCGTCGATGCCGAGGTGCACCAACCCGGGTGCCACGGTGCGGCCGACACGCACCTCGGCGGTGACGTCCCCGCCACCGATCTCGTGGACCTGGCAGGCCTGTTCCCGCCGCTCGAGGCGCCGGGCCACGCGCAGGCGTCGTCCCGAGGCGAGCTCGTAGGTGAGCGCGACGGAGTACGCCTCCCCGTTCCAGGGAGTCCAACGGGTCCAGTCGCTGCGATCGGTGGCCCGCCCCGGGCCGCCGGCGTCGAGGCCGTACAGGGCCGCGCGGAGCGCGCGCAGGACGGTCGACTTGCCCGACTCGTTCTCGCCAAGCAGGACGGTCATCCGGGGATGGAAGTCGACCTCGACGTCACGCAGACTGCCGAAGCCGCCGATCTCGACCCGGTCGAGCCTCATCGCAGACCGATCTCGGCGCCGCCGAGCGCCTGCAGCCCGTAGCGCAGGGCGTCGTCGAGCACCCGCCGCTCCCCGGCGTCCGCTCCGGCAGAGGCCTCGGCGACCAGCCTCGCGAATGCGCCGAGCACAGCGCTCTCGCCACTGACGGCCGCCAGGTCGAGGGCCGGGGTCGTGAAGTCGCGCACCCGCACGCCGGCGGCACCGGTGCCGTCGCGGACCGAGGTCTCGACGGTGAAAGCGTCGGTGGACACGGAGTGGTCGATCTCGCCGACAAGGTCGACGCGGAGCATGGTTCGCGACCCGTCGAGGCCCGCGCAGAGCACTGCCGCAGCCGAGCACGCCGCGTCCACGACATCGCCGAGGCTGCGCGCCGCCGAGACGTCGGCTCGAGTGGTGCGGGCGTGCCAGCGGTTGTCCGCCAGCGCCTCGTAGCTGACCTTCCCGTCGCCGGCCACCTCGACCAGGACGGCGCCGCGCGCTTCGGACTCGTCGAATGTGAGCGGTTCGGGGCTGCCAGGGTAGAGCAGCCCATTGGCCTCGTCGACGCGGCGACGGTGGTAATGGCCGCACAGCGCGGCGCTGAAACCGCGCTCGCGGATGTCGACGGAGTGGAAGGGTCCGTGGATGGACTTGCCTTCCGGCCGCGATCCCATCTCAGCCCCGTGAAACAGCGCCAGGTGCACGCCGCCGTCGGCGCCGACCGTGGCGCAGTCGAGGGGGTCGCCCTGCCAGGCGGGCTCGAGGTGGGCGAGGCCCCACACCGTGAGACCGTCGGCGAGGTCATGGGGACGGAGCTCGGCGGTGCGAAAGAGGTGCACGTTGGCGGGCCACTCGACACGGCTGTGTATGGAGCCGGGCAGCAGCGCGTCGTGGTTGCCAGGAGCGAGGAGCACCTCGATGGGCGACCAGGAGCGGAAGGTCTCGGCGAGGAAGGCGGCGGTGTCGGCGCCGGCGCGGTCGTGCTCGTAGAGGTCGCCTCCGATCGTGACCGCGGTGCAACCGCGGTCCTGGGCCGTCTGTCCGGCGCGCCGGAGGGCGTCACGCAGCCCGAGCCGGCGACGCATTGCCGGCTCGCCCTGGCAGCCCATCCCCGCGAAGGAACGGTCAAGGTGCAGGTCGGCTAGGTGGAGGAGGCTGGTGCTCATGAGTGGGAAGACGTGTACGGGGTGGGCCTGGCCTGCGAACGTCAGTTCGTCTGGGCAACGCTACCATGCCACGGCACAGCTCACAAGCGGCGGTTCTCCGAAGTGGTAACGAAGCCCTTGCGGCCCGCTGGTGTTTGAAAAGATACCGGCCACTGTCGCTGCAGGACCGAGATGGCACCAGAGGACCTCGTGGGAAGACGATCGGCCGTGTCGAGGCGGATCGCAGCACTGGCGTTCGCGCTCGTGCTCGCCGCCATGCTGGCGCGCGTCCTGACGCTGCCCCTGCCGGCGCCGCACTGGTTCGCGGAGCTCGGCGTCGGCGTCTTCGCACTTGTGTACAGCGCGATCGTGATCCGGTTCCTTGATCGCGGCTGGATGCGCGGCGACGTGGTCGTGATCCTCCGCGGCGCCGTGGCGTCGCTCATCGCCGGCAGCGTCGTCGCCCTCGCTGCCGGGTACTTCGACGGCATCGCCATCCTTGCCGCGCTGGCGTTCACCGCGATCCTCGTGAACACGCCTCCCGCGGCCCGCGCCCGCGCGGTGGCCGCCAGGTCGACCCTTGTGCTCGGCGGCTTCTCGCTGCTGTGGCTGCTCTGGCACCTGGGCGACGTGCCCACCCTGCTCGTGGTCATCGCCCTGCTGGCGGCAACCCAACTCGTCGCCATAGCCCAGATCAAGGGGGTCGGCGCGGCCGCCGAGTCCGACCGGCTGCGAAGCTCCGCCCACGGCGTCGCCGCGGAGCGGGTGGGAACCGCCATCGACGTGCTCGGCGTCACCCGGGCCGTGCTCGAGACCAGCCGGGCCTCCTTTCCGCTGACCACGCACGCCGCGGTCCTCCTCTACGACGTGAGCGCTGACCGACTGCGTCCGCTTCCGCTGTACCTCGGGCCCGCCGGGGTGCGCTCCCTGGACGGGGACAGCCTCGACTTCACGATGTCGCCCGGCGAGGGACTCTCGGGGCGGGTCTTCGCCTCCAGCCGGCCGATGCTGTGGCCGACCGCCTACGACGTCAGCACGGCGCAGACCAACCTCGGCGAGCAGGTGCGCGAACAGATGCTCGGCCTGCACCGTGGCGTCGCCCTCTGCGCCGTCGGGGCGCCACTGATCGTCGACGATGAGGTCATCGGGGTGTACATGCTCACCTCGCACCGCCGTGAGTTGGTCTGGAGCGAGGAGGACATCCCCGTCGTGTCGGCCCTCGCCGGCGAGGCCGCCCGGGCCATCGAGCGGGCGCGCCGCTACGAGCGCGAGCTCGACCAGGCGCACCTCGACAGCATCACCGGGCTGGCCAACCACCGCCAGCTCACGCGCACGCTCGACCAGGAGGTGGCCCGCGCAAAGCGGCGGACGACGACCCTGGGGGTGGTCTTCTGCGACCTCGATCGGTTCAAGACTGTCAACGACACCTTCGGTCATGCCGCCGGCGACAGGGTGCTCACCATCCTCGCCGAGGTCTTCCACGCCTCATTGCGCCGCGAGGACTCCGCCGCCAGGTACGGCGGCGATGAGTTCGTCTGCGTGCTCCCCGGCGCCGACCATGCCGAGGCGTCGGCTGTCGGTCTGCGCATCAGCAACTCCTTCGAAATTCGGGTCCGCGAGGACCCGGAGTTGAGTGGGGCCGGCGTGACCATCTCCTGCGGGGTGGCCATCTTCCCCGACGACGCGGACGACGTCGACCGGCTCCTCCAACATGCCGACGCGGCGATGCGCGAGGTCAAGGAGAGCCGTCACGCCGGCACGACCGAACAGGGGCGCGGACGCTGACCGGCAGGGTCGTGCCCCGACCCCCGGCCGGCGGGCCGGGGCTGGGACGACGTGGAAGCGAGAGGCGTTATGGTGGCCCGGTATGACGGAGAGTCTCGTCGCCGAACGCCCTCGATCCGTCGACGAGGTGAGCGTCGTGCATGCTCGCGTGGGCCGCTTCGACTACAAGTGGGTGGCGCTCGCCGTCGTGCTGTGCGGCACGATCATG
The DNA here is from genome assembly GCA_036828955.1 of Candidatus Dormiibacterota bacterium. Lineage (GTDB taxonomy): Bacteria > Chloroflexota > Dormibacteria > Aeolococcales > Aeolococcaceae > Aeolococcus. The sequence goes on along the minus strand of DAISRJ010000013.1, from coordinate 18,886 downwards.
ACGATCCTCGACTCGACGATCGTCAACATCGCCATTCCCACGCTCCAACACGACCTCCACGCGGGTAGCTACACCGACATCGCGTGGGTGGTGACGGGGTACCTGCTGGCGCAGGGGGCGGTGATCCCGCTGACCGGCTGGGCAACCGACCGGTGGGGGACCAAGAAGCTGTACCTGATCACCATCGTGATGTTCACGGTGGCGTCGATGCTCTGCGGCGTGTCGCAGAACCTCGGTGAGCTGATCTTCTTCCGGGTCATCCAGGGCGTCGGCGGCGGCATGCTCATGCCGATAGGCATGACCATCATCCTGCAGGCCGTCGGGCCCCAGAACATGGGCAAGGTGATGGGCATCTTCGGGGTGCCCATGCTGATCGCTCCTGCGGTCGGGCCCGTGCTTGGCGGCTATTTCGTGCAGGACTTCAGCTGGCGCCTGATCTTCTACGTCAACGTTCCGATCGGCATCGTCGGCTTCATCGCGGCCACGCGCTTCCTGCGCGAGACGCACCGCACCGCCAAGCTGCGCCTCGATGTCGTCGGGCTTCTGACGGGGGTGCCCGCCGTCATCGCCCTGATGTATGCCGTCGACCGAAGCACCCAGTTGGGCTGGTCGTCACCGTTGGTCGTGACCCTGCTCGCCGCAAGCGTGCTGCTGATGGGCGTCTTCATCGTGCGCCAGCTGCGCTTCCGCGATCCGCTCCTGCAGCTGTCGCTCTTCCGCGACCGCACCTTCTCCTGGGCGATGGTGCTCAGCTTCGTCGTGGTCACGGCCATGTTCGGCACCATGCTGCTCCTGCCGCTGTACCTGCAGGAGGTGCATGGCTACGACGCCATCGAGACCGGCCTGCTGCTGCTCCCGCAAGCGGCCGTGGCCGCCGTCTCCATGCCGCTCGGTGGCTACCTCACCGACCGCATCGGTCCCAAATGGGTTGTGGCCACAGGGATGATGCTGCTCACCATCGGCAGCGTGGTGCTCGCCCAGATCCACTACAACTCGTCGAACTGGCTGGTGATCTCTGCCCTGATGCTGCGCGGATTCGCCATGGGCTTCGCGATGATGCCGACGATGTCGGCGGCCATGGCGCGCGTGCCACGCCGGTACACGTCGCGCGCGTCGAGCATCACCAACACACTGCAGCGTCTCTCCTCGTCAGTGGGGATTGCGGTCCTCGTCACCGTCCTGGCCGGCCAGTTCGCAGGCGCGGCGGCGCAGACAACGTGCGCGCCGTCGGCAGCGGTGGTGGCCGCCGCGGCAACCAGCCTCCATCAACCGCAGCTCACCGCGCAGCAGTACTGCGGCCATCTCCGCCAGGCGATCGCCGCCTCGTCGGCGCAGGAGAGTTCCGGGAGCACCCAGCCGAGCACGGGCAACGCCGTTCTCGACGCCTTCAACCACCAGTACGCGGGGGGAGTGTTCTCCGACGCCTTCGACCGCACCTTCGTCCTGGTCGCCATCCTCTCGGCCCTGGGCATCATCCCGGCCTTCTTCCTGAAGCGCCCGGATCGCAACGCCTCAGGCAGTGCTGCTGTCGAGATGGCCGCCTAGGCCGGCGCAGCCACGCCGTCGCCGGCGCGACGGTAGCGCCGAGTGCGCTCCTCGAGGACCACGTCGATGTCCTTGGCGCAGAGCTCGTCGAGATGGCGGACGAGGGCGCCGCGAAGCGCCGCCACGCACAGGGACGCGTGGGCGTGAGCGCCGGGCATCGGTTCGGGGATGAGCTCGTCGATGAGCCCGATGTCGTAGGCGGTGGCGACCCCGGGTCGCAGGGCGGCCGCCGCGCGCGCCCTCTGTCCGGCGTCGCGGTACAGGATGGCGGCGCAGGTCTCCGGCGGGGCGACCGTGTACACGGCGTTCTCCAGCGCCAGCACGCGATCGGCGAGCGCCAATGCAAGCGCTCCTCCTGAGCCTCCCTCGCTCAGCACCGCGCTGACCACCGGGACGCGCAGTTCCAGCATGGTGATCAGCGATTGAGCGATCGCCCACGCCTGGCCGCGCTCCTCGGCACCGATCCCGGCGTGCGCTGCCGGCGTGTCCACCAGGCACACCACCGGCAGGTCGAACTTCTCGGCGGTGCGCATCAGCCGCTGCGCCTTTCGATAGCCCTCGGGGTGAGGCATCCCGAAGTTGTGCAGGGCGCGGCTGAGCGCGTCGGTGCCCTTCTCCTGGCCGATGACCATCACCCAGCGTGAGCCGAGCAGGGCCGGGCCGCCGACCACCGCCCGGTCGTCGCCGAAGAGACGATCTCCTCGCAGTTCGGTCCACTCAGTGAAAGCCTCTGCGATGACCTGGAGGGTGCGCGGACGGCCTGGGTTGCGGGCCAGCTCGACGGCCTCGATGGCGATGCGCTCACGTTCGGCGGTGTCGGTGCTCACGTTCACGAGCGCGCCGAGAACCCGATGAGCAGACGAACGATCGTCTCGCGGAGGACGCCTCGATCCACGACGGCGTCGACCATGCCATGGGCGAGAAGGAATTCCGAGGTCTGGAAGCCGTCGGGAAGGCGGTCGTGGCTGGCCTGCTCGATCACCCGGCCGCCGGCGAAGCCGATGCGCGCGTGCGGCTCGGCGAGGATGACGTCTGCCTGGACGGCGAAGGATGCGGTGACGCCGCCGAAGCAGGGGTCGGTGAGAATCGAGATGTAGGGGAGCCGGGCGCGAGCCACTGCCACGACTCCGGCCGAGCAACGGGCCATCTGTGCAAGGGACGCGATGCCCTCCTGCATGCGCGCCCCGCCCGACGTGCAGACCGCGACCAGCGCCCGACCCTCGGCGACAGCGAGGTCGCAGGCACGGGCGAACTGCTCACCCGCGGCGCTGCCCAGCGAGCCGCCGAGGAAGCCGAAGTCCATGCAGGCGAGGACGACGGGCACCGTCCCCATGGCGGCGCGGGCGACAACGAAGGTCTCCTGGAGCTTGGTTCGCTGGCGCGCCTCGGCGACCCTCGACGGGTAGGGGACGCCGTCGTCGAAGCCCAGTGGGTCGCGATCGCCGATGTCGAACCTGACGACCTTGAGCGTTGCCGAGTCGGCCAGCTGGGCGGCGCGATTGAGAGCAGGCACAACCGCGTGGCGGCCGCAATCGGGGCAGACGCGAAGATGCTTCTCGAAACGGGCCGCGACGAAGCGGCGTGCGCAGCCGCGGCACTCCACCGTGCCCGCCGGCGCGACTGGGCGGAGCTTGGGACCGGGGGCAGCGAGCGGGTGAGCGGCGTTCCGCCGCCCGATCACCGGGAGGTTTGGCCGGTCCATTCGAGGGCGACGCCACCCCAGGTCACGCCGCTGCCGAAGGCGACGCTGACGACGCGCTGGCCGGGCCGAAGGCGCCCGGCGGCCGCGGCCTCATGGAGGGCGATGGGGATGGAGGCGGCGCTCGTGTTGCCGACACGGTCGACGTTGACGATCACGCGCTCCATGGGAACACCGAGTCGCTTTGCGGTTGCCTCGATGATGCGCAGGTTGGCCTGGTGGGGGATGAACCAGTCGATGTCGTCAGCGGTCCAGCCGGCGTCGGCGAGGAGCAGCTGGGAGACGTTGATGAACCGGGTCACCGCCGACCGGAAGGTGCCGCGCCCGGCCATGCGGATCGCCCTCCCTCCGCCGGGGTCGTCCTCGCGGACCCCGTAATAGATGAGGTCGGCCTCCGCCCCGTCGGCCGCCCACCGCACCGCCCTGATGCCCCCATCCCCGCCGCCGCTGCCCACCACGGCGGCCGCCGCGCCGTCCCCGAAGAGCACGCAGGTGGAGCGGTCCGTGTAGTCGACGAGTGGGGTGAGCGCCTCGCTGGCGATCACCAGCACAGTGCGCAGTGCCCGGCCGCGGATCAGCGAATCGGAGAGGGCGAGCGCATACACGAAACCGGAACACGCGGCATTGATGTCGAACGCAGGCATGCCGCCGAGGCCGAGGCGCTGCTGGATCAGGCAGGCCGTGGAGGGCAGCCTGGTCTCGGCGCTGCAGGTGGCCACGATGATGGCGTCCGGGATCGGGTTGCCCGCCTTGGCGAGCGCTTCGCGGGCGGCGCGCTCGCCCATCGACGCCGCGGTCTCGCCGGCTCCCACACGATGCCGCTCCCTGATGCCGGTGCGCTCGACGATCCACGTGTCCGAGGTGTCGACCATCGCTTCCATGTCGGCATTGGTGAGCACACCGTCAGGGATGTACGAGCCGAGGGAGAGGATCTGGGCAACCGGCGTGCCCATCCCGCCCGTGGCCGTCTCCATCGTGGCGTGCGGAAATGGGGCGATGGGCATCGTCTGGGTACAAGCCTAGCCCCCACCGGGGCGTTACGGGGTGGACGCGGCCGCCGCCGCCGGATGGGCCGGTCCGGCGGCCTTCGTTGTATCTTTGCCGGCGATGCACATGCTCGCGGCTTCAGGAAGCAACGCGTTCGCGATCAACGGCTTCGCCGGGATGCCCGGTGTGGAGCAACTCAGCTTCTGGCTGACGTTCATCCTGTTCAACATGTACGTGGGGCTCGAGGTGGTGTGCCTGGCGGCGTTCTACTTCGCCTCGCGGCCGCGGTCCGGGCTTCCCAACCCGGCCGCCATCTGGTACTTCATCGCCGCCCTCTGGGTGGTCATGGCGTTCATCACCACGGTCTGGGCCGCGCCTGCGGAGAGGTCGTTCCTCGACGACAGCGGCAGCTTCCTCGCCGTCGGCACACGCACCGTCAAGGTGTTCATCGGCCTTGCGTTCGCCGCGGTTGCGGTCGCGTGTCTGCTGCTGGGTGCGGTCGAGACCGCCAGGCGCAAGCGCGCGGCTGAGCAGACCATCGTCATCTAGGGGCGCGCCCCTACCTGATCGAGAAGCTGAGGATCGCTGCGGGGTTGAGCAGTGCGAAGGGGCGTTGGACGGCGTGGGTGCCCGAACTGATCGCCGTCACCCAGAGCGCGGACAGGTTGGTGACCGGGATGAAATCGCCCGGGAAGCGCTCGAGGTGGTCCTGGAGGGTGTGGCGCGGCTCCATGTGGAGGTCGCCGACCATCGAGAACGCCTGAGTGTTGATCGAGGCAGGGTGCACAGCCTTCTCACGCCAGAGGGCCTGGTTGCCGTCACCGGCGTCGTCGAGCGGGCAGATCAACACCACGCCGGACTTGGCGACGGTGAGCAACGGCTCGGTGCGACTGAGGATGGGGTAGCTCACCGACAGCGGTTCGGCCCAGCCGTTGCGCAGGTGCAGGTAGTCGCCGAAGCGGTTGACGGCGTCACTGACGCGGTCAGGACGCACGATCTCCAACTCTCCGGTGACCTGGATGAACGTCGCGTAGATCTCGAGGGTGCGCCAATCGCTCACGGCGCGGAGACGGTAGCAGCGGGCAGCATCCCTTGCCCGAACTCGCGACGCAGGCGGGCGGGATCGTCGCTTATCCTGTGCGCCGTTGCTCCCGAGGTCGGCTGTGTTGGGAAGAAATGGTCGAACGCTTCATCCTCGCCCTCCGCTCCGACTTCGGATGCCTGGTCATCATCGTGGCTTTCGTCGTGATCATGATCTCGACGATCGTCTTCGCCAACATCATCACGCCGCCTTCCAGCAACCCCTTCGTGTGACAGCGGTGTGGATGGGGCCCGCCGCTAGAATCGCGTCTGTCGCCGTACTCCCCGTCCTGAGGCTCTCGTGGCGCTGAACCCGTACGACACGCCCCGCGGCAAACTGCGATCGCGAGTCGAGGCGACACGCCGGCAGTTCCTCCTCCTCGTGGGGGCCGTGGGGGCTCTGGGGGCGACCCTCTTCGGTGGTATCGAGCTGCTCAAGTTCATGTTCCCGGCCGCCACCCTGGAAGCGCCACCACAGTTCAAGACGCACTTCACCGTCGACGACCTGACAGGGAGCGGCACGCTCAAGGTCAACGTGCTCAGTGACACGGGCAACCGGGTCACCGTCGTTCTTGACACCACCGGGATCTACGCCGTGTACCTGGTGTGCACCCACCTCGGCTGCACACCCAACTACGTCAGCGACGTCACCAGTGGCACGGGCGTCACCGACACCGCCCAGACCGTGGCCAAGCACTACAGCGCGGAGGGCGGCGCCATCAGCACGCGCAACGGCTGGGCGTGCCCGTGCCACGGGAGCAGGTACTTCATCGACTCGACCAATTTCTACGGCCCGGCGCCGCGCCCCATGGATTGGGTCGACATCTCGGTGTCACCCGACAAGTTCTTCGTCGTGAACCGGGCGGCCATCACCGTGTACCGTCAGGCTGGCGACACCAGCGTCCCCAGGTGGCGGCTGGATCCCAAGACCGGCAAGAGCAACGGCGCGACGGTCGGGGTGTGAGCTTCGAGATGGGAGAGAGACGAGCGATGCGGATGGGGCTGTGAGTTCCCGGCCGACCGAGGGCAACCCTCTCCGCGCGTTCGCGTCGCAGATCTGGGGGTCGATCTTCCGTCACGGCCTGCCCACCACCGACAAGGTCGCCGCCCGCACTGCGCTGACCAACTTCTTCCTTCACGTCCACCCCGTGCGGGTCAAGAAGTCGGCGATCCGGGTCAGCTACACCCTCTGCCTGGGTGGCCTCTCCTTCTTCCTCTTCATCCTGCTGACCATCAGCGGGCTGTTCCTGATGTTCTATTACATCCCCTCGGTGGACCAGGCCTACCAGAACATCAAGGACCTGCAGTTCGTCGCGACCTTCGGACTGGTCATCCGCAACCTCCATCGCTGGGCGGCGCACGGGATGGTGATCACCGTCTGGCTGCACATGGCGCGGGTCTTCTACCAGGGCGCCTACAAGCCGCCACGTGAGTTCAACTGGGCGATCGGCACCTTCCTCCTGCTGATCACCCTCCTGCTCTCGTTCTCGGGCTATCTCCTTCCCTGGGACCAGCTGGCCGTCTGGGCGATCACGGTGGGCACGAACATGGCCAAGTACGCGCCCATCGCCGGCCCCTACACGCGCTACCTCCTCCTCGGAGGCCGCAACGTTGGCCAGGGCGCGTTAATACGCTTCTACGTGTTACACGTCGTCGCCCTGCCCCTCATCGGGTTCATCCTGATGGTCATACACTTCTGGCGCGTCCGCAAAGACGGGTTCACGGGAGGCCTCTGAGCGATGGCGACAGTCGTTGGGGACACGTCCGGCGACACCGGAGAGGGACAGGCGGTGCCCGTCGCGAGGACAGCGTCGGTGGCTGTCCGGACGCCGCGACCGCGGGGGACTGGCCCGGAGCTGGCGTCGATGCCGCTGGTGGTGCGCCGCCGCGAGGAGGAGGAGACCGTGGTCACCTTCCCGGCGCTGGTCTGGAAGGAGTTCCTCGCCGGCCTGGCGATGTTCATCTTCCTGCTCGGCGTCTCGATCCAGGTCAACGCGCCCCTGCTGCAGCGCGCCAACACCGCCATCACTCCCAACCCCGCCAAGGCGCCCTGGTATTTCCTCGGCCTCCAGGAGTTGCTCGAGCGGTTTCCACCGGTCATGGCCGGGGTGGCATTCCCCAGCTTCGTGATCATCTTCATGCTCCTGACGCCCTACCTTGACCGCAACCCGAGCCGCCGTCCCCAGGACCGCAAGGTGGCCATCGGCCTGTTCACCATCTACCTCTGCCTGGCGGTGTCGTTCGTGGTGATCGGCGTGTTCTTCCGCGGTCTCGCCTTCAACTGGGACTGGACGCGCATCCTCGGCCACCCGGGAATCACTCCGCCGGTATGAACAGGTGGGTGTTCGTGATCCTGTCAGCGATGCTGGTCGCGTTGGTCGGCATCGCCGCCGTCCGCGACAGCCAGGACCGCAACTATCTCGCCATCCAGCAGCAGTACCAGAGCGACTTCAACGACACCGGGTTCAACATCCAGGTGCAGCAGATCTTCCCCTCGTTCGCTGACGCCAAGCGCGGCGACACGTTCCGGGTGGAACGATGCATCTCGTGTCATGTGCCCGACATCGGCACGATCGGTCCCGAGCTTGCGGCACAGCGCCTCGCGCAGGACTTCATGAAGTACGAGCCCAACGCCAAGGCCATCGTCGCCGCCAACCACCTCACCCTCGTGCATCCCGCCTACATCGCCAACGCCGTGAGTGTCCCCAGCGCCTCCGGCAAGGGCTACGCACCGGCGATGAACTACGCCGTGTACGGCGCCGCCGGCACCGGCTTCCTGCCGTACTCGGTGACCGGCCTCGCCACCAATGCCAAACAGGGCTACGCGGTCGACCAGAGCACCGTCCTCGCCGGTCCGCTGCCCGCCTCGGTGGCCCCCGCCACGCTTGACCCAAGTGAGACCAATCCCGCACTCCAGAAGGTGGGCATCGACCAGGTGGGATGCATCGTCTGCCACAACGGCAGCCGGCTGTCGCTGAGCCAGACGGATGCGCACCAGAACACGATCATCAACCCGGAGTACGACTTCACCGGCGGCGCTCAGCTCTACTACACGTACTGCGTGACCTGCCACGGCGTCCAGGGCGAGGGTGGCAAGGGGCCACCCCTCAACAACCAGGACAGGCTCGGCTACTACAACGAGGACTATTACTACCGGTGCATCGAGTACGGGTTCACCGACTTCGAGCACATCGGAAGCATCATGCCGAACTGGGGTTCCACCGCCCCCGACTTCACGTACGACCCCACCCGCGACAAGCAGAAGCCCGGCAGCCGGGTCCTCAGCGAGACGCAGATCCATCTCCTGATCCAGTTCATCCGCCACTGGGAGAGCTACACCACCCTGCCGTAGGGGGTAGATCACCATGAGACGCCGCACCTTCGCCCGCGACCTCCTCGGCACCATGATCATGTTCGCGGTGCTCATCGGGCTCTGCGCGATCATCATCCTGGGCGAGCACTTCCTCGAGAACTTCAAGTCCCACTGACCCGAATGACTGCCACCGTGCACGCCACGCTCGCCGCTCTCGACCCGGGTGACGCCGGCTGGGGAGACGTCATCTTCGTGAGCATCTGGGCCTTCTGCTCCCTGGTCCTGGCGGCGTACTACTGTTACCGATCCTTCTTCACTCGTTGAACGAGGTGGGGTTGACCGCCGTGGCCGGGGGGCGACACCGCGACTGGCGCATCGCCGCCGCCCTCTCGATCGTGCCGGGCGGCGGGCAGCTCTACAACGGCCAGGCCGGCAAGGCCCGCTACTACTTCATGTGGGCCGTCGGCTGCCTGGGCGCCGACGTCCTGTTCTTCCTCGGCGGCAGTGCTCTCGGGCGGCAGTGGATCGCCGACGGACGGCTCGTCCCGGCCATGATCTTCGGCATGATCGCGATCTTCGTGTTCCTCGGCCTTCTGATCTACGGGCTGTTCATCTGGGGGAGCGCGGTGGTCGACGCCACTGCCGGCGCGCGCGAGATCTCCCTGGGCGCCGGCGCCTCGCCGAAGCTCCGATACTTCCACCTGTGAGCGCCTGAGATGGGCCTGCTCGACGTCCTCAAGGGGATGCGCCCGCAGCCGCGCGGCGCGGGCGGCCAGGCGCTGCCCGACCCCGCCAAGCCACCCGGCAACCGCGGCGAGTGGAACTCCGCCGCACTGACCAATGTCGAGATCACCGAGCTGGTGAAGCGCGAGATCCGCACCACAACGAGCCCGTGGCAGAAGTGACCGCCGTCCCGGTTTGCCGCCCCAGCGATGCCTGTGCGATCATGCCCCTCAGCTTGGCCCACGGCGCTGTCGACGGGGGCCGGCCGGGGCCGCGCGTCACGACGGACCGACTGCTGTCCGTTGCGACGGCGGCGCCTCACGTTGTCGCCGCCAACCGATGGGATGCGGAGAGCCGGTCCAGGTGAACCCACTCGCCACGAGCCTCGTCGACACCTCGCCGGTCCACCCCGGCGGCCCTGTGGCCGACCACATGCTCTTCGTCTTCAACTGGGTGCTGGCGGCGTCGTTGGTGCTGGGCATGTTCACGGCGGTGATGCTGCTCTACAGCATGGTCCGCTTCCGGCGCAAGAGCGACGACGACGAGCCGTCGCAGTTCCACGGCAACACCCGCCTCGAGCTGTTCTGGACCGCCGTGCCGCTGGCCGTCTTCATGTCACTGTTCGGTCTGACGGTGTCGCAGATGGGCTTCATCAACGACGCCCCCGCGAGCACCGCGGCAAACCCGGTGATGAACGTCACGGTGATCGGCCAGCAGTTCAGCTGGACGTTCGACTACCAGGGCCAGAAGACGACGTCCGGTAACGACGTTCAGAGCTTCACCACGTTGTACGTGCCGGCCAATGTGGCGGTGAACCTGCAGGTCGTGTCCACCGACCCCCCCTGCGTCATCAAGCCGATCATCACCTCAAGCTCCCCGGACGTCGCCACGCGTGCCGCCGCGCTCAGGCAGAAGGTCAACTCCGGAACGAGCATCGCAGACGCCATCTCCGACCAGGGGTGCGGCGTCAACCACAGCTTCTACGTGCCGTCGCTGGCGGGCCAGGTCAACGCCATCCCGGGACAGACGAACCACCTCTGGCTCGAGGCTCGCCTCGGCCACTACTACGGACAGTGCACGGAGCTCTGTGGCACCGGGCACGCGACCATGCTTCTCGAGGTTGTGGCCATTCCACAGGCGCAGTTCGACAAGTGGCTGCAGCAGCAGGTCGCCGGGTGACCGCCCTCAACCGCGCCCATCCCCGCAGCCGGCGCACGACCTCGCGCGCGACTGACACCCCAGAGCCGCCCGCCACTCACGAGGGACAGAACTGATGACGGCGATCACTGCCCCGGTTCCACGGGCTCGTTTCGCGGCGCGCTGGGACAAGAACCGTGGTGTTCTCGGTTGGATCACGACCGTCGACCACAAGAAGATCGCGATCATGTACCTCTACACCACCTTCTTCTTCTTCCTGGTGGGCGGGGTCATGGCGCTGCTGGTGCGCATCCAGCTTGCCGAGCCACAGAACAAGTTCCTCACGCCGGCCCAGTACAACCAGATCTTCACCATGCACGGGACGACGATGATCTTCCTCTGGATCATCCCGGTCCTGTCGGGTTTCGGGAACTATTTCGTGCCCCTGATGATCGGGGCGCGCGACATGGCGTTTCCGCGCGTCAACGCGCTCTCGTTCTGGCTGATCCCCCTTGGCGGCTTGGTGATGTACTCGGGATTCCTGTTCGGCGGCACCGGTTCCGCCGGATGGACCGGCTACGTGCCCCTCACGGAGAGGGCGTACTCACCGCAGGTCGGCCAGGATCTCTGGATCATCGGTTTGCACCTCCTCGGTGTCGGCTCGATGCTCGGCGGTGTCAACTTCCTCGCCACCATCCACAACATGCGCGCCCCGGGAATGACCTGGACGCGCCTGCCCCTTTTCGTCTGGTCGGTCGAGGTCACCCAGGCACTGGTCGTGCTGGCCTCGCCATTCCTTGCCGGTGCGCTCTCGATGGTGCTTCTCGACCGTCAGGTCGGTGCCACCTTCTTCGCGGTGAACCACGGTGGCAACGCGCTGCTCTACCAGCTGATGTTCTGGTTCTACTCACACCCGGCCGTGTACATCATGGTCCTGCCGGCGTTCGGGATCATCAGCGAGATCATCCCGGTGTTCTCGCGCAAGCCGATCTTCGGCTACCGGGCCATGGCCGCCTCGATGGTGGCCATCGCGGTGCTCGGGTTCATCGTCTTCGTGCACCACATGTTCAACACCGGCCTCCCGCTCGTCGTGCAGGAGTTCTTCGCGTTCACCACCCTGTGCATCGGGGTGCCGACGGGCATCAAGATCTTCAACTGGCTGGCAACCATGTGGGGCGGCAGCATCAGGTACGACACGCCGATGCTCTTCTCAGCCGGGTTCCTCTTGATGTTCCTCGTCGGCGGCATCGACGGCGTGTACCTCGGCAGCCTCGCCGTCGACCGCACCCTGCATGGCACCTATTGGGTGGTGGGCCACATCCATTACGTGCTCTTCGGCGGCAGCGTGCTCGGCGTCTTCGCGGGCATGTACTACTGGATGCCCAAGGTCAGTGGCCGCTTCCTCAGCGAGAAGCTCGGCAAACTCCACTTCTGGTTGATGATCATCGGCCTCAACCTCACCTTCATGCCCATGCACATCCTCGGTGTGCTGGGCATGCCACGGCGCATCGCCACCTACGAGGACAACCGTGGCTGGGGTGACCTCAACTCGCTGGAGACCTTTGGAGCCTTCATCATCGCCATCAGCGTGACCGTGTTCCTGATCAACTTTGTGATCACGATGCGCTCCCCCAGGACGGCCCCCGCCGATCCCTGGGAGGGCAACACGCTCGAGTGGGCGACATCATCGCCACCCCCGGCGCACAACTTCGACGTCATCCCCGCCGTCGCCAGTGCCCGTCCGGTTCGTGACATGCGCCGGGCGCGGCGGCGTTCAGCGCCCGCAGCTCCGTGACGTGGAGTCCGTCCCGCGCATTGCGGCGCCTCACCGCCGTGACGGCAGTGGCGACGTACCTGCTCATCGTCATGGGCGGGGTGGTGCGCGTCACCGGCAGCGGACTCGGCTGCGGTGACAAGGACCAGTGGCCGCTGTGCCGCGGCCACCTGCTGCCCCCGCTCGAACAGACGGCGCTGATCGAGTTCACTCACCGCTGGGTGGCAGCCGTCGCGACCACCCTGGTCTGTGTGCTCTTCGCGGTGGTGTGGGTTCGCTACCGCCACGTGCGCCGCCTGCGCGTCGGCATCAGCTCAGTTCTGGTCCTCTTCGTCGTGCAGATCGTGCTCGGCGCCATCACCGTGGAGTTCAACCTTCCCAGCGGGGTGATCATGATCCACCTCGCCAACGCCCTCCTCCTGCTCGCCGCGCTGGTGTGGATCGCGGCCACCACCACCATGACGGGGTCGACCAGGTCGCGCCCGTCAGCGTCGACGGTGCGCCTGGGCACGATCGCGGCGGCGGCGACGTACATCCTGGCGCTGAGCGGGGCACTGGTCGTCGACCAGGGAGCGGGCGGAGCATGCGCCGGCTGGCCGCTGTGTGGCAACGGGTTCCAGTTCTCCTCGGGACAGTACGCCGACATCAACCTGCTCCACCGATTCGTCGCCGGGATCGTGGTCCTCCTGCTCGGCTACTCGATGATGAAGCTGCGCCGCTCGCGCCCGGATGACCGTGGCCTCCGGCGCGCGTCCGCGTCGGTCACGCTCCTGATCGTCGCCCAGGTCGCCGCTGGCGCCCTGGTCGTCGACCTCGGTCTTCCGCCCGCCGTGCGGGCCATCCACCTCGCGCTGGCCAGCGCCCTGTGGGGCTGCGTGGTCCTGACCGTCGTCATCGCGCGGGGCGTCGGCCCCGTCGGCGCCCCCGACGGCAGCAGGATCGACCGTCCGGTTCGCGTAGGGGCCGCGGCATCGTGACCGTTGCCGTGGGTCTCGAGGCGGGCACCGGGACGGCCATCGCGGCCCGCCCCGTACAGGTGGTGCGCGACTACGTGGCCATCACCAAGCCGCGGGTCGTGGTGCTGCTCGAGGTCGTCACCTTCTTCGCCATGGTCATGGCCGCGCGTGGCTGGCCGGGCTTCTCGCTGACGCTGGCGACCCTGACAGGCGGCTGGCTCGCCGCCGGCGGAGCCCACGCCATCAACTGCTGGTTCGACCGCGACATCGACGCCGCGATGGGACGCACCCGTTCCCGGCCCATCCCCGCCGGTCGCATCCGCCCGCGAAGTGCCCTGGCGTTCGGCGTCGTGCTCGGCGCGGTGTCGTTCGCACTGCTCGCGGTCGCCGTCAACATCCTGGCGGCGGCGCTGGCCATCGGCGGCCTGTTGTTCTACGTCTTCATCTACACCATGTGGCTGAAGCGCAGCTCAATGCAGAACATCGTGGTCGGCGGCGCCGCGGGCGCCATCCCACCGCTGGTCGGCTGGGCGGCGGTCGACGGCCGCCTCACCCTCACGGCTCTCTTCCTCTTTGCGGTGGTCTTCTACTGGACCCCGCCCCATTTCTGGGCGCTGGCCCTTCTGATCCGCCGGGACTACGCCAGCGTGTCGGTGCCGATGCTTCCCGTGGTCGTCGGCGAGCGCGAGACGCGGCGCCAGATCCTGCTGTACACCGGCGTCCTCGTGCTCGTGACGATCATGCCGCTCCTGGTGCGCTCGTTCGGCGTCGTCTACATGGTGGGAGCAGGTCTTCTCGACGCGCTCTTTCTCGCCACCGCGGTGATGGCGGTCCGGGACCCGTCGGCGCGCGCCGCCCGCCGTGTCTTCTACTATTCGATGCTGTATCTGGCACTGCTCTTCGCGGTCATGGCGGTCGACCGCGTGGTCGGCTGACCAAGGAGGACGGACGTGGACAAGAAGCTGGCACGCAAGAACATGCGGAGCGGCGTCTCCATGGTCATCGTGCTCGTGGCGCTGATCGGTGTCACCTTCGTGTGGGCCGCCGTCTACCTCAACGCCGTCAAGTAGGAGGCAGCGTGGCCGACGAGACAGCTCCTGTCCACGAGGCGGACAGCGCCCACGGCGACCACGCGGGCATTCACCTCCCCCCGCCGAGCCTGGTGCCGATCAACGTCGGCCTGGCGCTGACCTGCACGCTGGTTGGTTTCGTCGACCAGATCCGCAATGCCGTCGGCGGCCTCGTCTGGGGCATCGGCCTGGCGTGGTTGATCGGCAGCTGCACGATGTGGTTCCTGGCCGCCCGCCACGAATACGACGAGCTTCCCGAGTCGCTCGAGGAACACTGAGGCTGATCGCCTCCGTCCGGCGAGGGCCGCTCGGAGTAGGCTGAAGCATCGTGGAGGTGGCACACCTCAGCCTCGGTGACTGGTCGTGGGAGCCAACCGTCGTTCTCGGCATCGCGGCAGCCGCGGCCGCCTACGCGATCGCCTGGCGGCGCGGGGTGCTCCGGGACGACGACGACGTGCGTGCGTGGGTCGGGACGCCGCGCACCCGCTGCTGGTTCTTCGGCGCGGGCCTGCTTGTCGGTTTCATCGCCCTGCTCTCGCCGCTCGACACCGGCGGAGACCTGTACCTGTTCTCGCTGCACATGGTCCAGCACCTGCTCCTGATGATGGTGGCCCCGCCGTTGTGCATCCTCGGACTGGTTGGCATGCGGCCACTCAGACCTTCGCCGCCCGGCAGGTTGCGCCGCCTCTGGGCGCTGCTGCTCAACCCGTGGTCGGCGACGGTCGTCTTCAGTGCGGTGTTGCTCGTCTGGCACATCCCCGCCCTCTACGACGCCACCCTCACCACCGAGCCGATCCACGTGTTCGAGCACCTCAGCTTCATCGCAGTCGGGGTGCTCTTCTGGTGGCCGATCATCGATCCCATGCGCGGCCGCGACCAGCGCAAGTGGGTGGGCACGTTCGCCAAGATCGCCATGCTGGTGTCGTCGGGGGTGCCGCCGACGGTGCTCGGCCTGCTCTTCACGGTGGCGCCGCGCGCGTTCTACGACTTCTACGCCCGCGCCCCGCGCCTGTGGGGGATGACCCCCGTCATCGACCAGCAGATCGCCGGGGTGGTGATGTTCGGAGCCGGCAACCTCATCTACTTCGCGGCGGTCGTGGCCGTCTTCTGGCGCGTCTTCGGCGACCCGGCGCGGGACGAGGAGGAGGCGCAGCACGCGCCCGTCTGATGCGTTGCGCCGGGGCGGCGTGGCGGCGCCATCCCCTACCATCCGGGGGACATCTCATGGATGGCACCGCGACCGAGCGGCGCTGTCCGGTCGCCCGGGTGTCGCAGCTGCCAGGAGGGACAAGGACGGCATGACCCGGATGCGCTCGATCATGATCACCGCCGGCTTCGGTGTCCTCGTCACGCTGTGCGCCTGCGGCAACGGACCTCCTGCGGGGCAGGCGGCCGGTGCCGGCCCCGTCGTGGGTATCGCCGGGGCCAACCTGGGTCCGGCCGGCGCATCTGTCACCGCCGCCTCGTCCCTGCAGTTCACGCCCGGCAACATCACCGTCACCACCGGCGAGATCCTCAAGTGGACGGTGGCTCAGGACAGCGTGCCCCACAACGTCACCTTCGATTCCAACGGCACGCTCACGTCCCCGGCCACGCTTGGCCCCGGTCAGACATGGGAGGCGAAGTTCACCGTGGCCGGGACGTACGCCTACCGCTGCACCATCCACGCCGGCATGAACGGCCAGGTCACGGTCACGCCGGGCAGCGCGCCGGCGGCCACCAGCGCCGCAGCCGGGGCAACCCCGACACCCTCGCCGTAGCCGGCCGCGAGGTCAAACGGTGGGCTCGCGACCGGCGAGGTGCACGTCGCCGGCGAGGACGCGAACAGTTCCCAGGTCGCCGCGGATCAGCAGCGCGCCGTCGTCGTCGATGCCCTCAGCCACGCCGGTGACGACCCCCGCCGCGGAGGTCGCCGTGACCGTCGCGCCGATCCCGTACGCGTGCAGCATCCACTCGTCGCGCAGGGGAGCCATCCCGGTCGTCTCCAGCGCGTCGAGGCGTGAGGCGAGCTCGGGCAGCAGCGCAGCGAGGAGACGGCGCGCCGACGGCGGCGACGCCATCACCTCGCGCAGGCTGATCCCGGCAACACCAGGGGGAAAGGAGGGCACTGTCAGGTTGACCCCGGCGCCGATGACCACAGCGGTGCCTTCGCCGGGCGCGGCCGGTTCCACCTCGCAGATGATCCCGGCCAGCTTGCGGTGGCCGACGAGGATGTCGTTGGGCCATTTCACCCGGGCGTCACAGTCCGCGATGGAGACGATCGCGGCGCGGGTGGCCAGTCCGGCCGCGATGGGCACGCCTGAGATGCGGTCATGGTGCATCCGGGCGAGGATGGAGAAGAGAAGGCCAGACCCAGGGGGAGCCAGCCAGCGCCTGTCCTGCCGCCCCCGGCCGGCACTCTGGGAGGCGGCGAGGCAGCAGAAGCCCGGCGCCGCGCCGGCTCGCGCTGCGCTGCGCACGACGTCCTGGGTGCTGGTCGTCGAGGCCACGGAGTGGAGCTGGAACGCCGCGAACGCGAGCCGCCCGGCGCCTTCCAGGGCAACGGATTTCTCTTTCACACTTCTGCCGTCATGTCAATGCTTGACGTTCTCGGAGGCGGTGTTAGCATTCCGAGCGGGACACCGCCGTGTCCGGATCGGGTCAACGTCGAATTCATTGTGGTGCAGGCAGAATGATCCAGGAGACGTGCACGCGGATCGAGGAACTCGAGGACTACTGGTCGTCGGAGATTCGCGCCCGCCACGCCCGCCGCAACAAGATCCGCGACATCGACGACATGCTGAACCAGTTCGAGATGCTCAATCTCGCCGACGAGCAGGTCATTCCCACCGATCTGCGCCAGCGCGTTGCCGTCTTCATCCACGCCGAGGGACACCCGCTCTCCGAACGTCACGCTGAGTCTGTGGCGATCCCGGATTGGATGGAGGCCCTGTACGACGTGCAGGACGGACTGATGATCCGTTTCCCCGACGACATCGACTGATGTCCACGCCGGGGCGCTGCTTTGGTCCGGCCTTCTATAGTTCGCAGACATGAGCGATCCGCACGGGCGCGGGTTCTGGGAGGCCGCCGTGCCGCCGGCCTGGGCGCTGCGCGCACTCGCCAAGGGGATCATCGGCCCGGAGCGATTCGAAGCCCTGGTGGCGTACACGGCCGATCCCAACGCGGTTCGCCGCCGCGCCCGGCCACGCACCACGTGCTCCTGTCGTGCCCGCGTGCGCCGCGGCTGCACCTCCTGGCGGTTCGAACACCCCACCTGAGTGCCGCCATGCGCGCGGGCGAGAGACGGAGTGGTACGCCCGGAGGGACTTGAACCCCCGCACCCGGCTCCGGAGGCCGGCGCTCTATCCAACTGAGCTACGGGCGCATGCAGGATCGAGGCACGAGTATAGGCTGCTCGCTCACCACCATTCGAACGGGCGCCCCTCCCAGGGGTCGAGGACGGGGTAGACCAGGGACGCCCCGAGCACGTCGAGTCGCTGTTCGAACGCGGCCACCTCGGCGGCGTCGAGCAGGACGGAGAGGTGCTCGCGGAGGACGGCGCGCCGGGCGGAATCCCCAGCGAGGCCGCGCACCCGCGCGGCCACGGCGTCGGGCAGGGATTCGCCGCCGAGCTCGATGAGCACGGTGCGCTGCCGCGGATAGGGAAGGAAGCTGAGTGCATTGTCGATGCCATGGAGGCGGCCATCGTCGGCGAGCAGCAGGTGGGCCCGCTTGCGGTCGGCATTGTTGATGAGCACGTCGAGTGCCGCCAGGCTGCGCAGCTGCTCCTCGAGGGACTGACGGTCGACCGGCGCGTCCTCCGCCGCCCCGTGCACGAACAGCTGCACTGAGCCGGGGCCGTGGGGACCGTCCCTCAGCGTCGTCGGGGGCACGGTGCCGTCGTCGAGGGCTGCGCTGACCATGTATGCCGCTGCCTCGCGCATGTGCAGTGTGTCGGTCGGGAAATCCCACAGCGGCCTCTCGCCGCGCGCCGGCTTGTAGATCGCGCGCAGCGGCTCATCGGGGTGACCGGGATCACGTCCGTCGAGTTCAAGCAGGAACACCGCGTTCGACGAGTACACGACCCGGCCCATGCCGGTGATCGGTTCGCTGCGGAGGCGCTGCAGCACCTCGCCATCGCCCGGCTCAGGAGCGGGCTCCTCTGTGTATTGCCAATCGCTTGGCTTTGGCAGGCCGACCGGGCGGGCGGCGAGTCGGAACTGATGATTTACAAGGTCCATTGGCTGCCCTTCGTCGGGGTCTGCGGTTGCCTACAGACAAGCACATCGCGAGCGCCACGATCTCGATCGTGCTGATCCGCTCCGATCGCCGAGCGCTCGCCACTTCGCTGACACGCGGCCGGGTGCCCGCACTGGAGCAACAGGGGCTCGCACGCGGGAATCGGTCTTCGATCTCAGGTCAGGTCCGATTCCCGCTAGATATGTCGGTCCGGGTATGTCACGGTGCGAGTGTGATCTTTGACTCGGAACGTTTCTGGCAGGTGCTCGAGCTTGGCGATCCGCGCTTTGACGGATGGGTCTTCTGCGGTGTGAAGAGCACCGGGATCTACTGCCGGCCGAGCTGTCCCGCCCGCACCCCCAAACGCGAGAACGTACGCTT
>DAISRJ010000012.1:42088-52853 GCA_036828955.1 Candidatus Dormiibacterota bacterium | reverse complement strand
TGAGTCTTCGTGTCAGGTTGCGTTCGCCCCGAAGCCGCGCAGGACGGATGTGCGCCAGCACTGCTGGCGGGCCTCCGCTAAGCGAGTACTCTGCTGACGTGGCTACCCGTCCGCAGCGAGACGCCGGGGCGACGCGGAACCCGGCGGAATGACCGGGCTGTCGCGGGACGTCACGCCGCTGCCGGATCTGCTGCACGGGCGTGCCCGCGCCGGGCCGGTTCGAGAGCGCCACCCCGTCTACGTGGACCTGCTGCCGACGTGCAACGCAGGCTGCCCGGCTGGGGAGAACATCCAGGCGTGGCTCGCCCACGCCCAGGCTGGCCGCCACGAGGAGGCGTGGCGTGAACTGGTGCAGGACAACCCTTTCCCGGCGATCCACGGACGGGTCTGCTACCACCCGTGCGAGAGCGTCTGCAACCGGGCCAACCTCGATAGCGCAGTCTCGATCCACTCTGTTGAGCGGTTCCTCGGCGACCTCGCGCTGGAGCGCGGTTGGAGGCTCGACCCCCCGCCGGCCAGCAGCGGCCAGCGTGTTCTTGTCATAGGGGCTGGGCCGAGTGGGTTGTCCGCGGCCTACCACCTGACCCGGCTCGGCCACGAGGTCGAGATCCGAGACGCGGGCGCCGAACCCGGCGGGATGATGCGGTATGGCATCCCGTCGTATCGGATGCCCCGCGAGGTCCTCGACGCCGAGCTGGCCCGGATCACGGCACTGGGCGTACGGATCATCTGTGAGCACCGGGTCGAGGACCTCGCGGCGGAGCAGCGGGAGGGCGGGTTCGACGCAGTCTTCGTGGCGGTGGGTGCCCACCTGTCCAAGCGGGTCGATATCCCGGCCCGGGATGCCGCACGCATCGTGGACGCAGTCTCATTCCTGCGCAGCGTCGCCTCTGGCGAGCGGCCAGTGGTCGGGCGGCGCGTCGCGGTCTACGGTGGCGGCAATACCGCGATGGACGCCGCCCGGGTTGCCCGTCGGCTGGGTGCGGACGAGGCTCTCATCGTCTACCGTCGCACCCGCGCCCAGATGCCGGCCCACGTCGAAGAGGCTGAGGACGCCGAGCGCGAGGGCGTTCGGATCAACTGGCTTCGGACGATCACGGCCTTCGACGGCCCGGCACTGACAGTCGAGGTCATGGAGTTGGACGAGTCCGGGTACCCGCGCCCGACCGGACGTTTCGAGACGCTTGCCGCGGACACCGTGATCCTGGCGCTCGGCCAGGAGACGGACACCGCGTTCCTGCGTGAGGTCCCGGGGGTGGAATTCGAGCCGGACGGCACCGTGCTGGTGTCGTCGTCTCTGATGACCGGATGTCCCGGCGTGTTCGCGGGTGGCGACATGGTGCCGAGCGAGCGCACCGTGACGGTCGGCGTCGGGCACGGCAAGAAGGCTGCACGCCACATCGACGCGTACCTGCGGGGCGCCGTGGCCGCCAGCCCACCAAAGCACGAACTGGCCACGTTCGACAGTTTGCACCTGTGGTATTTCGGCGATGCGGCCCGTCGACAGCAGCCCGAGCTCGCGGCTGGGGAGCGCGTTGCCGATTTCGGCGAGGTGGTCGGCGGCCTCTCTGTTGAAGAGGCGACGTATGAAGCGCGCCGGTGCCTGTCGTGCGGCAACTGCTTCGAGTGCGACGGCTGCCTCGGCGCGTGCCCGGAGGTTGCGGTGATCAAACTGGGCGTCGGACACCGCTACAAGTTCGACTACGACCGGTGCACGGGGTGCGGCGCGTGTTTTGAGCAGTGCCCTGTCCACGCGATCGAGATGGTCCCGGAGCGAGCGTGATGCGCGCGACGATCGATGGCAACGAGGCTGCCGTGTCCGTCGCCTACCGGCTCAACGAGGTCTGCTGCATCTATCCGATCACGCCGTCGTCGCCGATGGCGGAGCTGGCCGACGAGTGGGCCAGTCACCGGCAGCCCAACGTGTGGGGCACCGTGCCCTCCGTGATGGAGATGCAGAGCGAAGGCGGTGCAGCCGGGGCTTTGCACGGCGCGCTGCAGGGCGGGGCGCTGGCCACGACGTTCACCTCCTCGCAGGGTCTGCTGCTCATGATCCCGAACATGTACAAGATCGCGGGTGAGCTGACCCCGGTCGTGGTGCACGTCGCCGCCCGGTCGTTGGCGGCGCAGGGCCTGTCCATCTTCGGCGACCACTCCGACGTGATGGCGATGCGGCAGACCGGCTTCGCAATGCTCGCCTCGGCCTCGGTCCAGGAGGCGCATGACCTCGCACTGGTGGCGCAGGCGGCCACGCTGCGGACGCGGGTGCCGTTCGTGCACTTCTTCGACGGGTTCCGCACCTCGCACGAGTTGAACACCATCGAGCTGCTGTCCGACGACGACCTGCGCGCTCTTGTGCCCGAGGAGTTGATCCGCGCACATCGCGGGCGGGCGCTGTCTCCGGACCGGCCGTTCATCCGCGGCACCGCGCAGAACCCTGACGTGTACTTCCAGGCGCGGGAGACGGTGACTCCGTTCTACGCTCGCACGCCGGGCGTCGTGGAGGACGCGATGGCCGAGCTTGCCGAGCGTACCGGCCGCCGCTACCACGTCGTCGACTACGCCGGTCACCCTGAGGCCGAGCGGGTGGTCATCGTGATGGGCTCGGCGGCCGAGACCGTCCGGGAAACCGTGGCCTATCTCAATGAGCGCGGTGAGCGGGTGGGGGTGCTTCAGGTGCGGCTCTTCCGGCCGTTCCCGGCCCGAGCGCTGGTCGAAGCGCTGCCTGCATCCGTGCGCCGTATCGCCGTGCTCGATCGGACCAAGGAGCCCGGCGCGAGCGGCGAGCCGCTCTTCCTCGACGTGGTCGCCACGCTGGCGGAGTCCCACGCGGACGGCGAACGGGCCGTCATGCCGCTGGTCACCGGCGGCCGGTATGGGCTGTCGTCGAAGGAGTTCACCCCGGGCATGGCCGCCGGGGTGTTTGCGGAAATGGAGCGTCAACGGCCGCGCCGCGGGTTCACCATCGGCATCGACGACGACGTCTCGGGGTCGAGTTTGCCGTTTGACGCGTCGTTGGACATCGAGCCGTCTGGCACCGTCCGCGCGGTCTTCTACGGTCTGGGCTCGGATGGCACGGTCGGCGCCAACAAGAACACCATCAAGATCCTCGGGGCGGAGGAGCGCCTGCACGCGCAGGGCTACTTCGTCTACGACTCAAAGAAGTCGGGCTCTCAAACCGTGTCGCACCTGCGCTTCGGCCCCCAGCCCATCCGAGCGCCCTACCTTGTCCAGCAGGCGAGCTTCGTCGGCTGCCACCACTTCGCATCGCTCGACCGGGTCGACATGCTTGGCCGCGCCGCGACCGGCGCCACCCTCCTCCTCGACTGCCCGCACCCGCCGGAAGCGGTCTGGGACGCGCTGTCCCGCCCGGTCCAGGAGCAGATCATCGCCAAGCGCATCAACCTGTACGCGATCGACGCCGGCCGGATCGCCCGCGAGGTCGGTCTTGCGGGGCGGACCAACACCATCCTGCAGACCTGCTTCTTCGCCATCTCCGGCGTCCTGCCGCGCGAGGAGGCAATCGCCCGGGTCAAGGCGGCGATCGCCAAGAGCTACGGCCGGCGCGGTGTCGAGGTCGTAGAACGCAATGAGGCGGCGGTCGACCGCGCGCTGGAGGGGTTGAACCGGATCGAAGTGCCCGATCGGGTCACAGCCACGCGCGAGCTGCCGCCGGTCGTCCCGGCGGATGCGCCGGAGTTCGTCCGCAGCGTCACCGCGGCGATGATCGCCGGTCGCGGTGACCAGCTGCCGGTCAGCGCGCTGCCGGTGGACGGCACCTACCCGAGCGGGACCGCGGCGTACGAGAAACGCAACATCTCCGAACTCGTCGCGGTCTGGGACCAGGACCTGTGTATCCAGTGCGGCAATTGCAGCTTCGTGTGCCCGCACAGCGTGATCCGGTCCAGGTACTACGACAAGTCCTGGCTGGCAGGCGCACCCACCCCCTTCCGTTCCATTCCGCTCGAGGCTCGCGGCCTCCCCGACACGCGCTACACGCTGCAGGTGTACGTCGAGGACTGCACCGGATGCGCTCTGTGCGTCGAAGTCTGCCCGGCACTGGCGCCAGGCGAGCCGACGCGCAAGGCGATCAACCTCGCGCCACGCGAACCCCTGGTTGCCGCCGAGCGCGACAACATCGCGTTCTTCGAGACGCTGCCACTGGCCGACCGGTCCCGTGTGGACTTCGGCACGGTGCGCGGCACCCAGTTCTTGGAGCCGCTCTTCGAGTTCTCCGGTGCCTGCACCGGCTGTGGCGAGACGCCCTACATCAAGCTCCTCTCGCAGCTGTTTGGTGACCGGTTGATGGTTGCCAATGCAACCGGCTGTTCGTCGATCTACGGGGGCAACCTGCCCACCACACCATGGACGACTAACGCCGAAGGGCGCGGGCCAGCCTGGTCGAACTCCCTCTTCGAGGACAACGCCGAGTTTGGGCTCGGCTTCCGACTCACTGCCGACCAGCACGCGGAGCTGGCCCGGAAACGACTCACAGAATTGCGGGACGTGGTCGGCGCCGAACTGGTGGACGACATTCTCACCGCGCCTCAGCTCCGCGAGTCGGAGCTGCGTGCGCAGCGCGAGCGTGTTGCCGAGGTGAAACGGCGGCTCGAGAACCTGGACGGGCCCGCCGCCACCGACCTGCGCAGTGTTGCGGATCACCTGGTGCGGCGCAGCGTGTGGATCGTCGGCGGCGACGGCTGGGCGTACGACATCGACTCCGGCGGCCTCGACCATGTCCTGGCGAGTGGACGCAACGTGAACGTGCTTGTGCTCGACACCGAGGTGTACTCCAACACCGGCGGGCAGATGTCCAAGGCGACGCCGCTCGGCGCCGTCGCCAAGTTCGCCGCGGCAGGGAAGACCGTGCCCAAGAAGGACCTGCCCCTCCAGGCGATCGCCTACGGGAGCGTGTACGTCGCGCAGGTCGCAATGGGCGCCGATCCACAGCAAACACTGACTGCCTTCCGTGAGGCAGAGGCCTACGACGGGCCGTCGCTGATCGTCGCCTACAGCCACTGCATCGCGCACGGCATCGAGATGCGGGACGGGCTCGACCAGCAGTACCGCGCAGTGGCGAGTGGTCACTGGCCGCTGCTCCGTTACGACCCGGTCGCGCGTGCCGATGGCGGCAACCCGTTTCTGCTCGATTCGCCGCGGCCGCGCATCCCCCTGTCCGATTACATCTACCGGGAATTGCGCTATCGCGTCCTCACGAACACAAACCCGGCGGAGGCGGAACGGCTGCTCGGCTTGGCCCAGCAGGCGGTCGAGCAGCGCTGGAAGCTGTACGAGGAGATGGCAGGTCGCGGCGCGCCACGGTTCCCGGCAGACGCGCGCAAGGATCACTGATGGACCTTTCGACCGACTACATGGGCCTCCGGCTGCGCAACCCGCTCGTCGCGTCACCCTCCCCGCTGTCCCAGACCGTCGCCGGCATTCAGCGCTTGGCGGATGCCGGCATCGGCGCGGTGGTGCTCTTCTCCCTCTTCGAGGAGCAGTTGCGCCGTGAGGCGGCGCAGAACGCGCGGCTGGCGGACGCCGGCACCGAGAGCTTCGCGGAGTCGCTGTCATACTTCCCGACCGACGCCGACACGGAGGTCGGCCCGACCCGGTATCTGCGCCTGCTGGAGCGCGCCGCAGCGGCCGTTGAGGTGCCGGTGTTGGGCAGCCTCAACGGGGTCACGGCCGGCGGTTGGGTCGACTACGCGCGGGCAATGCAGGACTGCGGTGCTGCCGCGATCGAGTTGAACATCTATCTTGTTCCCGGCGACCCGCACGTGTCCGGCCGCGATGTCGAGCAGCGCCACCTCGACATCCTGACCCGGGTGAAGGCCGCCGTCACCGTGCCGGTGGCGGTCAAGCTCAGCCCATATTTCAGCTCGACGGGCGAGATGGCGCTGCGGTTGGACGAGGCTGGGGCAGATGGGCTCGTGCTGTTCAACCGATTCCTGCAGCCGGACATCGACCCGGAGACACTCGCCGTCGTGTCCACTGTCGACCTGTCCAGCCCGGCCGAAGCCCGGTTGCCACGTACGTGGATATCGATCTTGCATGGACGTGTGCGAGCAGCACTGGCTGCAACGACGGGCGTCGAGGGTCCGGACGACGTCGTCAAGTTCCTCCTCGCTGGCGCAGACGTGGTCATGACCGCCTCAGCGCTGCTGCGGCACGGCCCCGAGTATGCGGCCGAACTCCTTGCCGGCCTGTCCAGTTGGATGGAGCGCAAGGGATTTGCGACAGTCGCTGAGTTCCGCGGAAAGCTCTCGGTGCCGCCCGACACGGACGAGGCCGCACACGAGCGCGCGGGCTACGTCAGCGTGCTGCGTGCGGCCAATAGCAGCGTCTATGGGCAGTCGTGACTGTGCCATCCCGTCGCGACGAGTCTGCGAAGACAACACATGCGATTGCGCTCATGGCTGCCTGTGGCGGAGGGCGGTAGCCTCAACCTGGTGTCTTGGTCGTGGGTTGCGAAGGGGTTGCTCATCTATGTGAAGATGATCTGGCCACCGGCGGCCTGCGCGTAGAATTCGCCGACGGTGATGATGTCCGTGACTTGGTCGATGAAATCCTCGCGACTCAGTCCGAACAGGTCGACCGAGGCCTTGCATGCATACAGTCCGGCGCCGGTGTCGGCGATCATTTCGACGAATTCGGGGATGGATGGGATGTCGAGCTTCTCCATCTTCTGGGCGAGGTAGTGGGTCATCACCGACGACATGCCGGGCACACCGCCCAGCCAGGTTGCCAGGTGGAGCCCAGGGTTGCCGACGGTGGAGATCTTGATGTGCTCGTGCCGCTTGCGATGGATGGCGTCGAGGCCAAAGAAGGTGAAGAAGAGGTTTGCCTCGATGCCCTCGGCGCGGGCACCGTTGGCCATGATCAGGGCCGGATACACGCCGTCCAGTGATCCTCGCGAGACGATGATGGAGACCTTGGTGATCGTTTCACGTTCAGAGGCCGGTGCCGGTCGTGCGAGGACGTCGGTGGTCATCAGATGCACCCCCGTGGTTTTGGTATCCCGGCGATCCGCGCAGCCACCTTCGCGGGCCCCCTGGGAAACAGTTGGTAGAGCTCCTTGATCGACACGCCGGAGGTCTTGCCAAGGACCCTCACGGTCGGACCGGTCCCGTTCTCCTCGAACTGCCGACGCATGAACCGGATCACCTGCCAGTGGCGGTCGGTGAGGTCGGCGACGCCTTCTGCGCGCGCGAGCTCCGGAACCATCGTCTCGGCCCACTGCTCGGGTTGCAGGAAGAACCCTTCTTCGTTGACGTCGACGGTCAGCCCGGCAAGCGTCACTGTCGGCGCCACCATTGTGTCGATCATGCCTTCACCTCCTGGTGTGTGTTGACCATTCGCTTTCCGGAACGAGGCATCGTCGAACCCACGCCGGGGATGTCCCGGCCGGGCAGGAGCAGGTGCCAGTACACCCACTCGAACATCAGCTTGCCGAGGTGGTTGAGCCGCGACTCCTCGAGTAGGGGGAGCCCGACCCGGTACGGGAAATGACCGGGGAGCGGCTCCGTGTCGTAGTTGAAGTCGATCAGCAGCGCCTTGCCGAAGCCGGTCTCGATGAAGCAGTTCGCGTGACCGTCGTAGCCGTCCACCAGCTCTCTGCCGCCAAGGAACCTGTCCACGTTGTCGCAGACAACCTCGCCCTCGAAGTGGGTGACCGATCCCGCCTTGGAGGCGGGCAGGCCCGCTGCGTCGCCGATCACAAAGACGTTGGGCCGCACCCGCGACTGCAGCGTGTGCTCATTGGTGGGGATGAAGTTCAGCTCATCGCCGAGGCCCGGTGAGCGGGCGACGAAGTCCGCACCGCCGTGCAGGGGGACGACGACCGCGAGGTCGAAGTCGACCGTTCTGCCGTCGTAGCCGACCAGATGTCCCCCGGCGCCGTCAACGGTCCCCGTATTGAACTCGGTGACGACCTCCACACCCTTCTCCTTCAGGAGCGAGGCGAGCATCTTCGAAGCCACCGGCTTGGTGAACGCCCCGTCCAGCGGCGTCACGTAGGTGATCTGGATCCGGTCGCGGACGCCGCGCCTCTGGAAGAACCAATCCGCCAGGAAGCAGAACTCGAGCGGCGCCACCGGACACTTGATCGGCATGTCGACGACGTTGACGACGAGGCGCCCCTCATCGAAGTGTGCGAGCGCATCGGCGAGGGCAGTGGCGCCGGCGAGAGAGTAGAAGGTGAACACCCGCTCCATCCACCCGGGCCCGACGAGCCCGTCGGTCTCCCCCGGTACCAGGGTGGCTCCGGTGGCAACGACGAGGACGTCGTAGGCGAGGGTTCGCTGATCAGCCAGCACCACACGGTTGTCCGCGAGGTCAACCCGCTCCACCGCCACCTCCAGCAGCTCAATGCCGCGGTGCAACTGGTCCTGGCGCGGACGCACCAGCTTGTCCCCATGTGCGAGGCCGAATGGGACGAAGAGCAGCCCTGGTTGGTAGAGGTGCCCGCCGTCCCGGTCGACGACGGTGATGAGCACGTCCTCGTCGGCGTGGAGACGACGGAGGCGGTTGGCGACCAGTGTGCCGCCGGTGCCCGCTCCGAGGATGACGATGTGCGTGGTCACGCTCTGAGGATCCATCGAGACGTGCGCCGCCCACCACGGCCAAGGGTCACATAGGCGTGGGACTTTGATCCCGCCCTGAGGCCGTGCTCCGCGATGACCTCGACCTCGGGTGCACTTCCACGGGGTGCTGGCTCGCCATCCATGGCGGCCCAGGTGCCCTGGTGTCGGTTGGTCACACCGCCTGCGGGTGGATCATCGGCGGTGGTGGCGGCGGCAGTGGCGGCGCGGAGGTCGGGGCCCAGGTCAGGGGCAGGGCACGAACGTCAGGGCCGGCGACGAGGTACGCGATCATCGCTGGAAACTGGAAGCCGAGCAGACCAAGCGCCAGAAGCGCAACGAACCACGTCTTGTCCTGGGCGCGAAAGGTGTTCATCAGCGCTCCGATCCACGCAACACACTGCGTGATCGCCCCCCCGATGAGGGTGGCGCCGCCGGTGACCATCATGGCTGCCGTTGCCCAGAAGAACGCGTCGTACCTGGGCGTGAAGGTGACGCTGTTGCTTGGTCCTTTCCAGGTGCCGCTGAGTCCCAGCATCAAACCCAGGCCGACGAGGAGAACGAGCAGACCGACCCCGATGGCGACCAGCCCGCCGAGCCATATCCGCATGATCCGCGGCTTCTGCACCGTCAGTCCCCCATGTTCCGTGCCGTCACCGCGGCACCGCCAATCGCCCCGACCGCCCGGATCCCTTCATCGATTCAGACGTGCGGTGCCCGCGGCCGGCCAGCTCGATGTGGCGGGCCCTGCGACACAACGCCTCCATGCCGCCGTCGGTCAGGGCGACGCTGAAGTACCGGCAGGTCTGGTCGCCGTGCCGCCACTCCATGACGGCGTACGGACACTGCTGCATGAGTCTTGGGTCGTAGGAACAGAGGCGCGACTGCCGCACCGCCCCTCCCCGGGACACGGAATCCTCACGAGCGATCTGCTCATCCATGCCGCGAGCGTGCGCGCGACCCCAGGCCATCGCTAGGGCCGTAGGGCGGCACCTTGAAGGCCCTTTGGCCTCTCCCTCACCGCGCCAAGACATCACGCCGTCACGGCAGGGCGGGCGATCCTCGCTGCGATCTCGGAGTACACGCGATGGTACTTTTCAGCCATCCGATCGGGGTTGAAGCGGCGACGGGCAATGTCAGCGCACCGCCGGGAGTCGATGTTCGCGGTCGCCAGCACAGCGGCGGCCATCGCCTCCACATCGTCGGGCCTCACTGCAAACCCGGTCACGCCGTCGTCGATGAGCTCTGCTGCGGCTCCACGCCCGTAGCTGACTGCCGGGGTTCCACTGGCCATCGCCTCCACCACCGACAACCCGAACGGCTCCTCCCAGGCAATCGGTGCCACCAGTGCCGACGCGCGCGCGATCAACTCCGACTTCTCGCGGCCGGCGACGTTGCGGCGGTAGATGACCCGGAACCCATCGACGTGCGGCGCCACCGCGGTTTGAAAGTAGAGGTCGCCCTCGGGCGTCGGCTCCACCTTGCCGGCGAGAACCAATCGCCGGCTGGTCCGGCGCGCCACCTCGATGGCCACGTGTTGCCCCTTCTCTCGACACACGCGCGCGAGGCAGAGAAGGTATCCACCCTTGTCCGCCGGCGCAACGGTCAGCAACGAGCCGGTGTCGACGGCGTTGTGGATTGTCGAGACCCAGGATAGTTCCGCCGCGCTCGCGCGTTGAGCCGAACTGATCGCCACCAGTTCGGCGCGATCCTGCATCGCGCGGTAGAAGGTCCGTTCCGGCTCGTCGAGGACACCGTGCACGGTGTGCACGACCGGAGCGATCCCCATCAGTGTGGTTGCGAGGAGGCCGGCCAAGCCACTGTGATCGTGGATGACGTCGAAGGGGCCGTCGCGGTGCAGCAGCGCCGACACCCGCGCAAGGTAGGTCAGCTCACGGACCGGTCCGTACTTACCTCCGAGATCAGCTTCCCAGACGGCGGGCGCCAATTCGACGGTGCCGGGCGCCGATCGCTCGGCGCCGACCACCACCACCTCGTCGCCTCGAGCACGGAGTCCCCGAACCAGGAGGCTCGCGACGAGCTCGACGCCACCGTACCCCCGTGGAGGCAGCGGATACCAGGGAGGCGCGATGATCGCCACCCTCAAGCGATCCCCGCCACGCGCCGTCGGGTGCCATGCTGGCGGTGACAAGAGGCCGGCCATGGGCCCTCACCTCCCGGTG
>DAISRJ010000012.1:0-41988 GCA_036828955.1 Candidatus Dormiibacterota bacterium | reverse complement strand
CGGGTGCCATGCTGGCGGTGACAAGAGGCCGGCCATGGGCCCTCACCTCCCGGTGTTCGACGCGATGGTTGTGCAACCTTCGCCGGTCACGGCCGTCACCCTTTTGGCACGAGCGTCCAGCGCCGTGCGGAATCGAAGGGCCACCTCGGGCAATGTCTCGAACATTGGAATCGACAGCTGGCCGGCCACTCTGCGGGCCGACCGAGGGAGAGCGGCGATGAGGGCGGCGCGGTCTCTGACCGGGCCGGCGACGAAGATGCGCGCGTCGGGATGCCGGTGCAAGTGATCGTTCACGACAGTGGCGACGGCCCGCGCGTGCTCCCGCTGGACCTCAGCGTGGTGGGCCTCAGCGTGAGATCCCGCCGCCACGTGCTGCCCGTGGCGACCGTAGCGGGCCCCCATCCCTTTCCACCGACGTTCCGGGTTCACCACCTCCTCACGCGAGGTGATCGGCTCCCATTCCGCGAACCCTTCGGGTGCGGCTTCGAAAACCCGTCCGCGCTCCTGATCGAACAGGACGAGGAGCCAGCCCATCGCATCCCCGACGGGGTCGTGCACCACATTCGGATGTCGCATCGTCCTGTCGGTTCTCATGAGCTTCCGCCCCCGTTTGAGCTGACTGTTCATCACGACGGTAGGACGTGGGCATCGGCTGCGGAAGGGCCGTTGGTCCCGACTTGGTGTGGCAGGGATCGACGTGGCGGCGACTACCTCGATTCCGGTCGGGAAGCCGGATATGGAGCTGCGGCTACGGCGCGCCCACGGGTGTTCACAACGGGGTAGTGTTTCCGCGCTTCCCGTTGCGTGGGGAACAGCAAGACTGGGACCGTCGCGCCCAGCACCGTGGAGCGCACGACCGCCGCCCGGCCGGCTGAGAGGTCCTGCCGCCACCCGAGCACGATGAGGTCGGCCCCCTCCTGCACGGCGGCGGCGAGCACCTCAGTGCCGGCTTGGCCCACACGCAGCCGCAGCGGTGATTCGGCGGACATCGGGAGCGCGTGCCGGCGGATGAACTCGGCACTCCACGCCCGTACCTCGTGATGCGGTTGGTCGCTGAACATCGGCAGCGACGCATCGGTGTGGACATGGAGGGCGATGAGGCGGACGTCGGCTTGGGCGCTGAGCTCCATCGCACGGCGGAGAGCGTCACTCGAAGCGCGCGTCCCGTCCAGTGGGATCAGGATCCGCCGGATCGTCGTCGGCGCCCTGGCGTGGGCCGGAACCACCACGACTGGAACTGGGACCGCGGTGATGACCTGCTGTGCGCAGCTGCCGATGAAGGCCTCGGCTGGGCGCGCGCGGCCGGTACCGACGATGACGGCCGCGACGTCTCGGTCGGCCGCCGCCTCGGCGATTGCCCTGCTCCCGAGACCTCTGAGCAGACGCACCTGGTGCCCGCCAGACGCGAGTCCGGCAGGCGCCCCATCGTCTTCTCCCGCGCAGACGTGGACGACCTCGAGCGTGCTCCCGCACAAGCTCGCCACCGCCTCGCCGGTCCTGACCACGGCGAGAGCCTGCGCACTGTCGTCGACGGCAGCAATGACCCTGCTCACGCTCCTCTCCTCATGATTTCCGCTCGGCGATCCCGAACGGGTGTCCCGTCGCGTCCACCTCCACAACGCTCTCGCCCCAGGCGATCTTCGCGGGCGGGGTCGCCCAGACGGTGAGCTTGCTCGACTCGATGCGCATTCGAACGCTGCTCGCCCGAAAGCGCAGCCGCACCTCCAGCACCGACCACTCCGCGGGCAGATGGGGATCGATACGCAGCGCGTCGCCCTGCGGCCGAACGCCGCAGAAGCCAAGGACGAGCGCCTGCCACAGGCTGCCCATGGCTCCAAGGTGCAGGCCGCCAGCGCTGCTCCCACTGAGGTCGTCGAGGTCGATCCGAGCTGTGAGGCGGAGCGCGGCCAGCGCATCCGCAAGGCGTCCGGCCCGAGCGAAGAGTCCGGCATGGATCCCCGGAGACAGCGAACTGCCGTGAGCGGTGCGCGGTTCGTAGAAGTCCAGGTTGGCGACCAATGAGCCCGGCGCCACCTCGTCGGGGACCATGTGATGGAGCATCAGGACGTCTGCCTGTTTGATCACCTGTGCGCCCGCCACACGCTCGGCCCCAAGCAGCATGGTGGCGGCCACCGGGCGCTGAGGGGTGAGGTCCCTGATGATCAACGGTTCGAGCCGTCGAAAGCCGGCGAACTGCTCGTACAGTCCCGTCGCCTCGTCATAGCCGTCGACCAGCGAGTCGGCGATCCCGAGCCACCGCCGCCGCTCCGAGGCGGGAACTGAGGTTGCGGCTGCGTCGGCGGCGGCACGAAGATTCCAACGAGCCATCACATTGGTGAATGCGTTGTCGTCGACCTCTTCGTGGTACTCGTCGGGACCGATGACCTGACGGATATGCCCGCGGCCATCCGAATCTGCCTCGATTCGCGAGGCCCAGTAGCGGGCGGTCTCGACAAGGAGCACCCGGCCCGGTCCGCCGGCGAACACGGGGTCGTCCGTCCAATCCTGGTAACAGGCGGCGGCCCAGGCGACATCGGCAACGATGTGTTCCTCCATCTCCCCGGTGCGGATTCGGGCGGCGTTGCCAAGGCGGTCGCTTCCCCGGTGCGGCGTGACGTCGCCGCCATCCGCGGCGGACTCCCATGGGAATCGCGCGCCCGACCGTCCCTTGGCGCGTGCTGCGGCGAGGGCCGCGGGCAGGCGGCGCACTCGGTATTCGAGGACGGCGCGTGCTGCGGCGGGATGGGTTGCCGCGAGGAAGGGCAGGACGAAGACGTCGGTATCCCAGAAGACGTGGCCGCGATATGCCTCGCCGGTCAGCCCGCGCGCCCCGACGGCTGCCTCACCCGCGTCCGCCGCCGACGCCATCAGGGTGGCGAGCCCCAGCCGGACCGCCTGTTGCAGGGCATCGTCTCCCTCGATGACGATGTCGGCGCTCGCCCAACGCTTCGCCCATGCCATGCGCTGCTCCCCGAGAAGGCGCTCAAACCCGGCCCGGCGTCCCGAGCGCAACCTGGAGGCGGCCTGGCTGGCGTCAGAGTGCAGCGCGTAGACGGCCAGCCTCTCCACCGCGACGGGGCCGGTGGCCCGGGTCACCGCGGACGCCACGACCTGCCCTGCACCCGCACTCGCCTCGCTCGTCATCCATCGGAGATCGTCGCTCCGAGGGGAGGATGCGGCCTGATCGCCCGTTGAGAGCGGCAGCACCTCGGGCCGCGGTCCGCCGACTCCTGAGACGCGGAGGACGGCGGTGGCCGGCCTCACCAGCGACGAGAACGCGACCGCCTCGACCCTGCCCCTCGATGCGTCCCACCGGTGATGAATGAGACCGGTGCGAAGGTCGAGGGTCCGGTGCAGCGTGGCCGGCGCGCTCAGGCCGCCGGCCAGCCTGTTCCAGCGCGGGCACGCGACCAGGGCGATGTCGGCGCCGTCGCCCTCGTACGCGCCTGCCAGCACGACCGATGGTGCCGCCGCCGGATGCGCCACAAGGGGTGCTCCGTTGCTGCCCAGACGGCCATCGGCGACGCAGAGCAGGGATTCGTGAGCGCGCTCGAGCCGGTCGTCGACGCCGGTGATGTGCAGCGACCAGGTCGGGTCAGCGGTCACTCGCGGCACGTCGCCCCGCTTCCTACGCTCGACCTGGTCCTCGAGGACGCGCAGGAAAGCAGCCGGACCGCCGCGAATGTGAATGACGTGAGCAGGGACTCCGCGCGGCTCAACGCCGACCGACAGCGCGGTGACGCCGGGCGCCTCGGTCACCAGCATGAGCGAGTCGCTCCCCGGAACACCCCCAAGCTCGCCCATCTCGTCGCCGGCGACCAGCACGAGGTCGGGAGCGACCCCTCGAGACCACAGGTCGCCGACCACCCAGGCACCCGAGTCCGACTTGTCAGTGAGGCCGATCTCCACGTGCTTGACGTCGCTGGTCACGCGTGCGTCGGGGAGGCCGACGTCGGCCGCGGCGCGACGCGCGATCTCCACCGCGCCCCGCAGCGACCGCACGCCGCGGGCGCGAAGGCGACGCTCTACGGCGTCGAGGAGCTCGCCGATGCGCGCCTTCGGCGGATCAGCCCACGCCGGTTCGGGAATCAGGTCGATCTTGCGGCGGTTGAGCCGCTGCGACACGATCACTGAATCCACTCCCCGATCAGCGAGCCGCTGAACCGTCAGCTCGGCGGCGGCGGTGAGCGCGGCATCCTCTTGGTGGGTTGCGATGCGCCGGTATACCAGCCGGGGACCTCCTCGGCCGACGCCGAATACCTCGGATCCGCGGTTCAGGCAGAGGAGCAGCCGCCCCGGCCCGGTGGGCCGCGCAGCGAGCTGACCGTCGACGTTGCGGAGATGTGTCCCGCTGACGATGGCGAGGTCCATGCCCAGCGCGCACGCCTCCTCGACGAGCGCGCGCACCGGCGCGGCGTCCGCCTGCCGGTCGGGAACGGCGGTCCCGTCCCAATCGAAAACGATCGCCTCGAATCGCCGGGCGATCGGCGCCGGGAGAGCGCCTGCGCACCGCACCACGCGGCGCGAATGGCTGGCGGCGAGGCTAGCCGCCATCAGCCGGCGGACGTTCAGGTTGCACTGGTCCCGGTGGCTGGCTCCGCTCCACCCGCGCCACCTCGTCCTCGGCCAACTCGGCGGTCACAGCACCGGGCGGTACGACCACAACCGGGGTCCTGGCGTGATGCGTCACATGGTGGGCAACGCTGCCGATCACGAGTTCGGTGAAGCCACCATGCCCGCGCGAGCCCATGACGATGAGGTCGGCCTTTTCGGCAGCGGCCGTCTTGACGATGACAGCGGCAGGGTTGCCCTCCCCAAGCAGAGTGCGGAAGGGGACGCCCCTGTCTCGCATCCGCTGCGTCCACGCATCGTTCAACTCCTTGTCGAGACGCTCGCGCATCTGCTCTTCGCTCACTGGGAGGTACAGGGCACCGGGATAGAGCATGGCAATGTCGATCACCGCGATCGCCACCACCTCCGCGCCAAGGGGTACGGCAAGGTCCGCTGCCCAGGCCAGCGCTGCCTCAGCGGTCACCGAGCCGTCGGTGGCGACGAGGATCCGCTTGATGGCCACCTGGCTCCTCCCATTCGTGTCGCCTCAGACGGGGCCAGAATCGCAGCCACCATCACCGCCGCACCAGGGTCATTGTCCTCTTGGAGGTGGGCCGATCGGCACCAACGCGGGGCTAACCGGGCGCGGATCGGCGCGTCGGCGTCTGTCTCCCGCCCTGGTCACGGGATCTCCGTCGCAGCAACAGCTTTCGGATCTCCTCGACCGCGAAGCCCGGGCCGATGAATGCAGCGAGCACAAGCCACCACCGAGGGTCGAGAGCCGCGGTGCCGAACAGCCTCTCAAAGGGCGGGGTGTAGATCAGGGCGGCAGCAAAGAGCAGTTCGAAGAGCACACCCAACAGCAGGAATCGATTGGACAGCAATCCGCGAGCGAATGCGGAGGTGCGCTCGGTACGACAAGCGAACGCGTTGCCGACCTGGAGGATGACAATTGCCAGAAAGACAACGGTGGTCGCCCCTGCCGAGACCGTCGCGCTGGCGGTGTTGCGCTGCCCCCAAGTGACCTCACCGGCGAGGATGGCGAGGACGCTTCCAGCCCAGAGAAGCAGGGCGAAGAGGTGGACGAACTGGCCGCCGAGCCGCCGCACCAGGCCCGGGCCACGCGTCTCAGCGATCGCGTTGGAACCGAACCGTGCCGCGCGCTCTCGAACCTCGTCCGACGTGAGACCCTCCGGGCGTGAGCCCAGTGCGGCAAAGATGTCCTCTCGGGGTAGCTCGATCAGGCGGGCCAAGCCCTCGGTGTTCATGTGCCTGAGCCTCGCGTTCTAGCCGGCTGGAGCAGCGTGCAGAGGCGAACAGGATCGGCGCTCGGGCAAGGTCCGCAGCAGCAGCGCAAGCGCCGGCTCTGGCCGGAGCTCCGACCGTCGCGAGAACGATCGTCGTGGGCCCAGACGGCATGGATGGCGCCCCCAGTAGCGCGGAGCCCGAAGCCTAACCAACGTTCAGGCAACCTCTACGACTGGTCGGGCACGTCGACGTAGCCCAGGCTGCATCCGTCTGGCGGCAGGCCGCGAACGTGATGGCCCTCTCCCGAGGGCACGAACCAGTACGACCCAGGACCCAGCGTCCTGCCGAACGCCTCGACCTTTCCGGCGAGGACGAAGACGTGGTGGCTCATCGTCGGGTGGCGGTGCTCCGGGAGTCGGCAGCCGGATGCGACGTGCATCACGCCGGCATACGTGCCCCAATGTTCGCGCACAATTGCGTTGACGACGCCCATCATCCGGGGTTCCAGCGGCTCATGAGGGATGCTTTCGATCTCCTCACTTGAGCGCACAACCTCCCTTCCCGTGGAAGCGACCATTTTCGGCCTCCTTTCATCCGGCCCGTGTTCGCGTGTTGATCGAGTGTCCCAGCGTCGTGCCCCCACAGCGCTGCCACCAGAGGCGAAGGGCCACGACACCCATGACGTTCGCCCGAGCCGCCTCGAGGCGGAAGGGTCGCCGGGCCCGCGACATCGGGATCGCTTTTCTCCGTGGCGGAGTGCCGGTCGCCTGGGGCCTTGTGCCCAGCGCTGTCGGGTCCGACGCCTCTACCGCTCGCTCCGCGAGAGGGTGACGATTGGCCATCGACGTCAGAAGTGATCTTGAGGGTGCTCCCATGGCTCAACGACCTTCCACTGCCGAGATCGAAACCCGTCCTGACCTCTGGGGGCCGTTCTCGGTCGCCGGCCGCAACGCGCTCGTCACCGGTGCTGCCAAGGGCATCGGTCGTGGCATCGCCGATCGGCTTGCTGAGGGCGGAGCGAATGTGCTCATTGCCGATATCGACCTTGCCGCGGCGCAGCATGTTGCCGAGCATCTGGCCCAGGACGAAGGACGACCTGTGGCGATGCGCGTCGATGTCAGCAGCGAAGCCGACTGCGAAGCTGCGGTCCAGCGCTGCATTGAGGAGTTCGGTTCCCTTGACCTCCTCGTCAACGATGCCGGAATCTTCCCGAGCAGCCCGGTATTGGAGATGAGTCCGGAGTTCTTCGACCGCGTGCTGGGCATCAACCTGCGTGGGCTCGTGTTCATGTCAAAGGCAGCCGGCCTCCAGATGGTGCGACAGGGTCGTGGCGGCAAGATCGTCAACATCGCCTCCATCGATTCGGTGCACCCATCGTTTCCTGGGTTGGCAGCGTACGACGCCAGTAAGGGCGGGGTCCTCAGCTTCACCAAGAACTTCGCGCTGGAGATGGCGCCACATCACGTCACCGTCAATGCGATCGCACCCGGCGGCATCGCCACGGAGGGAACTTCGCAACCAGTGACTGGCCTGACCAAGGAACAGACTGACGCGATGATGGCAGCGTTCACACAGCGCATTCCAATGAAGCGCATGGGGGTTCCTGATGACATCGCCAAGGTGGCCGTCTTCCTGGCATCGTCTGCCGCCGATTACATGACCGGCGCGCTCATCGTTGTCGACGGCGGCATGCTGCTGTCGTAGGTGAGACGGGCTACGCGCTGTGCAGACTTCAACAGGTGTTCGGCGCCGATCAGCGCCCTCGACCTCGGCCCCGCCGAGGGCCGCAACGCCATATGGCTCGTCGAGCGGGGCTGGTTGACGACGGCAGTGGATTCTCGCCCGTCGCCGTCGAGAAGGCGCGAGCTCTTGCCAGGTCAGGTGCTGCGTGGTCAGGTGGGTCGTCGAGGACATCCTCACGTTCCATGCGGCCGGGGGAGCCTTCGACCTCGTCGCGCTCGCTCCCGGTGGCCGGCTGATCATCGTCGGGCACCACACCGGCCGGGGGCTGTGGGTCACGTCGCCCACATCAAGCTCCGCGCTCGCCTCCCGCAGCGCCTCTGGCGACGCCCAGAAGTGACAGGTGGCCCGCCCAGGTATGGACCTTTGGCCGTGTCCACAACCGCGGGGAAGCGCCAAGGTGGCTGGCAGTGCGATCACCGAACAGGAGAAGGTTGTGAGTGAAGTCCCCGAACATCGCCCGGCGCCCGCGACGCGACTGACGGTCGCGGCCATCAAGGAGACGGCGCCCGGCGAACGTCGCGTGGCCCTGACTCCTGACACCGTCGCCCGACTCCAGCACGCCGGGCTCGATGTCGTGGTCCAAGCGGATGCCGGGATCGCGGCCGGGTTCAGCAATTCCGACTACGTCGGTGCCGGAGCAAGCGTGGTCCCACTCGACGAGGCCATGGCCCGGGCAGACCTGGTCCTCACCGTCGGCACGTTCTCCCCGGAGCGCGCTCGCCGCCTGCGCGCCGGGCAGACGACCATCGGCATGTTCAGGCCGCTCACCGCGCCCGAGCTCGCGCAACAGCTCGCTGACCAGGACGTGACCATGATCAGCCTGGACGGCCTGACGCGCACCATCAGTCGCGCGCAGTCGATGGATGCCCTGTCATCCCAGGCCAATGTGGCGGGATACAAAGCCGCGCTCGTCGCAGCCAATGCGTTCGGGCGGTTCTTCCCGATGCTGATCACCGCCGCCGGCACGTCCAAGCCCGCGGATGTCCTCGTGATCGGCGCGGGCGTCGCGGGGCTGCAGGCGATGGGCACCGCTCATCGGCTGGGCGCCGTGGTGACCGGCTACGACGTGCGCGCCGAGACGCGCGCCGAGATCGAATCGGTCGGCGCCCGCTACCTGGAGCTCGGCGCCGTCGGCGTGGCCTCCGGTCAGGGTGGCTACGCACGTGCCCTCACATCCGAGGAGCAGACGGCTCAGCAGGAGGAGCTGAACGCCCACGTCGCCCACTTCGACGTTGTCATCACGACCGCGCAGGTTCCTGGGCGGCGCCCGCCGCTGCTTGTCACCGCCGCCGCCGTGGCCACGATGCGCGTCGGGTCGGTGCTGGTGGACCTCGGGGCGAGCACGCTCGGCGGCAACGTCGAAGGCTCGGTCCCGGGGGAGACGATCGTCACCGAGAACGGGGTCACCATCATCGGCGCCGGCAACCTGCCGGCCCAGGTGCCCACGGCGGCGTCCGTCGCGTTCTCGCACAACGCCGCCGCCCTGCTGCTGCACATCGTCCATGACGGTGCCTTGCTGATCGACCTCGCCGACGAGATCCAGGCCGGCGTCGTCATCACCCATGAAGGTGAGCTGGTGCATGCTGGCGTGCGCGAGACCGTCACCCCCGCCCAGGTGCTGGTGGGTGCTCGGTGAGCGCGGGATTGCTCAGCGACATCAGCATCTTCGTCCTTGCACTGCTGGTCGGCTTCGAGGTCATCAGCAAGGTACCCTCCACCCTCCACACCCCCCTGATGTCGGCGTCAAACGCGATCCACGGCATCGTGTTCGTCGGCGCCATGGTGACGGCCGCCGAGGCCGCCAACGCGGCGGGCTACGTGCTCGCGTTCCTGGCATCCGCCTTCGCGGCCATGAACGTGGTCGGCGGGTTCATGGTCACGGACCGGATGCTTCAGATGTTCCGCCAGAAGCCGGTGCCGGCAAAGGCTGACGACGCGCGAAAGGCCACCTGAGACCTCATGGACGCGATCACCACGGCGGTAGCCCTTGCGTACCTCGCCGCAGCCGTCGCCTTCGTTGTGGGCCTTCACCGCATGAACTCACCTGCCACCGCTCGCCGTGGAAACCAACTCTCAGCGGCTGGGATGATCCTCGCCGTCGCCGCCACCCTGCTCAAGGTCATCAACGACGGCGCCATCACGGGCACCGGCTGGGCGGTCCTGGGCGCTGGCGCAGTCGTCGGAGCTGGCGCCGGCCTGCTCACGGCGCAGCGGGTGAAGATGACCGCGATACCGCAGTTGGTCTCCCTCTTCAACGCCGTGGGTGGTGGCGCGGCGGCCCTCGTCGCCCTCGCCGGCTTCGTACGACTCAGCGGACTCGAGAACTCCTCGATCCCGACACGCGTCATGGTGGCAACCATCCTCGACGTCATCATCGGTGGCGTCACCTTCTCCGGGTCACTGATCGCCGCCGGCAAGCTGCAGGGATGGATCAGCGGGCAACCCCTCGTCTTTCCCGGCGCGCGGGTCCTCACGGCGGTGCTCGCAGTCGTGGCCGTCGGTGGTAGCGCCTACCTGCTGACAGGGGCCGACAGCATCGCGCTGCTGATCGTTGTCACCGGGGCTGCCCTGGTCTTCGGGGTCACCATGGTCCTGCCCATCGGCGGCGCCGACATGCCGGTCGTGATCTCTCTGCTCAACGCCTTCACCGGCATCGCCGTGGCCATGGCGGGCTTCGTCATCGACAGCTCCGCCCTGATCATCGCGGGCGCGCTGGTCGGAGCCTCCGGCGGCATCCTTACCAAGCTCATGGCCGATGCCATGAATCGCTCGATCCCCAGCATCATCTCTGGTGGTTTCGGAACCGGGGACACGGCCGTTGCTGCCCTGCCGGGAACCGGCGCCGATGTCCGGCGACTCTCGGCGGAGGACGCAGCCATTCAGCTCACCTACGCCAGCCGGGTGATCATTGTCCCCGGCTATGGTCTGGCTGCCGCGCAGGCGCAGTATGAGGTGCGCGAGCTCGCGGCCCTGCTCGAATCCCGCGGCGCCACGGTTTCGTTCGCGATTCACCCGGTCGCCGGGCGGATGCCGGGTCACATGAACGTCCTGCTTGCTGAGGCCAATGTTCCCTACACGCTGCTCAAGGAAATGGACGAGGTCAACCCGGACTTTCCCAACACGGACGTGGCCCTGGTCGTTGGAGCCAACGACGTGACCAATCCCGCCGCGCGGAGGCCCAACACGCCGGTCTCGGGCATGCCCATCCTCGACGTGGACAAGGCCAAGAACATCATCGTGATCAAGCGATCCATGGGTCACGGATACGCCGGCATCGACAACGAGCTCTACACCAACCCGAAGACGGGCATGCTGTTCGCTGACGCCAAGCGTGGCCTCAGCGATATCACCTCGGCGATCAAGGCGCTCGTCGCCGTCTGACGCTGCCGGCTGAAGTGGCGCGTGGGATACCCGACTGTGCACGGGTCCATGGTCCCCTCTTCCAGTGACCTCCGCCCCTGTCACCCTGGCGCCCGCCACCCTACCGTGATCTGAGAGATGCGCCAGGAGCCGAACGGCATCGCCGCCTCCGGCAGCTTGGATTCACCCACGCAGGAGGGATGACCGTGACGCTCACTTTGGAACCGACACCGGTTGAAACCACGCCGGTCAAGGGGCCGACGCCCTACGCAGAGCCGGGGCGACCCGGGAGCCTCGTGTCCCTCAAGCCGCGCTACGACAACTTCATCGGCGGACGCTGGGTGGCGCCCGTGTCCGGGCAGTACATGACCAACGTCAGCCCGGTCACTGGCAAGCCATTCTGCGAGGTCGCCAAGTCGACAGCCGCGGACGTCGAACTGGCACTCGACGCAGCGCACGCCGCCAAGGTTGCCTGGGGAGAGACATCCCTTGCCGACCGTGCCGCGGTGCTCAACCGCATCGCCGACGCACTCGAGGCCAACCTCGAGATGCTCGCGGTGGCGGAGAGCTGGGAGAACGGCAAGCCCGTACGAG
Source organism: Candidatus Dormiibacterota bacterium (assembly GCA_036828955.1). Classification (GTDB taxonomy): domain Bacteria; phylum Chloroflexota; class Dormibacteria; order Aeolococcales; family Aeolococcaceae; genus Aeolococcus. Next base: position 30,492 of record DAISRJ010000012.1, on the reverse strand, counting down.
AGACGCTGGGAGCCGACCTACCGTTGGCAATCGACCACTTCCGCTACTTCGCTGGTGCCACCCGGTCGCTCGAAGGACGCACCACAGAGATCGACAAGGACACCGTGGCCTACCACTTCCACGAGCCGCTCGGCGTGGTTGGGCAGATCATTCCGTTCAACTTCCCGCTGCTGATGGCTGCGTGGAAGATCGCGCCCGCCCTGGCGGCCGGCAACTGCACGGTTCTGAAGCCGGCGTCGCCGACGCCGTGGTCGATCCTCAAGCTGGCCGAGGTCATCGCCGACATCGTCCCGCCAGGCGTGATCAACATCGTCACGGGACCCGGTGGCGAGATCGGCAAGGCCCTGGCATCCAGTCCGCGGATCGCCAAGATCGGCTTCACGGGCGAGACGACGACCGGGCGACTGATCATGCAGTACGCGGCGCAGAACCTCATTCCCTCCACCGTTGAGCTCGGTGGAAAGTCGCCGAACATCTTCTTCGCTGATGTGATGGCAGCCGACGACGACTTCCTCGACAAGGCGATCGAAGGGCTCGTGCTCTACGCCTTCAACAAGGGTGAGGTCTGCACCTGCCCATCGCGCGCGCTCATCCAGGAATCGATCTACGACGAGTTCATGGCGCGTTGCCTCGAGCGCATCCGTCTGATCAAGCAGGGCAACCCGCTTGACCCGACCACAATGCTCGGCCCACAGGTCTCCGTACAGCAGCTCGAGAAGATCAGCTCGTACGTGGACATCGGCCTCCAGGAGGGCGCCGAGTGCCTGATCGGCGGCAAGCGCACGCCGATCGACGGGGAGTTCGCCGACGGCTACTACTACGAGCCGACGGTTCTCAAGGGCCACAACAAGATGCGCGTCTTCCAGGAGGAGATCTTCGGGCCGGTGCTCGCGGTCACGACCTTCAAGGACGAGGCCGAAGCTGTCGAGATCGCCAATGACAGCCTCTACGGTCTTGGAGCCGGCGTCTGGACTCGGGACGGCAGCCGTGCCTACCGGATGGGTCGTGCCATCAAGGCCGGTCGCGTGTGGACCAACTGCTACCACCTGTACCCCGCAGGTGCAGCGTTCGGCGGGTACAAGATCTCGGGTGTCGGTCGCGAGAATCACCAGATGATGCTCGAGCACTACTCCCAGACCAAGAACCTGCTGGTCAGCTACAGCCCGAAGGCCCTCGGGTTCTTCTAGAAGAGGGAGGCTGCCGACGTGAGCGATCACGCCTCCACGACCGCACCGGTCGCGCGTGTGGTCGCCACGCCGGCGGCGCTGGGCTGCATCGATCGGCTCGTCGCCGAGCGCGGGCCGGTCATGTTCTTCCAGTCGGGAGGCTGCTGCGATGGCAGCCTCCCGATGTGCTTCGACGACGGCGAGCTCGTTGTCAGCGACCAGGACGTCCTGCTTGGCAGGGTCGGCGGCTGTCCCTTCTACATCGATGCCCGCCAGTACGAGGTGTGGCGGCACACACAGCTGATCCTCGACGTCGGAGCGGGAGCGCCCGAGGGCTTCTCCCTGCCTGCGGGCGAGGACGAGCACTTCATCATCCGGTCGCGCTTGCTGAGCGACGCCGTGACCGGATGGACGACGACGCGCGGCCTATAGTCGCCTGACATGCCGGGAGCTCCAGCCGGTGCGACGGCCGTCGCCGTCTCCGCCCTGCGCGTGGTCCGAGGGGGGCGCGAGGTGCTCCACGGACTGAACTTCGCGATTCCCACCGGCACCGTCGCGGGATTCATCGGTCCGAGCGGCTGCGGAAAGTCGACCCTGATGCGCGCCATTGTCGGGGTGCAGGTGGTGAGGGGCGGCACGCTGACCGTGCTCGGGGTCCCAGCCGGCAGCGCGGCGCTGCGTCGCCGCGTCGGTTACTCCACGCAGTTCCCTGCGATCTACCACGACCTCACGGTCACCGAGAACCTGCGCTACTTCGCGGCCGTGCTCGGCGCACCACCGGCGGATGTCGACCGCGTCATCGCGGAGGTCTCGCTCGAGCCCCATTCCGAGGCCCTGGCCTCGCAGCTCTCGGGTGGCCAGTTCACCCGAGCCAGCCTCGCCGTCGCACTGCTGGGCAGACCAGAGCTGCTCGTGCTTGACGAGCCGACGGTCGGCCTCGACCCGGTGACGCGCGAGGAATTGTGGGATCTCTTCCACAGTCTTCGCGTGGATCGGCGGGTGACGCTGTTGATCACCAGCCACGTCATGGACGAGGCCGCTCGCTGCGAGACCCTGCTGCTCATGCGCGACGGTCGTATCCTCACGCGGGGCACGCCCGACGACCTGCGTCAGAACGCGGGCACCACGAACCTCGACGATGCGTTCCTGCGGGTGATTCGGGACGCAGAGCGGAGCAGATCGTGAGCCCGCGGCTGACGCTGGCAACCGCCCGGCGGGTCGCCAACCAGTTGCGCCGCGACCCGCGAACCGTGGCGCTGATGGTCCTGCTGCCGACGATGCTGATCATCCTGTTTCGGTACGTGCTCAATTCCCAGCGAGCATTCGATGCCGTCATCCCGAGCCTGCTGTGCATCTTCCCGTTCAACATCATGTTCGTCGTCACGTCGGTGGCGACGCTCCGTGAGCGCACGACCGGCACGCTGGAGCGGTTGATGACGCTGCCGATCGGGAAGATCGATCTCCTTGCCGGCTACGCCCTGGCGTTTGGGCTCTTCGGCGTCATCGAGGTCGGCGTGGCCACCACCGTCTGCATCACGTGGCTGGGTCTCAGCGTTCAGGGGTCGGCAGCGCTGCTCGTGCTCATCGCCGTGCTCGACGCCCTGCTGGGCATGGCACTCGGCCTCTTCGTCAGCGCCTTCGCTCGCACCGAGTTCCAGGCCGTGCAGTTCATGCCGCTGTTTGCCTTCCCACAGGTGCTGCTCTGCGGTCTGTTCGAGCCGCGCGACCACATGATCGGGGTGCTGTCCGGACTCTCGGACATCATGCCCCTGTCATACGCAGTGGACGCCATCAAAATGGTCACCTCCTCGACGCAGGTGAGCGCGGAGCTGGTCCGTGACATGGGCATCGTCTTCGGCTGCATCCTGATCGCGCTCCTGGCCGGCGCGGCCACACTACCCCGGCGCACCCCGTGACACGTGCCAAAGGGCCCACACAACTTGGTGCCCTTCGCCCATTCCGACACCGGGCGAGGTCCGCGAAGCTGATCCGATGCTCATCCAGGACTTCGTTCAGGTCAAGGCGCCCTACGCGGCTGTGCGCGATCGCCTGCTTGAGCCAGCGTCGGGCTGGCTCACCGACGGCGCCACCGACGCATACGCGGATGGAGAACGCCTGTTTCTCACCGTCACCGCGACGGGTGGCGAGGTGACGGTCGGCAAGCGCGTGCAGGTCGAGCTCGGTGCAGCCTACGCGCGCGGCGAGGGCTCCGTCGTGCGGCTGAACTGGTGGGCGACCGGTGCCCAGCGCCTCTTCCCCACTCTCGACGCCGATCTTGAGCTCATGCCGATGGGCCCTGACCAGGTCATGCTCACGTTGATGGGGCGCTACGAACCGCCCTTGGGCGCGGTGGGACGAGCCGTGGACCGGCTGGTCCTGCACCGGATCGCGGAGGCATGCATTCGTAGCTTCCTGCATCGCACCGCGGCCAACCTCGAACGCGCAACTGCGGCCTGAGCCGACCTGGGAGCAGACTTCCCATTCACATCAAGGAGGCATTTCACATCAAGGAGGCATTCCCGTGAAAAGTGCAGTCGCCGGGCTGACCGCGATCGTGGCCGCGATCATCTTTGTGGTGGTCGGGATCATTGGCTGGAGCGTTGGCCGGGGAGCCGTCGTGGCCTCTGTGGGTGCGGCCGCCGTCCAGGTGCAAACGACCGTCCCCCATATTTTCCTCACTGTGGCCACCCCGGACATGCTCAAGACGGATGTTGGGCCCGCCGTTCTGCCAGCCGCGGTGACGGTTCCAGCCAACAGCGACGTGATTGTCACGATACTGAACTTTGACGACCCGACGCCCTTGACCGGGGCGTACACCAGGTTCGCCACCGCGGCGGGTATCGAAGGCAAGTTCACCGCCGTGATAGTGAACCGCGCCAATCCCAACGGGCCAGCCACGGCGCCGGCACAGACCCTTGCGGCGGTTGATCCAGCAATCGTGTCGCACACCTTCACGATCCCCTCCCTCCACCTCAATGTTCCCCTCTTGGCATCCAGCCGCACCACGTTCACATTCCACACGGGAGCGGCGGGAACGTTCGAATGGCACTGCCAGGATCCCTGCGGTACTGGTCCTGCCGGTTGGAGCGGCGCCATGTCGGTGCAGGGGTACATGGGCGGCGAGCTGACCGTAATATGAATCCAGTCTTTTCACGGGAGCGGCCGGGGAGAGATCCCTCCGGCCGTTTCCTGACCCGACCGGTCCGCGGTCCGCACCAATAACCGCCCAACGAACACGTGCGAATGGGGGTCTGATTGCCCGCCTGATCATGGATCGGTTGCTGCGTTGGACGCTTTTGGCCGGAGTAGCGGTGCTGATCGCTCTGGCGACGGCCATACCCGTTTCCGCGCATGCCTTGCCGGTGGCGTCAGATCCTCTCCCTGGCGCCATCCTGCAGCAGTCCCCGCGCGTCGTCACGATGACCTTCAATGAGGCACCCGAACCAGCCCTCTCGTATATCAACGTGCTCGATACCGCGGGGCGACACCACGAAGTGGGGCACGCGGCTGCGAGCCCCACCGACCCGCGTGTCCTCTCGGTTGGTGTGGCCAAGGTCGGGAAGGGCGTGTACACGGTGTCGTGGCGGACTGTGGCATCGGATGATGGTCACCGGATCACCGGGAGCTTCACCTTCGGCGTCCAGGTGTTGCCGCCATCGCGCTTCTCGACGCAGGAGGCGGCCACATCGGCGGTCACGGCGGTTGGAGTAACGGCGCGCGCCGCGTACTACATTGCCATCATCTTCCTTCTTGGTGGCACCGCTGTTGCACTCTCTGTGGGCCCGCAGTTCTGGGGTCGTCTGCGGTCGATACTGACCGGCGCGTGGGTAGCGGCGATCATTGGTGTGATAGGCATCACTGATTCTCAGCTTCGCTCTGCGGGAGCGGGTTGGGATCAACTCTTCCACACCTCGCTCTTGGGCTCATTCGCCACGCGACTGGTGCCGGCCCTGGTGGGCACCGGCGCCTTGCTGATCACGCCGCGGGTTGCCTCCCGATTGCAGCGATGGACGATGGCCGTCGCCGGACTCGGTGCTGTCCTATCGACGCTCGCCGATGCCGCAGCGAATCACGCGAGCACCGAATCCAATCCCGTGGTGAGCGTCGCGTTGCAATGGGTGCACATTCTTGCGGCGGGGGCTTGGATCGGTGGTCTGACCGCGCTACTTCTGGTCATCTCTGCGGTGCCGGGGCAGCTGCGCTCGCGACTTCTGGAGCGATTCGCGATTGTCGCCGTCGGCTGTCTTCTCGTGGTCGCTGCCACCGGAGTGCTGCGGTCTGTTGCCGCCATTGGATCGTGGCAGAGACTGGTGACCACTCTCTATGGCGCACTTGTCCTTGCCAAGGTGGCGCTGATTCTGATTCTTGCGATCCTCGGTGTCGTCAACCGACTCAACGCCATGCGCGCAACCTCGCCGCCAAACGGGTTCCGACGTGTCGGAAGTATGCAGGTTGTCGTCGGGGTAGTCGCTCTTGTCCTCTCCTCAGCGCTCGTCAACGTCGCTCCCCCCAGCGCCACAGCCATCGCGTTCGCCGGTCCCGCTCCGATAGTTACCACCGGAACTGACGGCAACACCCTCAAGGTTCACCTTGAGGTCTCCCCTGGGAATGTTGGTTTCAACCACTTCACCCTCACCGTGGCCGACTACGTCACCGGAAGCCCGATCAGTGATGCGACCGTCACCCTCGGGTTCCTTTTCAACGGTCGTGAGTCCATTGGCACATCGGCGCTCCCGTTGACGTCGCTCGGGAAGGGCACTTTCTCCGCGGATGGGGCCAATCTCTCGCTCGGCGGCAGCTGGAACATCACGGCACAGGTGGAGACGACGCAGTGGATCTACGACGTCCCACTACACCTCACGACGCGTCAGCCACCAACGACGCCCTGACCCGAGGAGGCACCGGGCAGGCACCTCCTGCGTTCAGGCGGTGATCACGCGGCTATGAGAGCCGAGTCCGAGGCCACGGCGAGCGCCTCGGCGACGGTCCGTGGGCACATCGTCATCTGAGACGAGACCGTGTAAGGCTGGGCATCTCGTGCTCCAGCGGGGACGAGCGCGTAACCGGCACACGGGATGATCCCGCCGATGGCAACCCGCGGGCAAGCGCCATCCGCGGATGGTCCAGCGCAGCCGCCAATGACGCCACGGCTCACGGGGTCGAGGATGACGATGTCGCGTTCCATGTCTAGAGGATGCGCCTGGCGCCGCGGCTTCGCCAGCGAGCGTCCACGGGGGCGGCAACCCCGTAGTTCCCGCTACCCGCGGGTGCCCTCAAACGGTAACCGATATCGAAGGCGGCGAGGCCGGCAGCCGGGCCTCGATCGCCGTCCCCTTGCCCGGCGCCGAAGAGACCAGCAGGCGTCCTCCGAGGAGGTTGGCGCGCTCCCGCATGCCCACCAGGCCAAGCTGCACCCCCCCACCGCCGGTCCCCGGTCGTGCATCGAAACCGATGCCGTCGTCGGCCACACCAATCCGCAGGGCGTCCTCGTCATAGTGGAGGCCGACTCGAGCTGCATGCGCGGAAGCGTGACGGGTGACGTTGTTGACCGCCTCCTGGATGATTCGGAAGGCACCCAACTCGACGTCGGCTTCGAGCCGTACCGGGGTGCCCGTCACCTCGAAATCCATGCGAACAGCGTGGGCGTCCTCGACGTCCGCAAGCAGGCCGCGGACGGCGGCGACCAAGCCAAGTTGGTCCAGCCCGGGCGGTCGAAGCCCCCGAGCCACCTCACGCAGACGTCCAATGATCTCGAGCAGCTCGACACGGGTCTCCAGCAGCGCTGCAGAAGTGGGCCCCGGCACTCCCTGCACGACCAGCCTGTCCATGCGGCGGGCGAGGTGAATCAGCCGCTGAAGTGGGTCATCGTGGATCTCGTGGGCGATGTGCCGGCGCTCCTCTTCCTGCGCCGCCAGCAGTCGGGAGGCGTACAAGCGCACCGCAGCACGTTCACGGTACTCCTCCGTCAGATCCTGAAATACCAGCTGTCGAAAGTTGCCGCCGTCTGTGCCGCCAGGACGCACTCGTGCGACGCGCATGCGATAGGTGCGCACGACACCGTCGCTCGTGTCAACGGACTCGATGGAAGCCTCGGTCTGGCGGCCCACACCGTCGTGGGCGACGCCGAGGGCCCGGTCCGTCGTTCTGCCGGTGATGCCATCTCCGAACGCGGCGACGGCCGCCGGATTCGCCTCGGTGATCACGCCATCTGCGTCGACAATCACGATGGGAAAGAAGTTGGTCTGAAACAACTCTTGATACCGGAGCTCGACCTCGCGCCGCTCTCCCTCAGCAGCCTCGACGCGGCGTCGCTGGATCATTGCGCGCTCGATGTGCACACCAACGAAGACCGCGACCCCGTCGACGATGGCGAGGTCGATCAGGTCGTCTGCGGGGTGGCCCAGCGCATTGGGAAGGACCAGATCGGGAAGCCACAACAGGGTCGCCCAGAGGGCGGTCGCAGCCGATCCGGCCAGCCCATGGCGCAGGGCCGCATAGAGCACCGGGAGGAGCAGCAATCCCACCGGGCTGCCCGTCGTAAAGGCCGTGGATTCCGGTATGCCGGCGGAATCCAGGTAGAAGTGGAGCCCAGCCAGAGTGACCACAGCGACCTGCACCGCCCAGAAGGAGGCCTCGCGGAGCGGAGGGTGGAGCGCCTCGCGCAGCACGCTCCGGGCAGTGGGCGACCAACCGTGGGCCGACGGAGCCGGGGGTGTCAGCCCGACCCACCTACTCATCGGTCTCGGCGGCCGCGACAGTCGCCAGATTGTGGCTGAGGGCGAACAGGACCGCCTCGGTGCGGGATCGGACGCCACACTTGGCAAAGATATTGGAGACGTAGCCCTCGACCGTTCGCAGCCCCACGCCGAGTGCATGCGCGATCTCTTTGTTCGACGATCCCTTCACCAGCAGCCGAAGGACGTCCGTCTCCCGAGGCGTGAGCCGCTCTACGAGGGGACGCTTGCTCCTCCAGCGCTCCATGAGCCGCTTTGAGATCCTCTCGTCGGTCACGGTGGCACCGGCGGCCGCAGCGGAGACCGCACCGACCAGCTCAGCAGCACTCACCGTCTTGAGGAGGTAGCCGCACGCCCCGGCCTCGAACGCCTCGGTGATGTAGACGTAGTCGTCATACGCCGAGAGAACAACGCAGCGGACCTGGGGCGCGGTTCGAGCCACGGTGCGGATCACGTCGATTCCGTTCATACCGTTGAGCTGGATGTCGACCAGCATCACCGAGGGCTTCAGGTCCAGGGCGAGCCGGACCGCCTCTTCGCCAGTGCTCGCCTCGCCGACCACGCGAATGGAGGGGTCGTGCTCGAGCAACTGCCGGGTGCCTTCGCGGACGATCCGGTGATCCTCGGCCAGGACGACGGCGAATGACGCATTCTGCCCACCGCCCCTGCCCGTGGGCAGATGATCCGAGCTGACCTGGTCGGCCGCGGCGGACGCCACCGGGGCGGCAGAAGGCGTCGGCAACGTCCGCCTCACATCAATGGTGTCGTCAGGACGCGCTGCGCTCTCGGCCACGTCAGTGCGCCGGAATGCGACGTCCAGAGACCTGCTCGTAGGTGACCCTGATCCAGTGAGCCGTGGGCAGAACGGCCCATGACTTGAGCGGGCCGCGGCGGAGCCGCTGCAGCTCCTCGGGATCGGTGATCTCGGACGCCGTGCCCTCGACGACGACGCTCCACCCGCTGTGGTCCAGGGGGCGGCTGTCGTCGACCTCAAAGGCGACAGGTGCGCTGCCGCGAAGGGTGCTGAGCTTGGTGCCCTCGCCAGTGCAGAAAACGAGCGCATCGGAGTCGGCGAGGTAGTTGACCGGCATGATCATCGGGCGTCCGTCGACGATGAAGGCAACGCGCCCAACAAAGCCGTGCCGTTGCAGCCGGTCGAGCGCGTCCGAGCGCGACATGTCCTCAACCACAGTCTGAGCTGGTTCAGTCATCCGTCCCGTCCCACCTTCCCTGTTCGGCCCGCGTACTCCAGGATGGCCGCCGCGTCAGAGTTCGTCGGAGCCATCGCCATCACCAGTTTGGTCTCCGGCGCAATGGTGATGTCGATGTGTGGCGGCCGTGTCAGCGACTCGTGAACGGTGCAGTGCTGCATCGCCCGCTCCACGCTGGCTCGCCGTTGAGCGGAGAGCCCTGGCGGAAGCGACGCCTCCAACTCCACCAGCTCGACACGATTGGGCGCGCCGGTGCTCATCCGGTACCAGCACGTCACCTTGACTGTCGCGTCCGGATCCTCGCGAATCAGAACCCTGTGGGCGTAGTGTGCAGCGCAGCTGGCCAAGGCTGCCACGAAGAGCTCAGTTGGAGTGGGGCCCGCTTCGTCGGGCGCCGAGTCACTGGGCTGGTCGACAACGAGCCGATGACCCCGAATATCGATCGCGAACCGGTCCGCGCCCAGGTGATGGACCGTGATCTTCGCACTCATCTGCCCACAACTCCTTATGGTGACCGCGCTCGGCGACCGGAGTGATCGCCCCGTGGACTGAACGGTGGCACCTGGCCACGACGGTTACTAGGGTCGTTCGGCCCAGGTTGGCGAGTCTTAGGTCGGCTTTCGCGACAGGTGGGAACGGTCGGTTGCTCGGCTGCCGTTCCCCTAAGTCAGCGACGCCTTCCTCACCCGTGCGGGCGCGCGCCACTCGGCCTGGCTGCCCTTCCCCTCCCGCGCCACCAGTCTGAAGCTGCCGCCGTGAGCACGGGCGCGAGCCTCGAGGTTCTCCAGGCCGTATCCTCCCTCGCGCCCTGGGCCGGGTCCACGACCGTCGACCTCAACCCGCAGGATGATCTCCTCCCCGGCGAGCACGAAGACGTCGACGCGCGTGGCGGCGGCGTGGTGGGCGACATTGCTGAGCAGTTCGCGCAACGCCGCGAGCAGGTCGTCGGTGAGCACCTCATCGAGAATCGAGTCGACGGGGCCCTCGAAATGGACGCGCGGCTCGAAGCCGAGCGCAGAGGTCATGTCGGTGGTCAGAGTGAGCACCTGCACCCGTGAGCTCCGCGCGTCCTGCTCGTGGGCATGGAGCGAGAAGATGACCCCGCGAATGTTGCGGATGGTCATGTCGAGTTCGTCGACCGCCTGCTGAATCCGGTCGGCGACCTCGCGCTTTTCGGTGATGTAGGTCACCGCCTGCAGTCCTAAGCCGGTTGCGAAGAGGCGCTGGATCACCGAATCGTGGAGGTCGCGGGCGATGCGCTCGCGATCCTCGAGTACTGCGAGCTCGCCCACCCGCTGGTGGAGGCGGGCGTTGTCGATCGCCACCCCGGCCGCTGCCGCCAGCGCCGCCACCACGTCCTCATCGTCGGCGGTGAAGTCACCACCACCACGCTTCTCGGTGAGGTAGAGGTTGCCGAAGACCCTGTCCTGGACCCGAATGGGCACGCCGAGGAAGGAATGCATCCGCGGGTGACCCGCGGGAAAGCCGTAGCTCTGGGGGTGGTCGGTGAGATCGTGCAGCCGCAGCGGTCGCGGGTCGCGGATCAGCACGCCGATAATGCCCCGGCCGACCGGGTAATGGCCGATGCCGGCAATGGCCTGGTCATCGGCGCCCTCGGTGATGAACTCAACAAGTCGGAGATCCGCCTCGGTCCCGGGACCCAGAACCCCGAGGGCGCCGTATTGGGCGTCGGCGAGCTCACACGCACTCGCGACGATGCGACGCAGCACCACCGGTAGGCTCAAGTTGGACGACATCGCCGCCACCGCGTGCAGGAGGCGCCGTACCTCGGGGCTGTGGTGCATGCCGGCACTGTAGCCCCTCTTGAAAAGCCGCACGAAGCGCCTATGCGGGGCTGGGCTGGGCCTCCTCGGAGGCGGTCACGACCAGAACTGGGATGTGGCTGCTGTGCAGAACGCGATGGCTGACGCTGCCGAGGAACACCGATCGGACGTCGCCGCGGCCACGAGAGCCGAGGGCGATGAGGTCGTAACCGGCCACGCCGGCCTCCTCGAGGATCGCCTCGGCGGCGGGAGCGTCAACCAGCCTGGTGGCCGCAGTCATCCCATCGGGAAGCTGCTTGACGGCTTCGTCAATGGCCGCTTGTCCCTCAGCGCGTGCCGACTCCATCAGCTCGTCGTAGATGGTCTGGGTGAGACCCGGCATGGTCGCACCGGGCCACGCCAGCACCGTCGAGTAGCTGGTCAGGACTGTGAGCGACGCTTGCTGGGTGCGCGCGATGTCGATGGCCTGAACCAGGGCAGCCCGCGCATGGCTGGAACGGTCGAAGGCAACCAGGATCTTGGTGAACATCTCTCGTCTTCCTCAGGACTCAGCTGATATGCAGTTCGCGGGACGGCGCCGGGTCGTGATCGTTCCAACGGTAGTTGACGGTGCTGTCGACGTCGACGACCCCATCGAGGCCAAGGACGAGATGAGTGAGGATGTCCGAATCGCTGCGCAGGTCCACGATGCCCTCGAGCCGAACAACTCCGCCGTGGACCTCAACCCGGATGCCAGCTGGGTCGATCATGAGCCACCTCGGGATCACTCCCTCGACGACATCGCAGCGGATCTCGGCGTCGCTCCTGCTGAACGCGGCCAGGAGATCGCGGCGGGACACGATGCCCACCAACTGGTCCTCCCCGTCGAGCACCACGAGGCGCTTGATGCGGTGATGTTCCAGAACCCGGGCCGCGGCAGCCAGCGACGCTCGCGGGCCGATCGAGATGGCGGGCGCCGACATCACGTCGCAGGCAGCCACGCCGTCGGCCTTTTGGCGGCGCTCCGTGGACTCGCTGCCCTCGGGCAGCCACCGGCGTCGTGGCGGCGGCGGGCTTTCCTTGGGAAGCAGGTCCGCCTCGGAAACGATGCCCAGCAGCGCGCCGTTGTGAGCGACGACGGGAAGGGCGCTGACCGCGTGCTTGCGCATCAAGCCGATCATCTGGTGGAAGGTCGCCGTCGGGGCCACCGTCACCACGCCGCGGCTCATGACGTCCTCGACCGTGAGCCGACGTGGCCGGAGTGTCGAAACCTGGCTGTCAGGGGAATGGCCACCCACATCGTGATGGATAGACGCTGTGCTGGCGGTAGAACTGACAGTCATCGAGAAGACCTCCGAGGGCGGACCGATGACATCATCCTGACGACGGAGGCTGATGACGGACAGAGCCGAACCTCCCGGCTGCACGGGACCAACGACCTCCCGGCCGCGACCCCGTTGCGCGCAGACGCACCTCGAGCCCGCGGCCAGCGCATGGGATCACCCGGGTCGGAGAAGACCGAGGCGACGCGCCTCCGCCGAGAGCTCATCGCGAAACCCTGGAGCAGCGAGGCCGATGAGGGCGCGGGCGCGCTGGGCCAGGTCCAACCCGTGAAGATCGACGCGGCCGTGCTCAGTCACGACCCAATGCACGTGGGCGCGGGTCGTGGTCACGGCGGCGCCGTCCGCCAGGGTCGGGACGATACGCGACCGCTGCCCACCATGCGCGGTCGACAGGAGGGCGATCACCGGCTGACCGCCCTGGGACAGGGCTGCTCCGCGCAGAAAGTCCATCTGCCCGCCCACCCCGCTGTACATCCGGGTGCCCAGCGACTCCGCGCAGACCTGTCCCGTCAGGTCGATCTCCAAGGCCGAATTGATCGCCACCATGTTGTCGAGGCGGAGGATCACCCGGGTGTCGTTGGTGTAGTCGACCGAGCGCATCTCGAGCATCGGGTTGTCGTCCGCGAAGTCGTACAGCCGCCGGCTGCCGTTGAGGAATGCGACGACGAGCTTGCCTCGGTTGATCGTCTTACGGCTGCCGTTGATCACGCCAGCCGTGATCAGGTCAAGCACCCCGTCCGACACAACCTCGCTGTGAATGCCGAGATCGCGACGGCTGGTGAGCAGCGCGAGAACGGCGTTGGGGATGGCGCCGATGCCTAACTGGAGCGTGGCCCCATCGCCGATCAGCTCGGCGATGTTCCGGCCAACAGCACGATGGTCCTCCGACATCGCCGGCGAGGCAGCTTCGGGGAGGGGCTCATCCACCTCGACGACAGCGTGGAAGTTGTCAATGTGAAGGAAGGAATCGCCGTGGGTCCGAGGCATGCGAGGGTTGACCTGGGCGATGCGCAGACGCGCCGCCCGCGCTGCCGCCAGCGCGCAGTCGACCGACACGCCGAGTGAGCAGAACCCGTGCGCGTCGGGAGGAGAGACATGGAGCAGCGCCACGTCCAGCGGCAGCCGGCGGGTGCTGAACAGGCGAGGCACATCGGAGAGAAACGCGGGCACGTAGGTCGCCGCCCCGGTCGCCACCGCAGCTCGCGTGCTGGCGTCGACGAATAGGGCGCGCTGGCGGATGTTCGGCGCCGCCGCTGCCGAGGCCATCGCCACCGGTCCGTTGAGGTGCAGGTGGACGAGTTCCACATCGTGCAGTTCCGGACTGCGCGCAAGGAGGGCGCTCAGCAGCAACCCGGGCACGGCGCTGCCGCCGTGAATGAAGACGCGGTCGCCGCTGCTGACGAGCCGCACCGCTTCCTCGGCCGACACTGCCGGCGGCATCGTCGATCGGGGGGTGTGTGCGGCGCCCGAGGCGGCCGGCTCCTGGTCGCCCAGACTAGAGATCAATCCAGTCCAGCGGGCAGCGCGGCCCGGTTGCGTCAGCGGCCACCGAGAAGGGCAGCCCATCGGCGGTGGTGCCTCGCAAGGGCACGACACGTGCGCCTGCGCACGGCACCTGCCCGGCCTCGGCCCTCGAACAGCGGCCGCCCGGGGACGGGCCCGGGCAGAGGTTCAGCAGCTTGCCGTCCTGGCGGCTCACGATGGCGAACAGACGAGCAACGGAGTCCCCGATGGTTGTCATCCTCTGTCCTCCGTGATCATCAACCGAGCTCCCACAGCGTGCGTTGTCCACCCTACCGCGACCAGCGCCATACGGCCCAAGACCGACGTGCCATTCGCCCCTGGTCGAGGTGCTGGCTCCCTCGAGACGCCGCATGCCCGGCGTTAGGATGGCGAACGTGAGCGTCACCACCCAGCCGACCGGCGCCATCGATGTGGACGCGCTGGTCACCGCCTGGAACGCCGCCAACTACCTGACGGTTGCCCAGATCTACCTCCAGGCCAATCCCCTGCTGCGCGAGCCGCTGATCGCCGAGCACATCAAGCCGCGCCTGCTCGGCCACTGGGGCACATCCCCGGCCCTCAACCTCATCTACGTTCAGCTCAACCGGCTGATCCGGCAGCGCGATTGCGACGTCCTCTATGTGACGGGTCCCGGGCACGGCGGTCCGGCGATCGTCGCCAACGTCTACCTCGAGGGCACGTACCCCGAGGTGTACCCCGCGGTCTCCCAGGATGAGAAGGGTCTGCTCCGCCTGGTGCGCCAGTTCTCCACTCCCGGAGGGATCCCCAGCCATGTGAGCGTGCCCACACCGGGCTCCATCCATGAGGGGGGCGAGCTCGGCTACGCACTCGTGCATGCCTTCGGGGCGGCGTTCGACAATCCGGATCTCATCGTGGCCTGCGTGGTCGGCGATGGGGAGGCTGAGACCGGCCCGCTCGAAGGTTCGTGGAAGGGCATTCGGTTCCTCAATCCGCGCCGCGACGGAGCGGTGCTGCCCATCCTCCAGCTCAACGGCTACAAGATCAGCGGCCCCACCGTCCTGGCCCGCGTCGGGGACGAGTCGGTGCGCGGCCTCCTCACCGCCCACGGCTACGACGTGCACGTCGTCAGCGGTGACGATGCGCGTACCGTCCACGAGGAGTTCGCGCACACGCTGGATCGGTGCTACGAGCGGATCCGCGAGATCCAGGCGTCCGCCCGCGACGGAGGGGCGGTCGTCGGAGCGCGCTGGCCGGCGATCGTGCTGCGCACCCCGAAGGGATGGACCGGCCCGAGGGAGGTCGACGGGCTTCCGGTCGAGGGGACGTTCCGGGCACACCAGGTCCCGCTGAGCAATGTGCGCGGCGACCCGGCACATCTGCGCCAGCTGGAGGAGTGGCTGCGCAGCTACCGGCCCGACCAGCTCTTCGACGCGGCCGGACGACCAGTGACCGAGGTGACCGAACTGGCGCCGCGGGCCGGCAAGCGGATGGGCGCCTCAGCGCACGCCAACGGCGGTCGCCTGCTGCGCACCCTGAACCTTCCCGCGTTCACCGACTACGCGACGACGGTCGAGCCCGGCGTGACCGTCGGGGAGTCGACGCGGCGCCTCGGTGAGTGGCTGCGCGACGTCTATCGCGATAACCCCGACAACTTCCGGCTCTTCTGCCCGGACGAGACCAACAGCAACCGCCTTGGCGCCGTCTTTGACATCGAGAACCGCTGCCTGGTCGCGGAGATCCGCCCGAACGACGACCACGTCAGCCCTGACGGACGGGTCATGGAGGTGCTCTCCGAGCATCTCTGCGAGGGCTGGCTCGAGGGCTATCTGCTCACCGGCAGGCACGGCCTGTTCGCCACATACGAGGCGTTCGCGATGGTGTCGGCATCGATGACCGTGCAGCATGCCAAGTGGCTGGATGCCGCGGCGGTTCTGTCCTGGCGCGAGCCGGTCGCGTCACTCAACATCCTGCTGACCTCCACCTGCTGGCGCAACGACCACAACGGCTTCAGCCACCAGGGCCCCGGTCTCATCGACACCGTCATGGCCATGAGTGGCGACGTCGTCCGCGTCTACCTGCCACCCGACGCCAACTGCCTGATGTCCGTCGCCGACCACTGCTTGCGCAGCCGGAGCTACGTCAACCTCATCGTCATCGACAAGCAGCCGGAGCTGCAGTACCTGTCGATGGACGCCGCCATCGAGCACTGCAAGCGCGGCGCATCCGTGTGGGCGTGGGCATCCACCGCCGACGGCGAGGATCCCGACGTGGTGCTCGGCTGCGCCGGCGACATTCCCACCCTGGAGACCCTTGCAGCGGCCGCGATCCTCCGCGAGCACGTGCCCCAGCTGCACGTGCGCGTGGTCAATGTGGTCGATCTCCTGGCGATCAGCCCGCCACCGGTCCATCCCCACTCGCTGAGCGCTGAGACCTTTGCGCGACTGTTCACCGATGAGGTCGACGTGGTGATGGCCTTCCATGGCTACGCGAGGGCCTTCCACCAGGTCGTTCACGGCCGGCTCAACGCCGCCCGATTCCACGTCCGTGGCTACAGCGAGCACGGCACCACGACGACGCCGTTCGACATGGTCGTGCTCAACGAGATGAGCCGCTATCACCTCGTGCTGGAGGCGCTGCGTCGGGCCCGTCGCGCGCCCGCGGGCGCCGCGCAGCTCGAACGGCACTGCAACGACATGCTCGCCCGGCACCACGACTACGTGCGTGAGCACTTCGAGGACATGCCTGAGATCGCGCAGTGGCGCTGGCCCGGGTGACCACCCGCGTCGCGCGACTCGCGGACCATCGCTGAGCAGATGCGCGTCTTGGCCGTCAACCTCGGCTCGAGCAGTCTCAGGCTGAGCGTCGTCGACGAGGCCGACCGAGTGTGCGCTGAGGCACATGTCGACAGCGACGTCGATCCGGTGGCCACACTTCGTAACTTCGCCGGACACGCCGCCGGGGATTTCGATGCCGTCGCCCACCGGCTGGTTCACGGTGGCCCATCGGTGCGCAGCGCGACCGTCGTCGATGACGAGGTTCGCCGGAAGCTCGACGAAGCGGCAACGATGGCACCGTTGCATGTGCCTCCGGCACTGCGTCTCCTGGACGCTGCGCGAGAGAGCATCCATCGCCCTCAGGTTGTCTGTGTTGACACCGCGTTCCACGCCGAGATGCCCGAGCAGGCAACCACCTACGCCATTCCATCGGAGTGGCGGCAATGGGGAGTACGCCGCTACGGGTTCCACGGGCTCTCCTACGCGTGGTCGAGCCGGCGCTGTGCGGAGCTGCTTGGACAATCGCCTGACGGACTCCAGATGGTCATCGCTCACATCGGGGCCGGAGTCTCCGCGTGCGTCGTCCGCGGCGGTCGCAGCGTCGACACCAGCATGGGGTTCACGCCGCTCGAGGGCGCGGTGATGGCGATGCGCAGCGGATCGGTGGACCCTGGCGCACTGCTGTGGTTGCAGCAGGTGCACGGTGTCACCAGCGGCGAGATGAATACGGCGCTGGAACACCGCAGTGGCTTGCTCGCCATGACCGGGAGCGCGGATCTCCGCGAGATCGAGCGTGGCGCCGGCAGCGGCGACGCCGCCTCTGCGGCCGCGCTCGACGTGTACGTCCATTCCCTGAGCCGCGTCATCGGGGGGTTGGCGACGTCACTCGATCACCTCGATGCCCTCGTCTTCACGGGGGGTGTCGGGGAGCACTCGGCGCTGGTGCGAACACGCGTCTGCCGTCGGCTGGTGCTGCTGGGTGTGCCCGACCTCCTCGCCGACGCCACCGGCGATGCGGTCATCGCGTCAGGCGGCGATGGGCCGGCGGTGGTGGTGGTAAGCGCTCGAGAGGACGCCCAGATGGCTCGCGAAACGCGCCAGACCCTGCGCGCGTGACGCCACCGCCACTCGCGCTCTCCGAGGCCGCCCGGCTCCCGAGTGAGGAGGTTCTGCGCCGGCTCGGTTCGACACTGTGGGGGCTCAGCTCGGCAGAGGCCGCGACACGACGCGGGATCTACGGTGACAACGTTCTTGCGCAACACCGGGTGACCGCGTTCGGTGTGCTCCGCCGGCAGCTGCGCAACCCACTCCTCATTCTCTTGCTCACCGCAGCCGCCGTCTCCGGCGTCACCGGTGACCCGACCGACGCGCTGATCATCGGGGCCATCGTCTTCCTCAGCGTTGGCCTGGGCTTCGTCAACGAGTACCGGTCCGAGCGTGCCGTCGCCGCTCTGCACGCCCAGATCCACCACCGAACCCTCGTCGAGCGCGACCAAGCCGAGCGTCAGGTGGACGTGCGCGACGTCGTTCCGGGCGACGTCGTCCGACTTCGAGTCGGTGACATCGTCCCCGCCGACGTGCGTCTCCTCGAAACCGTGGAGGTGGAGTGCGACGAAGCGGTGCTGACCGGCGAATCGATGCCGTGCGCGAAGTCCGTCACCCCCGTTGATGGTCCGGGGTCGGCCCTCAATCTGCCCTCCTGTGCCTTTATGGGGACGGTCGTTCACCAGGGATCGGCCCGCGCCGTGGTGGTGGCAA
The DNA here is from genome assembly GCA_036828955.1 of Candidatus Dormiibacterota bacterium. Taxonomy (GTDB): domain Bacteria; phylum Chloroflexota; class Dormibacteria; order Aeolococcales; family Aeolococcaceae; genus Aeolococcus. The sequence continues at coordinate 12,258 of DAISRJ010000012.1, read as the reverse complement.
CCGGCTCCGCGACGGCGTTCGGGAGGATCGCGGTGGGGCTCGACACAGCTCCCGCCTACACCGCTTTCCAGGTGGGACTGAGGGACTTCTCCAAGCTGTTGGTATGGGTCGCCGGGGTGCTCACCCTGTCCATCTTCATCATCAACGTGGCGTTCTCCCGACCGATCATCGATGCCCTCCTCTTCTCGCTCGCCATCGCCATCGGCATCACACCCCAGCTGCTCCCCGCCATCGTCAGCGTCAGCCTGGCCACCGGTTCGCGGGAGCTGGCGCGACGCAAGGTTCTGGTCAAGCGACTGGTCACCATTGAGGATCTCGGCAACGTTCGGGTTCTCTTCACTGACAAGACGGGTACCCTCACCGCCGGCTCGATAAGCTTCACCGCGGCGCTCGATCCACTCGGAGTGGCGGCGCCCGACCTCCTGGTCCTCGGGCTCCTCTGCAACGAGGCAACCCTGGTCGCCGGAGTTGCGACCGGCGGCAACCCGCTCGACGAGGCGCTCTGGGCCGCGTCGGCGAGCGCCGCGCTGCTCACCGCCAGCCCCGGCCTCGGCGCCTACGAGCGGGTGGGCACACTCCCCTTCGACCACGAGCGCCAGCTGGCCTCGGTGGTCGCGCGGACGCCCTCTGGGTCGGCGATGCTGGTCACCAAGGGAGCCCCCGAGGCGGTGCTCGGCCGCTGCGTGGCGCCGCCCGCCGGTTCGGCGGCGGTGCTCGACCGGCTGTTTGCTGACGGCGTCCGGGTCGTCGCCGTCGCCACCCGATCTGACGTCGACGCGCGCGCCCCGACGCGGGACGAGGAGCACGGTCTCAGCCTCGCCGGCTTTCTGACGTTCAGCGACCCCCCCAAGCCCGACGCCGCCGCGTCCATTGCCAAGCTCAACTTCCTGGGCATCGAGGTGAAGATCATCACCGGCGACAACGGAGCCGTCGCCGCCAAGGTGTGCCACGACATCGGCCTGGATGTCCGCGGTGTCCTCACGGGACGCCAGCTCGATGAGCTCGACGATGACGCCCTGGCGACGGCCATCCCGAGCACGACCATCTTCGCCCGGGTGAGCCCCGAACAGAAATCGCGCATCATCGCGGTGGCACGACGCCATGGCGACGACATCGCCTTCCTCGGCGACGGGGTCAACGACGCGGTGGCCCTACACGCCGCCGATGTGGGCATCTCCGTCGACTCCGCGACGGACGTCGCCAAGGACGCCGCCGACATCGTCCTCCTCGACAAGGACCTTGGTGTGCTCGCCGACGGGGTCATGGAGGGGCGGCGCATCTTCACCAACACCCTGAAGTACGTGCTGATGGCGACGTCGTCCAATTTCGGCAACATGTTCAGCGCAGCCGGGGCGTCGTTGTTCCTGTCGTTCCTACCCATGCTGCCGTCGCAGATCCTGCTCAACAACCTGCTCTACGACGTCGGCCAGCTGGCCATCCCGACGGACGACGTCGACGCCGAGGTGGTGGCCAGGCCCGCCACCTGGGACATCGGCTTCGTGCGCCGCTTCATGATCGTCTTCGGACCGGTCAGTTCCATCTTCGACTTTCTCACCTTCTTTGTGATGCTCGGCATCCTTCACGCCGGCCACGCCGAATTCCGAACCGGGTGGTTCGTCGAGTCACTGGCCACCCAGACGCTGGTGGTCTTTCTCATCCGTACCCGGCGCGTGCCCTTCTTTCGCAGCCGTCCGAGCCGGGCGATGTTGATCATCCCCTTGGCGATGGCCGCTGTCGGGGCCATCCTCCCCTTCACGCCCGTCGCCCACGTGCTTGGATTCACCGCCCTGCCGCTCGCGTTCTTTCTGATCCTGGTGGCGATGGTGGTGGTGTACCTGGCCCTGATCGAACTGGCCAAGGCTCGTTTCTACGCACATGAGCGCGCTCGTCCTGTGCGAGCGCTGCCGAGCCGCCAGGACCAACATCGCCGGCGGCTGCGCCGCCGCGCCAGTGGCTTCGCCGGGCGTCCCGCCTCCTAGTGCTCTTCTGAACAGCTGATCGACATGAGTGTGCTCATGCGGCAATCCCCGCTTCGGTGACCGTCGCGGGCTCCAGCAGCGGAAGTGTCCACAGGAGTCCCATCCCCTGCCCGGCGGTGAGGGTAGCGAGGGCCATCCACGCGGCCCGCTGGCGAGCTCCACTGGCACGTACTGAGCGAGTGACCGCATAGAGGCTGGTCGCGAACGCTACTGCCGCGCCGGTAGCGCGAACGGTCTCGTGCCGACCCAGGTACTCGACCGCTCCGCGGGGCTCTCGTTCGGCGCCCGCTGAATCCACGCCAAGGGCATGTTCGACCACGTCATCCTCCTTGTTGAACCGCTGATGCCGGTCTCGCACGCCTCATGCTGGTCTCGGGAGATGCGGAGCCAACAGGGCCGTAGGGCCCAACGTGCTTGTTACGTCCAGCCCTCGTCGATGGCCCGCACAGGCCTTCTACTGGGTACCAACGTCGGCCGGCCGGCCATGCGGTCAGGAGTAACCAACATGAACACCGCCCGGGTCACAAGCGGCATGCGCTTACCCCGATCCGGGACCGTGCAGCTGGCGGTCGCTGTTGGCGGACTCGCGGCCGGTGGTGGGTGCCGCCTTCTTGGCTCTGCTGGCCCTGCCAACGTGCTGTGGGCGATCACCGGTGCAGCGGCGCTGTTGCCGACGGCGATCTCGATGGCACGCGACCTCCTCCGGCGCCGGGCGGGGGTTGACATCGTCGCGGTGCTGGCGCTGCTTGGCAGCCTCGTCGTCGGCGAGTACCTCGCTGGAGCGGTCATCGCCCTCATGCTCGCCACCGGCCGCGAGCTCGAGGCCCGGGCATCGGCGCGGGCTCGTCGGGAGCTGACGGCCCTACTCGACCGGGCGCCGACTGTGGTCCACCGCGTTGAGGGTGACACGCTCGCCACGCGCCCGATCCAGGACGTGCGAACCGGTGACGTGCTCCTGGTCGCTCCAGGTGAAGTGGTGCCGGTGGACGGGCAGCTGGCAAGTGACACTGCTGACCTCGACGAATCGGCGCTCACCGGCGAGGCAGGCCTGGTGGAACGCTCGTCCGGCGATGCCGTGCTCAGCGGCGGTGTCAATGCCGGTGCTGCATTCCGTCTGCGAGCGACCGCGGCCGCGGACCAGAGCACCTATGCCGGCATCGTCCGGCTGGTGCGCCTGGCGCAGGACTCACGCGCTCCGCTGGTGCGTGTCGCGGACCGTGTCGCTCTCTGGTTCGTGCCGCTCACCGTTGGGCTGGCGGCGCTGGCCGGCATCTTGGCCCGCGATCCGGTCCGCGCGGTGGCCGTCCTCGTCGTGGCCACGCCCTGTCCGCTCATCCTCGCGGCACCGGTGGCGCTGGTCGGAGGCATGTCGCGCGCCGCACGGCGCGGCGTCGTCGTCAAGGGCGGCGGGGCGCTCGAGACGCTGGGACGGGCCGACGTGCTGCTCTTCGACAAGACGGGAACCCTCACCGAGGGTCGGGCGCGCCTTGCCGATGTCGAGACAGATGGAAGCGTGGACGCGAACGAGATTCTGCGCTTGGGGGCATCACTGGATCAGATCTCCACCCACGCGCTCGCCCGTCCGATCGTACAGGCGGCCCGCGAGCAAGGGATCCAGCTGGCGCTGCCTGATGACATGCAGGAGGACGCGGGCAGGGGCGTGCGTGGTGTGGTCGACGACCGCCGCGTGATGATCGGTCGAGCCGCCTACGTGGTCGCGGGCGGCACGGTGCCGGCCTGGGCGCAGCGCGTACGCCGACGCACCGCCAACGAGGGTCTGGCCAATGTGTTCGTCAGTGTCGACGGCAACCTCGTTGGAGCCATGGTGCTCGAGGACCCGATCCGGCCCGACGCCAGACGGGCGGTGGCACGCCTGCGCAAGGCGGGGATCAACCGGCTCGTGATGGTCACCGGGGACCACCCAGATGTGGCGCAGTCCGTTGCCTCGGCCATCGGCGTCGACGCTGTCTACGCCGAGCGCAGCCCAGCAGAGAAGGTCGAGGTGGTCCGCCTGGAGCGCCAGAAAGGCACCGTCGTCATGGTCGGTGACGGCATCAACGATGCGCCGGCGCTCGCCTCGGCTGATGTCGGTGTGGCGATGGGGGTGCGCGGCGCGACCGCCTCCTCCGAGGCGGCAGATGTGGTGCTGATGGTGGATCGAATTGATCGACTCGCCGAAGCGGTGCAGATCGCCCGTCGCTCCCGTCGCATCGCGCTCCAGAGCATCGCTGCCGGCATGGGGCTGTCGCTGGTCGCGATGTCCGTCGCTGCGTTGGGCGGTCTGGTACCGGTGGTCGGAGCCGTAGTGCAGGAGGCGATCGACGTTGCCGTCATCGTCAACGCGCTGCGCGCCCACGGCGGCCGCCACCAGCCCCAACCGTCTGGCGCCGCTCTCATCGAGGGGCGCCGGGTCCTCGACGCGCATCCGGCGCTGCAGCGCGGGACGGCTGAGCTCAGACGCCTCGCGGACCAGCTTGGCCGCGTGCCGGCTGCGACCGCTCGCGCGCACCTCGAGGATGCGCGGCGCTTCATTGTCGACGAGCTGCTGCCGCATGAGGTGGAAGAGGAGCAACACCTGTATCCCGCCATCGGCCCCTACATCGGGGGCGAGGACGCGATTGTGGTCGCACGCCGCGAGCATGCCGAGGTGTCGCACCTCGCTCGCGCGCTGGGCGGCATGATTGATGCGCTGGAACCCGGCGGACCCAGCGACGATGAGGTGGTGGGGCTGCGCCGGATTCTGTATAGCCTGTACGCGGTCCTGAGCCTGCACCGCGCCGGGGAGGAGGAGCGCCTCAGCCGGGTGGTGGTTGAGCGCGATGAAACGCCCAGGCGCAAGACGGGATGACGGCGCGGTCGCTGACGACGGCCACGCGCGCAGCGAATCGTGAGGAGCCGTGGCCGACCGGGCTGAGATCCGAGCAGGTCGAGGCTCTTCGGCGACGCGGCGAGGTGAACACGGTTCCGTCCGTCACCAGCCGGTCGGTGGCGTCGATCCTGGTGACCAACGTCTTCACCCGCTTCAATATCCTGATCGGCCTGTTGCTGGTTGCGATCCTGGTCATCGGCCCGATCCAAGACGCGCTCTTTGGGCTGGTGCTGATTATCAACACGCCGATCGGCATCGTACAGGAGCTCCGCGGCAAGCGAGCGCTCGATCGTCTCGCGGTGCTCACCGCGCCAACTGCTCGTGTCATTCGCAACGGTGTGGAGCAGCAGATACCCGTGGCAGAGCTGGTCGTGGGAGATGTTCTCGAGCTGCATATTGGTGACCAGGTACCCGTCGACGGCGCGGTCATCCGCGCGTCAGGGCTCGAGATCGACGAGTCGCTTGTCACTGGGGAGTCGGCGCCGGCTGTGAAGAACCCGGCTGACGAAGTGCTGTCGGGAAGCTTCGTGGTCGCGGGCGGCGGGCTGGTGCGCAGCACCAGGGTGGGGCCGGCTGCCTACGGCAACGCCCTGGCCGCTGAGGCGCGCCGCTTCGCTCCGGTCCGCTCAGAGGTGCGACGAGGCGTCGACCGGTTTCTCCTCATCATCGCCATCCTCATGGTCCCGTTTGGCTCGGCACTGGTCATCAGCCAGGTACATGCCAACGACGCGCCCGTCGAGGCGGTGCGGGCGTCCGTTGCCGGGCTGGTGACGATGATTCCCGAAGGACTCGTGCTCCTCACCAGTGTTGTGTTCGCCATTGCCGCGGTGCGCTTCGCGCGGCGCGGCGTGGTCGCGCAGGAGCTGGCCAGTGTGGAGATGCTGGCTCGGGCGGACGTGGTCTGCCTCGATAAGACGGGGACCCTGACCGACGGCCATATGACAGTCGCGCAGGTGATCCGGCTGGCCGGTGACGACTCCAGCGTCGCCGCGGTGGTTGGTGCGCTCGCCGCCGCCGATCCTCACCCGAACGCGACGCTCGCCGCCATGGCCGAGGCGCTGCCGGCTCCAGCGGACTGGATCCCGACGAGCATCGTGCCGTTCGCGTCCTCCCGCAAGTGGAGTGGCGCCACCTTCGTCGGTCGGGGGTCGTGGGTGATGGGCGCGCCCGAGGTGTTTGCCCCGACCGCCGGCGCACGGGCCGCGCATCGCAGAGCCGGCGATCTGGCCGCCGAGGGAGCCAGGGTCGTCATGGTCGGACGCGTCCACTCACTGCCCGAGGCCGAGGAAACCAGGCTGGCGGTGGAGCCGGTTGCGCTGGTCGTGCTCCGCGAGCGCCTCCGCCCCGACGCGACCCGGATCATCTCGTACTACCGAGAGCAGGGCATTACCGTCAAGGTGATCTCGGGCGATCACCCGGCAACGGTCGCCGCGCTGGCTGTGGCGGTCGGGGTGCCGGGCGCCGCTCACCCGGTGACCGGAGCGGATCTACCGACTGACGCCACGCCACTCGGCACCGTCGCCGAGGCGTCGTCCGTCTTCGGCCGGGTGAGTCCACAACAGAAGCGTGACCTCGTGCGAGCGCTGCAGGCGCGCGGACATGTCGTCGCCATGACCGGTGACGGGGTCAACGACGTGCTCGCGCTCAAGGCGGCCGACGTCGGCGTCGCCATGGGCTCAGGGAGCGCGGCCGCCAGGGCCGTCGCGCGTCTCACCCTTCTGGACGACTCGTTCGCTGGTGTTCCCTTCGCTATTCGCGAAGGCCGTCGTGTCATCGCCAACCTGGAACGAGTCGCCACGTTCTTCCTCACCAAGACGGTGTACGCCATGGTTCTCGCCGCTGCGGTGGCGCTGCGAGCGATGCCCTTTCCCCTGCTGCCGCGGCAGCTCTCGCTCATCGGGCTGCTGGCGATCGGCCTCCCTGCCTTCGCCCTCTCCTTTGCGCCAAGCGCAGAGCGGGCTCGCCCGGGGTTCGTGTTGCGAACACTGACCTTCGCCCTGCCCGCCGGGGTGGTCGCCGGTGCCGCCTCATACGTCGCTTACGAGATTGCGGTCGCCGCGGGCACCGGCATCGACGATTCGCGGACTGTCGCAACCGTGGTCCTGCTCGGCATCGGTCTCTGGGTCGTGGGACACGTGGCCCAACCACTCGAGCCGTGGAAGCTAGGGCTCATCATGGCCCTGTCCGCTGGCGCGGTGTTGGCGTTCACGCTTGAGGCGGGCCGTGTCGTGTACGGCCTGCAGCTGCTCGACGGGCAGGCCTGGCTGGAGTGCGGGGTCATCACCGCCATCGCCATCGCGGTCCTGGAGGCGGCGCTGCGGGTCAGTCGGTTGACCGCGCCTTGGGTCGCGCGACATATCGCCTGACGCCGAGGTGAGTTGCCCGCCTCCGAACTGGTGGTCCATTCGACCATGCGATCGCGATGGCAGCAATCAACGAAGCGATGAGACCGCACTCAAGTCGCCTGTGCATCATCGGAGGCCCCGCCGACAGCCAGAGAAGACGGCTGGATCCGCCCTATCGCTGTCACGGCGCTGGGCGGCATGATCACAACCGGGGTCCGGGCGTGATGGAGCACGTTGCGGGCGACGCTGCCCAGCACAAGCTCGGCGACCCCAGCCTGGCCGCGCGAGCCCATGGCGATGAGGTCGGTCTCCTCGGCGGCCGCGGTCTCCACGATGACTGCAGCTGGTGTGCCCTCGCGCACCAATGCCCGGTAGCTGACTCGAGCCTCGCGCAGGCTCGCTGACCAGGCCTCGTTCAAGTCGTTGGCCAAGCGTTCGCGCATCCTGGCTTGGTCACCGGACATGTACAGGATGCCGGGGAACCCATTGGCGAAATCGACAACCGAGAGCAGGACGACCTCGGCGCCGAGGGGCGCTGCGACTTCGGCTGCCCAAGCGATGGCTGCCTGCGCTGGCGCCGATCCGTCGGTTGCGGCGAGGATTCGCTTGATAGTCATTTCATTGCGGCCGGTGCGTTCCAGTCCGGTGATCTCGTCGAGCCGCCGCTCGCGGACCGCTTCACAGCCATCTCGCGCAGTTCATCGGGTTCACACTCACCGCTCTCACCTCCATGTGATCGGCTATCACGTCAACCGTGAACGACCCCCGACCGGCGGCCCAGAGCCGTTCGTAACTGGTTGGCATGTCCTTTGACCTTGGCTGCACGTCGAGGCTGTCAAGGACGCTGGCTATCGATCCGATCGACGCTGAGCAGCCCGTGTTTCATCCCGAAGAGCGCCAATGCGGCGCGGCTGCGCACTCCGATCTTGTCGTAGATGTGCGAGACATGCAGGGACGATGCCACCTCTCGCTTGGTCAGACCCGGCGCTTCGTCAGCGCGGCCCGCAGGTCAGATCTGTCGGAAGATCTCGCGGGCGGCGCGCTCTCCTGTCTCGACCGCCCCGTCAAGAAAACCTTGGTTGTTGATGGATGTGTGCTCGCCGGCAAAGTGGACCTGGCCCTCAGAGGCAGCAGCGATGGGACCATAGGACGCGGCCTGTCCGACACGCATGTACGAGTAGGCCCCTTTCACCCAGGGATCCCGCGCCCAGTGGTCCTCATATGCCAGCCCCGTGTACGCTTTGCGTGTCCCCGGGAAGATTGGGTCGACCTGGCGGAGGAACCAGTCGACATCCGCGGACGGCGACGGCCCATGGTCGGCACCGGTGAGGACTGCGCGGCCGGCGCTCGCGCCAGGGAACGCGTTGAGCAGGGCCGGCGCACCCCGCGGACCCAAGGGGACAGAGTCGTCCCAGCAGACGTCGAAGCCGTGCCAATCGGTGTATGCCACGCCATTGAAGCCGCTGCGGACCCACGTCTTCTCCCCCACCTCGACATGGATCTTCGCGTTGAACCCCATGCCGAGCGTATCGATGACGCGGCGTTTCTCGGCGCTGAACCCGGCCCGACTGAGGTCGACCTCGCGCAAGGTGCTGAACGGCAGTGCGAGAACAACGTGGTCGGCCACAACGTCGGTGGTCACGCCGCCGACCTCGAAGGTCAGCGTATGCGAGCGATCACCGTGCTCGCGAAGTGCCACGAGGCGATGGCCGAGCTCGATGGCCGGTTGAGGCAATTGCGCGGCCATCCCGCTCACAAGCTGGTCGTTGCCGCCGACGATGTGCCACTTCTCGTCGTATCCCGGCAGGGGATCGAGGGAGCCACGGCCATTGGCGCCGGTCAGGTAGATCAAGTCCAGCGCGGACTGGTCGCCGGGGTCACCGCCGTTCTCCGACACCGTGTTGGCGAGCATGAGCCGCCCGAAACGCGACGAGCTGCCGATCGGCGTCTGGTCGAGCCATTCGGGCGCGGAGAGGTGATCCAGGCGCCGTGTCCCCGCTGAGGTGGCGGCTTCGTTGACCGCCGCATGGAACGCCGCGAAGCCGACCGTTTCCCAGTCAGCGCTGGCCTCGGCATATGTGTAGTACGCGCCGTCGAACCAGTAGACCTCGGGCAGCCCCGGCAACTCACCGCCGTTGTAGTCCTCGAGCTCCAGGCCGAGTTGTGCTGCGAGGCGCAGCACCGTGAACTGGTTGGAGTCGAGGAACGCACCGCCGTGCTCGGTGATCAGGCCGTTCGAAAAGAAGTCCCGCAGTGTCCAACAGCGCCCGCCGATGCGGTCCGCGTGACCCTCGTAGACCGTGGCGCGCACACGATTCCCGGGCTGGCCGGTCCAGAGCAGGTGGGCACAACGCAAGCCGGCGAGACCGGCGCCGACGATGGCCACGCGGGGGGCGAGCGGCGGCGATCCGCGCCCGGCAGCGGCAAGGGCGCGCGTGGCGGTTGAGCCCATCGCCAGGCCGGTCCCGACGGCTGCGCTCGCCGCCAGGAATCGGCGACGGGACACCTGGCGGGTCAGCGTCTCCAACTCCGCCTGCACAGCCTCGACCGGAACATCCAGCAACTCCGCAGCCGCGCTCTGCGCGAACATCCGCCGTACGGCGGACGTCACCGACGACCGCGCTGATCGCCGTCCCCGGCTCGCCGCCTGCCCGTCTGCACTCACCGCCTGCCCTCGCAACGCACCGTCAGACCGTTGACGGCGCGGAGCCGACTATATGCCTGCGATCAGTACTCGTCATGACGGCGGACCCAGAAGAGCTATTTGGTCCCTCCGCGCTGAGGCTGAACTCGACAAGGAGCGAGTTGTACCACGACGCGCAACCAATGGTTGCTTTAGGACACAGGCGCGCACCCTCCACCGACAGACCGCACCCAACCACCTCGAGCTCTTGGTCACCCCATATGTCGCAACGCGGAAACGAGAACAAGGATGAGCACGACGGACCCGAGGCCACGACGGAACGGGTTGACGCCCCAAGCGACCTCGAGAACGGCCCATATGACAAGCGCGGCCGACCCAACTGCGGCGACCACAGTGCTGCCGGCGGTACCGGAACGGAACGCGCGGTGGATGACCGTCGCGAGCAGGTAAGCCGCCAAAGGGATGTTCGGCCATTGCACCACGGTGAGCCGTCCCGTGCTCCGGCTGCGAAACAGCCAGAGGAAAGTGTGGCGCGGCGTCCTACGAGGTCCCTGAGAGGCGGGATCGGAGTGTCTCCACGCCGTCGCCACTGAGATCGGACAGCGCCGGTTGGCGACCGGTGATGGCGAGTATGAGCGAGGCGGCCGGACCGCTCACGTCGGCCCCGTCCCCGGCCGTCCAGTCGATGTCGGTGGCGCGAAGGCGCAGCCCTGCGCTCCGCTGCTTGCCGTGCAGGAGCTGAGTCGACCCGTGGCAGAAGTCTGCGACGGCGGCGAGCGTCACCGGAGAGATGGCCACCGACCTTCCCGTCGTGCGCACGATGTCCTCTCCGTGGATGACCGCCTCGGCCAGCCAGGTCACCTTGGGCCCGGGCGGGGCGGTGGTCCGTGGCGCCGTCTCGCGGTACTGCGCCATGAGATTGGCGGGCGTCTGCGCCGCGTGCGCCGCAACCCCGTTGGCCGCGAAGGTGTTGAAGCGGAAGCCGGCGGCGGCGAATTTGCCCGCGAAGCGGGGCGGCGTCATGAGATGGGTCTCGACCATGTGCGCCACGACGTCGCGCACCCGCCACCCCGAACAGAGCGACGCTGTCTCCCAGTCCGCATCTGTCAGGCTCCCCAGCGCATCACCCACCTTCTGCCGCTGCTCGTGGATCAGCTTCCAGAGCTCCGTCGTGCTCGTCGGCGTGGTAGTCGGCGCCATCCGTGATCCTCCGAGGGTAACCGCCTGCGGGAATGAACATCGCAGGGTGTCAGTCTATGCCCGCCGCGATGGGGATGCGGCGGCTGCCGCGCAGGCTAACCACCGCTCCGGACGCGCGGATAGCTGTGCACCCCTAGTACTCAACTTGTGCAGTTTCGTACTCTCGTTCGAATGGGTACCGCCGAACGCTATCTTGACTACTCCGGTCGCGAAGACCGACTGAGCGGCGGGGCCCGCCGAATTCCCGTCAACACGCCTGTCGGTCGCTTCGATGTATGGACCAGGCGGGTCGGTAACAACCCTGAGCTGAAGGTGTTGCTGCTCCACGGCGGTCCCGGGTGCACCCACGAGTACTTGGAGGCCTGCGATAGCTATCTTCCCGCCGCCGGGATCGAGTACTACTACTATGACCAGCTCGGCTCGGGCTTCAGCGACCAACCCGACGACCCGTCGCTCTGGGAGTTGGACCGGTTTGTCGACGAGGTGGAGCAGGTCCGCAGCGCCCTCGGCCTGGGTCGCGGCGACTTCGTTCTCTATGGCCAGTCGTGGGGCGGGATACTCGCCATTGAGTACGCACTGGCACACCAGGAGCACCTCCGGGGACTGGTGATCTCGAACATGATGGCCAGCGCGCCCGCGTACACGACCTATGCCGAGCAGGTGCTCCTGCCGGCGATGGACCAAGACGTGTTAGCCGAGATCAAGGCCCTCGAGGCGGCAGGCGACATCGAGAACCCGCGCTACATGGAACTGCTGATGCCCTCGTACTACGAGCATCACACGCTGCGCATGCCTGCCGACAACTGGCCAGACCCGGTGCAGCGCGCCTTCGCCCACATCAATCAGAAGATCTACGTCCCGATGCAGGGTCCCAGCGAGCTCGGGATGAGCGCTGACGCCAAGCTGGCCAACTGGGACCGAGTCGCCGACCTCCAGCGGATCGAGGTGCCGACGCTGGTCATCGGCGCCCGTTACGACACCATGGACCCCGCCCACATGGAGATGATGGCCGGACTCCTTCCTCGCGGTCGCTATCTTTACTGCCCGAGAGGCAGCCACCTCGCCCTCTACGACGATCAAGAAACCTACTTCGCCGGCCTTGTCGACTTTCTCCGCGACCTGCCGACGCGCACCTAACGCCACGAAGCCGAAGCACTGGCGCAATGGTCGGGGAGACAGGACTCGAACCTGCGACCCCTGGTCCCCCAGACCAGTACTCTA
>DAISRJ010000011.1:0-54978 GCA_036828955.1 Candidatus Dormiibacterota bacterium | reverse complement strand
GAGCTCGCACTGCAGAGCTCTGAGCAATCCCACAGAAACAACTGAGGACGCTCGGAGACACCGCCTGCATCCTGATGTCAGTCGATCCGCACAGTGCGGTTCCGACACAACATCAAGAGGAGACACCGCAATGACAACTGGATGGCTCATCGTCAACATCGCCCTCGCCGTGATCGTCACAACCCTCGTCGCCGGACTCGCCGTGCTGGTTCCGTTGCGGCTCGACCGCGGTGGGGCGACAACGCCAGGTCCCAGCGCTGCGCCGCTGGCGCTCCGTCAGGCGCTTTGGGCGCCGCAGGACCGCGACCTCGCCCAGGCCGCCTGATCGTTGGCACAAACCGGGGGCCACGCGACCCGCACGCCGCTCACCCCAGCGGCGTCGCGGGCGCGGCCTCCCACGTCGCGGAGGCCGCGCCAGAACCTCTCAGACTCGATTCGCCGTCACGGTGACATCCACACCGCCGCAGAGCGTCTGATACACGACGCAATACCGCTTGGTCAGTCGCAGCAGAGTGGCGATCGACTCCTCGGACGCGTCGCTGTCGAGGTCGAAGCCGAGCGTGATCGTTCGGAACCCCACTGGGGCCGCCCTGTCGACGCCGAGGGTGCCCCGCATGTCGAGCACACCCTCGGCGTGCACGGTGCCGGTGACCGGGATCTCCAGCGAGGTGGCCACGGCGCGGAGCGTCACGCCCGCGCACGCGACCAGCGCTTGGAGGAGCATGTCGCCCGAGCACGCGAGGAGCCCGTCGCCACCGGTGGAGGGATGCAGGCCGGCATCGACGAGGGCCCGTCCCGTCGCCACCGAGCAGGCGATGCCCTCACCGTCGAGCCGGCCTGAGGCGCTCAGCGTGACCAGCGCCGCCCCCGGGTCCTCCTGGTAGCGGCGCTTGAGCGGACCCTGAACCGCCTGCAGCTGCTCGCGTTGCATCGCCCCGCTCCTCTGCCGGCCGATCTAGGCGACGTCCGCCGTCACTGGGACGTCGGCTGTCGATGGATCGATCACCCGTGAGAGCTGGCTGACCCGGGTGGCGGGGAAGCCGCCGCAGCGGGCGTGCTCGAAGATGATGTCGGCGTCCGGGGCCACGTACACGCAGTACAGCTTATCCCGGTCACGTGGCTCTGCAGCCAGCGGATGTCCGGTCCCAGGTCGGCGATGACCTTGTTGACCAAGGGGGCTGTCGCCAAGGCCTGCTTCCAGGTTGCCGATGCTGCTGACCCGGTGGCCGCCCGTGAGGAGGTGCGCGTCCTCATCGTGCGGTGCCTGGAGGGACTGCGCGTCCCCAACACCGCCTGACCTGTCGATTTCCTCCGCGGGCCGCGTCGTAGGGATGAGAGGCCCACATGACGGGCCGCACCACGGATCGGAGGACCCTCGATGTCGAACTACCTATTCCTTCTCTGGCAGGACGAGACCAAGAACCCCACCCCAGGGACGCCCGAGAGCGACACCCAGATGGCGGCCTATGGCGCCATGTTCGAGGCGGCTAAGAGTGCCGGTGTCTTCCAGAATGGCGACCCGCTGACCCCGTCCGGCACCGGCCAGACCGTGCGGGTTCGCAACGGCTCGACAGAGTCGTCCAAGGGAGGCTTCCCCTCCAGCAGCGAGCAGCTCATCGGCTACTACGTGCTCGACTGCAAGGACGACGCCGACGCGGCAAAGTGGGCGGCCAAGATCCCGGCTGCGGCGTTGGGTGCCATCGAGGTGCGACAGATCTGGGCGATGTAACCGAACGCACCGGCTGGCTTCGCATCGCGCGGAGCCGGCCAGTGCGTTTCCGCCTGCGCTCTACGATGGGCGCTCCTCCCCATGAACAACGCCCACTGAGGTCCCTACCCGTGAAATACATCCTGCTCATCAACGTGCCGAACGACGCCGTCGCCGAACCCGACATGACCGAGCGCCACATGAAGTTCGCCGAGGCGGCGGCGGGCCGCGGCAAGCTGGTCGGCGGCGACCAGCTCAGCGACGTGGCCACCGCCACCACGCTCCGCCGACGCGCCTCCGAGACGATCGTCACCGACGGTCCTCACGCCGAGACCAAGGAATTCCTCGGTGGCTATTACATCATCGACTGCGCCGACCTCGACGAGGCGATCGAGATCGCCCGCGGCGTGCCGCTCAACGACGGCGGCTCAGTAGAGATCCGCCCCATTGTCGAGCGCTGACCCGCCGCCGGGCGCGGCTCTCGACCCGACCGCCGAGACGGCGCTCACCGGCGTCTTTCGCAACGAGGCTGGGCGCATCGTGGCCACGCTGACCCGCCTGCTCGGCGACATCGACCTCGCCGAGGACGCGGTGCAGGAGGCACTGGCCACAGCTCTCGAGCGCTGGCCGCGCGACGGCGTCCCGGACCGCCCCGGCGCGTGGCTGATGACCACCGCACGCAACAAGGCCCTCGACCACCTGCGCCGCGAGCGCACCCGCGCCACTGCGCGCGAGGCCGCCCTGCGCCTCCACATCGACGACGAGAGCGACCCCGTCTCCCCGCTCGACTCGACGGCGATCGGCGACGACCGCCTGGCGCTGCTCTTCACGTGCTGCCATCCCGCGCTGGCCCCCGAAGCTCGCATCGCGCTCACGCTCCGCCTCATCGGAGGCCTGACCACCCCGGAGATCGCACGCGCCTTCCTCGTGCAGGAATCGACGATGGCGCAGCGCCTGGTGCGCGCCAAGCACAAGATCCGCGCCGCCCGCATCCCCATCCGCGTGCCCCCGCAACCGCTGCTGGCAGAGCGCCTGCCGGCGGTGCTTTCGGTGATCTATCTCATCTTCAATGAGGGTTACCTGGCCACCGCCGGGGCCGACGTCGTGCGCGACTCGCTTTGCGATGAGGCGATCCGTCTTGCCCGCCTGGTCACCCGCCTGATGCCGGACGAGCCGGAGGCCGGGGGATTGCTGGCGCTGATGCTGCTCACCCACAGCCGCCGCGACGAGCGCCAGTCCGGCGACGGCCGCCTGCGCACCCTCCGCGACCAGGACCGCTCCCGCTGGGACCAGGCCGCGATCACTGAGGGCCGGCAGCTGCTCGAGGCAGCCCTCCTCCACCACCAGCCCGGTCGCTACCAGGTGGAGGCCGCCATCGCCGCGGTCCACAGCGAGGCGAGCGCCGCCGACCTCACGGACTGGGCGCAGATCGCGGCGCTCTACGCCACCCTGCGGGAGCTGGCGCCCTCGCCGATCGCGGCGCTCAACCACGCCGTCGCCATCAGCGAGGCGGGCTCGCCCGAAGCCGCCCTCATCCTCGCCGACCAGCTCTCGGAGTCGCTGGACGAGTACCACCTGCTCCACACAGCCCGCGCCGAGTTCCTGACACGACTGGGCCGCGACGACGACGCCATCGCCGCCTACGACCGCGCCCTGGAGCTGGTGCGCAACGACGCCGAGCGCGCCCACCTGCAGCGCCGCCGCGCCGCCGTGCATCGGCCGGCCTGAGAGGCAGCCACCGACATCCACCGGGAGGGTTGCGTTGAGCAGCTATCCTCGCGCTGACCCTTCCGCGGCCGCCCACGTCCACGTCAGCGAGGAGACCGGTATGGCAACCATGCATGTGAGAGCGGACCTGGAGGCCGGCGTCGCGCGGGCTCTCGAAGATCGCCAGCTGCTCGCCCATCCCTTCTACCTCCGCTGGGAGGCGGGCCGCCTGCAGCCGGGAGAGCTGGCTGCTTACGCGGAGCAGTACCGCCACTTCGAGGCGGCGGTGCCGTCGCTGCTGCGCGATGTGCTCGCGGCCACCGACGACGAGGTCGCCGCCGGCCTGGTGCGGCTCAACCTCGCCGACGAGGAATCCAACCCGATGCCGCACATCGAGCTGTTCGAGCGCTTCGCGGACGGCGTTGGTGCTGTTCGCGGGGCGCCGGCGACAGCGGCCACGTCCGAGCTGCTGCGCACCTACGCCGGCCTCGCCGGGGCGGGTTCTGTGCCCGGGCTGGCCGCGATGGTCGCGTACGAGACCCAGGCCCCGGCGATCGCGGCCAGCAAGGCCTCCGGTCTGCGCCGGCACTACGCATGCGAGGAGAGCACGACCAGCTTCTGGGACGTGCACGCCACCATGGACCTCGACCACGGCGACTGGGGCATCGACGCGCTCGAGGCCATGGACGCCGACGCCGGCGAGGTGTTCGTCTCGGCACGCCGAGCCGCCGACGCGTGGTGGGCATTCCTCGATGAACGGGAGACCGCGCGACCGATCGACTGAACCACGGTATCAGATCAGATACCATAGTGGGATGAACGGCAGCCTGCTCATGCGCGAGGCACGCCTCAGGGCCGGTCTCAGCCAGCGCGTCCTGGCGGACCGACTGGGCACGTCCCACGCTGCGATCTCCCGCTGGGAGAGAGGGATCGTGAAGCCGACGTGGGAGACGGTGAACGAAGCAGCGCGCGCCTGCAGGCTCGAGGTGCAGGTGAGGCTCGTCGAGCGCGACGACGACGAACTGCCCCGGCTGCGCGATCGTCTTCGCGTCACGCCGGCGCAGCGGGTTGCCGACCTCACCACATTTGTCAGGTTCGTCGAGCGCGCCCGGGCCGCCAGCGCTGGCGCGACCCGCACGCCGTGACCTTTGACCCGGAAGTTCTGCTGGCGACGCTTGGTCGTCACGGCGTCGAATTCGTCGTCATCGGTGGCCTCGCCGCCACCATCCACGGCTCCACCCTGGCCACGTTCGACGTCGACGTCACGCCGCGGCGGACGCGCGACAACCTGGCGCGCCTGTCCGACGCTCTGACGGAGGTGAACGCCCGGATCCGCGACGACGCGGGAGGTGCGGGTCTGCGCTTCAGCCACGACGCTGCCAGCCTGGCCGACGTTGAGATGTGGAACCTCACCACTGACGCCGGCGACCTCGATCTCAGCTTCCTCCCTGCCGGTACGGGTGGATTCGACGATCTCGTACGCGATGCGATCCGCGTCGACATCGCCGGGATCACGCTGCTGGTCGCCTCGCTCGCAGACGTCATCCGCTCGAAGGAGGCTGCCGGTCGCGAGAAGGACCGGGCGGCACTTCCCCTGCTCAGAAAGTTGCTCTCCGAGGTCAGCGGACCGGCTCCGCCACGGCCTCCGCGGTGAAGACCTTCGCCAATATCCTCTGGCTCCTCTTTGCCGGGATCTGGCTCTTCATCGGCTACATGTTCGCGGCGGTCGTCATGAGCCTCCTGATCATCACGATCCCGTTTGCCATCCAGTCTCTGAAGCTGGCGATGTTCGTGATCTGGCCGTTCGGTCGCACCATCGTCGACAGGCCGGGCGCATCGGCCGCCACGTCCGGCTGCGCCAACGTGATCTGGTTCATCTTCGGGGGCTGGTACATCGCGCTCATCCACGTGATCACCGGCCTTCTCCTCTGCATCCCGATCATCACGATCCCGTTCGCTGTGCAGAACTTCAAGCTCGCCTTTCTGGCGCTCGCGCCCTTCGGCAAGGAGATCGTGTCCAACGAGGAGGCGCAGCGCCGCCGTGGCATGTACCAGGCGGCAACGATCGGCGCCCAGACGCCTCCCTGGCCGGCCGCCCCACCTGCTCCCGGCACTCCCTACCCGGCGGCGCCGGCTGTTTCGCCGGCTCTGCTGCCTCCACGTGGGAACGACATCAGCTTCTGAGCCGTCTGAGCGGTCGACATCACCGCGGCGACGCAAGGCCGCCTGCGCAATCCCGGCGTTGCTAGGCCACCGCCCGATAGACTCGCCGTAGATGGGTGACCTGCGCTACGCCGACGCCGGGGTCGACATCGACGCGGGCAACCGCGCGATCGACCTCATCCGCAGGGCCGTGACCAGCACGCATACCCCGGGCGTCCTCGGCGGCATCGGCGCCTTCAGCGGGCTCTTCGAGCTCGACGTCAGCCGCTGGAAGCGCCCCGTGCTGGTGTCAAGCACCGACTCAGTGGGCACCAAGGTCAAGGTGGCCATCGCCACCAACCGCCACCGTGGCATCGGCGTCGACCTGGTCAACCATTGCGTCAACGACATCCTCTGCTGCGGCGCCGAGCCGCTCTTCTTCCTCGACTACTACGCCACCGGCCGGCTGGTGCCCGATCACCTGGCCGAGGTCGTTGATGGCGTCGCCGCCGCCTGCCGCGATTCCGGGTGCGCGCTTGTGGGCGGAGAGACGGCCGAGATGCCCGGCGTCTACGCCCTGGGCGACTACGACATCGCCGGGTTCATCGTGGGGGCTGTCGACCGCGACGCCATCGTTGACGGCTCCCGGGTGGAGGCCGGCGACGTCCTGTTGGCCATGCCGAGCAGCGGCCTGCACACCAACGGCTACTCGCTGGTGCGCCACATCGTCCTGGCCCGTGAGCTGGACTGGTCGACGCCGCTGCCGGGCACAGATCAACCCCTCGACGACCTCCTCCTCGAGCCCCACCGCTGCTACCTGCACGCCGTCAACGAGCTGCGCGAGAAGGTCGACGTCCGCGCCATGGCGCACATCACCGGCGGTGGCCTCATCGAGAACGTGCCCCGGGTGCTGCCGGCGGGGCTGAGCGCGGTCATCGACCGCTCCTCGTGGGAGGTGCCGCCGATCTTCACCGCCCTCGAGCGCGCCGGCGGGGTCATGCCCGAGGAGATGTGGCGCACCTTCAACATGGGCGTCGGCATGGTCCTGGCGGTGCCTCGCGAGCAGGCAGCCGCCGTGACCAACGCCGCCGGCGTCGACGTCTGGCGCATCGGCGAGGTCGTCGAGTCCAACGGCGGTGAGCGCGTCCGCCTGGGATGAGCGCCCCCTGCCGCGTCGCGGTCCTCGCGTCGGGCGCGGGCAGCAACCTCTCAGCGGTGCTCGACGCGTGCGAGCTGCCCGACTACCCCGCCGAGGTGGTGCTGGTGATCAGCAATCGCCGCCGCTGCGGCGCCCTCGACCTCGCTCGCTCCCGCGACGTCGAGGCGCTCTCGCTCCCCGTCGCCGACCACGGCGACGACGCCGTCGCTCGCGACCACGCCATGGTCCGCGCTCTGCGCGCCGCCCACGTCAAGCTGGTGGTCTGCGCCGGCTACGACCGCGTCCTCAGCGACGAGGTGCTCGCGGCATTTCCCAACGCCATCCTCAACATCCATCCCTCCCTGCTGCCCGCGTTCGGCGGCGGCATGACCGCTGTCGAGGAGGCGCTCGCCGCCGGCGTCAAGATCAGCGGCTGCACGGTGCACCTGCTCGCCGCCGGCGCCGTCGATGGTGGCCCGATCGTGCTCCAGGCCGCCGTCGAGGTCTACGACGAAGACAATGCGGACTCGCTGCGCTGGCGCATCCATGAGCAGGAATGGCGGTTGCTCCCCGAGGCGATTGCGTTGTGGGCCACCGGGCGGCTGCACTCCACCGGTTCGCGGGTGCGCATCCTGCGCCGCGGCCGTGTCCGCGAGGGGGTGGGCTGATGCGCGCCCTCCTCGGCGTGGCTGACCGCACCGGCCTCGTCGACTTCGCGCGCGGACTTCGCGAGTGTGGCGTCGACCTGGTCGCCACCGACGGCACCCGCCGCGCCCTCGCCGAGGCGGGGGTCGAGGCCACCGCGGTGAGCGACGTCACCGGCTTCCCGGAGATGCTCGACGGACGCGTCAAGACGCTCCACCCCGCCGTGCACGCTGGCATCCTGGCGCGGCGCGACCGCCCTGACCACATGACCACACTCGAGGAGCACGGCTTCACCGCAATCGACCTCGTGGTCATCAGCCTCTATCCGTTCGCGGAGACTGTGGCCGGCGGCGCCGACCGGGCCACCACCATCGAGAACATCGACATCGGCGGCCCCACCATGATCCGTGCCGCCGCCAAGAACAGCGCGTCCGTCGCCGTGCTCGTTGACCCATCGCAGTACGACGCGATCCTCGAAGAGTTGCGCGAGCACGGCGCCATCTCGCAGCCCACCCGCGACCGCCTCGCCGCCCGCGCCTTCGCCCACACGGCCGCGTACGACACCGCCGTGGCGGCCTACCTCGACGGCGAGCTGGGCGACAGCCCGGAGGCCCGGCTGGAATACACGATCGGGGGTGCGCTCATCGCCGAGCTGCGCTACGGCGAGAACCCCCATCAGCGCGGCGCCCTCTACGCCATTCCCGGCGCGCCCGGTGGCGTGGCCCACGCCCGCCAGCTCCAGGGGGCGGCGCTCAGCTTCACGAACTGGCTCGACGTCGACGCCGCCCGCCGCCTGGTCTGCGACTTCGAGGACCCGGCCGCGTGCATCATCAAGCACACCAACCCCTGCGGCTTCGCCGTCGGTGCGGACGCCGCCGACGCCTACCGCCGCGCTTTCGAGTGCGATCCGCGGTCGGCCTTCGGAGGGATCGTCGCCCTGAACCGACCCCTCGACGACGCCACCGCCGAGGAGCTGGCCAGGACCTTTCTGGAGGCGGTGGTGGTCCCGGCGATCAGCCCGGAGGCGGCGGAGCGGCTCTCCGCCAAGGCGCGCCTGCGCGTGCTCGTCGTCGAGAAGCCGTCGTGCGCGGCCCAGCTCGATGTGCGCAGCGTCGACGGCGGCCTGCTCGTGCAGACGCTCGACCGCACCAGCGCGGACCGCAGCACCATGACGGTGATGACCACGCGCACACCCAGCGAGAGCCAGTGGCAGGACCTGCTCGTGGCCTGGCGGGTGTGCCGCCACGTCAAGTCGAACGCCGTCGTCATCGTCCGCGACGGCATGGCCGTCGGTGTCGGCGCCGGGCAGATGTCGCGCGTCGAGGCGGCCGAGCTCGCCGTGCAGCGCGCCGGCGGCGACCGTCTCCAGGGATCCGCCGCCGCGTCTGACGCCTTCTTCCCGATGCCCGACGGCCTCGAGACCCTGGGCAGGGCCGGGGTGGCGGCCGTCATCCAGCCGGGTGGGTCCAAGAAGGACTCGGTGGTCACCGCGGCGGCCGACCAGCTCGGCATCGCCATGGTGCAGACCGGGGAGCGTCACTTCCGCCACTGACCGGCCTGGTCGTAGGACCGGAATTGTCACGTTTGCGAAAGGTGCGAGGTCCGATGCTCCGTTGGCGACCTCTGTGCGTATCACGTGAATGACACACCGCTAGGAGGGGCGCAGCCAGCACCCACAAGGGACAAAGCAGATGTCGGTCAACACGGCAGCGACAAGAGATTCCGACCTGATCGCCAGGGCCGGCCGTGAGATCTGGGAGCGGAGGAAGGTGTCGCTACGCCGCCGCCTCGACGGGTCGGCGATCCGTCGCCGCATCTCCGCCATCGATTCGCTCATCAACCTCCTCGAGGAGCGCCACCTCACCGGGGAGCGCTCATTCGACCGCAACCTCCGCCAGCAGCTCTACGGCCTCGAGCACGAGGTGGGTGTGCCGCTGCCGCGCAAGGCGGTGCGCGCCCGCAACACCGTGCGCCTCCATGCAGCCCTCCTCGACTGGCAGGAGACGCTGCTGGACGCGCTGCGGCCGGAGCGCCTCCGCTTCGCCGACGTCCACGACACCGACTGGTCCACGCCCACGCCGCTGGGCTGGTAGGCCGGGGGCCTAAGCGCGCAGGAGAGGGTCCTTCTCGGCTTTGGCCTGGTCCTCGACACAGTACCGCGCCGCCGGCTTGGCCTCCAGCCGTCCCTCGGCGATCGGTTTGCCGCAGACCTCGCACCTGCCGTAGGTCCCCGCGTCGAGGCGCCCGAGCGCGCGCTGCAGTTGCGCAAGCTCGCTCTCAACACTGAGCAGCACGCCGAGGTCAAGCTCGCGTTCGATCGTCTCGTTGGCCTGCTCGGCAGGGAGCTGGTCGGGGTTGGCCTGCTCGCCCGCTCCGGCCTGCTTTGAAGAGGCACTCAGCCGGCTGGCGGCGTCGCGCACCTCGATGAGGCGATCGCGCTCAGCGATGAGCCGCTCGCGAGCCTGTTCGGTTTCCATGGTTTCTCCTGGGATGGACGGGCCGCGGCGGCGCCACATTGTCTGCGCTGGACCCGGGCCGTGCAACTACTGAGCCGGCGACAGCCACACGACGCCGAGCGGCGGAACTGTCAGCCGCGCCGACTGCTCGAAGCCGTGCCAGCCGGTCGGCTCGGTCTCCACCTGGCCGCCGTTGCCCTGGCCGGTCCCACCATACGCCTCCGCGTCGGTGTTGATGATCTCGTGCCACACCCCAGCCTGGGGAAGGCCGACCCGGAAGTCGTGGTAGACGGCCGGCGAGAAGTTGGCGACGCAGGCGACGCCGGGGTGGCCGCTGGCATCGAAGCGCACGAAGCTGACCACGCTCTGGTCGACGTTGCCGGCGTCGATCCAGCGGAAACCATCACTGCTGCCGTCGATCTCCCACAGCGCCGGGATGCGCCGGTACGCGTGGCAGAGATCGGCGACGAGGCGCTGCATCCCGGAGTGCTCAGGCTGCTCGAGGAGGTGCCAGTCGAGGGAGCGGTCGTGGTTCCATTCCGCCCACTGGGCGAACTCGCCGCCCATGAAGAGCAGCTTCTTGCCCGGGTGGGCCCACATCCAGCCGAACAGCGTGCGCAGGTTGGCGAAGCGCTGCCACGGGTCACCAGGCGTCTTGCCGATCAGCGACGCCTTGAGGTGCACGACCTCGTCGTGGGAGAGCGGCAGGATGAAGTTCTCCGCCCACGCGTACCAGACACCGAACGTGAGCAGCTGCTGGTGGTAGCGCCGGAAGATGGGGTCCTTGCTGATGTAGTCGAGGCTGTCGTGCATCCAGCCCATGTTCCATTTGAAGGTGAAACCGAGCCCGCCGCTTGACGTCGGCCGCGACACGGCCGGCCACGCGGTGGACTCCTCGGCGATGGTCATCACCCCCGGGTGGCGGCTGTGCACCTCCTCGTTGAACTCGCGCAGGAACGCGATCGCCTCGAGGTTCTCGCGGCCGCCGTCCTGGTTGGGCGTCCACTCGCCGGCCTTGCGCGAGTAGTCGAGGTAGAGCATCGAGGCGACGGCGTCGACGCGCAGGCCGTCGATGTGGAACTCCTCCACCCAGAACAGGGCGTTGGCCACGAGGAAGTTGCGCACCTCGTTGCGCCCGAAGTTGAACACCAGCGTGCCCCAGTCGGGCTGGGTGCCGCGGCGGGGGTCGGCGTGCTCGTAGAGGGCGGTGCCGTCGAACCGGGCCAGCGCCCATTCATCGCGGGGGAAGTGCGCGGGGACCCAGTCGACGAGGACGCCGATGCCGCGCTGATGGAGGTGGTCGACGAACCAGCGCAGGTCGTCGGGGGAGCCGAAGCGGGCCGTCGGTGCGTAGTAGCTGCTCACCTGGTAGCCCCACGAACCGCCGAAGGGGTGCTCTGCGACGGGCAGCAGCTCGACGTGCGTGAAGCCCATCTCCACGCAGTGGTCGGCGACCTGCGGCGCCAGCTGCCGGTAGCTGAGGATGGCGTCATCCGCGCCCCGCCGCCAGGAGCCGAGGTGCATCTCGTAGATCGACATCGGGGACGCGACGGGGTCGGAGGCCTCCCGTCTGGCGACCCAGTCGCCGTCCTCCCACGTGTAGGCGGGCTCGGTCACGATGCTCGCCGTGGCCGGCGGGGACTCGGCGGCGCGAGCCATCGGGTCGGCCTTGAGCATCACCGTGCCATCGGCGCCGATGACGCGGAACTTGTAGCGCAGCCCCGCGCCGACGTGGGGGATGAAGATCTCCCAGACGCCGCTGGCCCCGAGCGAGCGCATCGGCAGGGTGCGGTTGTCCCAGCCGTTGGCGTCACTGACCAGCGACACCCCGCGGGCGTTCGGCGCCCACACCGCGAACGCGGTCCCGCGAACGCCCTGGTGGTCGATGACCCGCGCTCCCAACGGTTCCCAGAGGCGGTAGTGGGTGCCCTCGCCGATGAGGTGCAGGTCGACGTCCCCGACGGTGGGGAGGAAGCGATAGGGGTCGTCCACCTCCCACTCGTGGTCCCCGTTGCGGTAGCGCAGGCGGTAGCCGGGGAGCTGGGCCTCGGGCACGACCGCCTCGAAGAGGCCGGCGTTGTCGATGCGCTTCATGGCCACCACCCCGCCGGGATGGGCGACGTCGACGGAGATGGCGTCGGGGTGGAACGCCCGCACCACGGTGACCTGGCCGTCGGGGTGGACGCCGAGCAGCGAGTGCGGGTCGGTGTGGACGCCGTCGGCGAGGCGGCGCGACTCGCCGGCGCGGCCGGGCGGGAGCGCGGGAGTGGTGGTCACGGGGTCGCCTCCATGAGGAAGGCGAGCGGCACGGACACCCACTGGGGGCGATGAGCCAGCTCGTAGCCCACCTCGTACACGGCCTTCTGGATCTCGAATGCGCGTCGCAGCGTCAGCGCGGCACCGGGGTCGGGGAGCAGCGCGGTGCCCACGGTGCGCTCGACGTACGCCGCCCAGAACGCCTCGCGGTTGGCGGTGCTCCAGCTTCGCCCGTGCGCGGCAAGGTGCGCCCAGGAGGGATCTCGCAGCGGGATGCGCTCCATCAGCGCCACCGCGGCCGCGTACTCGAAGGAGCGCAGCATCCCGGCGACGTCGCGCAGCGGGGAGTGGCGGCGGCGGCGGTGCTCGACCGAGCGGCGCGGCTCCCCCTCGAAGTCGAGCACCGTCCAGCCCGAGTCGGTGCGCAGCACCTGGCCGAGGTGGTAGTCGCCGTGGATGCGGATGGCCATGCCGGGCGCGGTGAGGGTGCGGATGGCGGAGATGCGCCGCTCCAGCACGGGGCGCTGCTCGCCGAGCCCGGGCACGGCCCCGGGGTGGCCGTCGATGAGGGCGTCGAGGTCGCCGAGCATCTCGTCTGCCCAGGCGTTGAGGAGAGCGGTCGTGATCGGTTGGGGGGCGACGTCCCTGCCCACGGCGCCCGCCATGGCCAGGTGCATCCGCGCGGTCATCTCGCCGAGTCGCACGGCGTCGTACGTGAAGCTCCCCCCCGCATCCTCGACCGTCTGGACGCGGTCGGCGGCGTCGCCGGGGAGGTGCTCCTCTGCCTCGCCGTAGAGGTCGCGCAGCGAGGTCAGCGCCAGCGTCCAGGCCTCGGTGCCGTTGTGCAGGAAGGGCTGGGCGATCGCCAGCAGGGCGGGGTGGGCCTCGCCGTCGCGGTGGTAGTGCAGCCACGCCTGCGGCGGCGCGATGTGGTCGAACCCGGCCGCCACCAGCGCCTGGGTCATCTCCAGCTCGAGCGAGGGCTCGAAGACGACGCGGCGGATCACCTTGAGCATGTGGTTGCCGTCGACCACCAGCGACGTGTTGGACTGCTCGCGCACCAGCGGGCTGATCTCCGCGGCGTCCGGGTCGAGCCCACCACCGCCCACCGACAGCCGTCCGTCGTTCAGGGTCATCGCCGACCCGCTGGCGATGATCCGCCACAGCGGGTCGGCGGTCCTCGTGTCGGCCAGCGCATCGAAGACCAGCGTGCTCTCGTCCTCGTGGACGACCGCCCCCGGGTCGCTGGGGCGCATCACCTGGGGCGAGCCCACCGCCAGGGGCAGGTTGTAGCGGGCGACGCTGCCGTCATCGTGCTCGACAGCCACGATGCAGACGGCCACCAGCGGATCCCCGTCCGCGACGGCGGTCAACTCCTCGATGTGCACCGAGCGGATCGCCCGGCCGCCCCCGTACCAGCGCTGCCGGGGCAGCCACGCGTGCAGGGCCGCCTCCGCGGTGGCACGCACCGAGTCGATGCTCACGGCGGCGGTCACTCGCGGTTGTCCTCGACGGTGAACCAGACGAAAGCGTGGGGTGCCATGGTCAGCAGGTAGGGCAGCTCCCCGATCCTCGGGAAGTGCACGTGACCGAGCATCTCGACCAGGGTGCGGCCTTCGAAGCGGCGCAGGTCGAGCTCCACCGGCTGGGCGAAGCGGGAGAGGTTGTTGACGCAGAGCACGACGTGGCCGTCGAGGGTGCGCAGGAAGGCGAAGATCGACGGGTTGGCCGCGTCGAGGGCCTCGAACGCGCCCTCGCCGAACACCGCCCAGCGCTTGCGCACGCCGATGAAGCGGCGCATCCAGTGGAGCAGTGACGACTCGTTGCGCATCTGCGCCTCGACGTTGACCGCCGAGAACCCGTACACCGGGTCCATCAGCGGGGGCAGGTACAGCTGCGCGAAGTCGCTGCGGCTGAAGCCACCGTTGCGGTCGCCATTCCATTGCATGGGGGTGCGCACGCCGTCGCGATCGCCGAGATAGATGTTGTCGCCCATGCCGATCTCGTCGCCGTAGTAGAGGATCGGTGATCCCGGCAGCGAGAGCAGCAGGCCGCAGAACAGCTCCATCTGGCGGCGGCCGTTGTTGAGCAGCGGGGCGAGGCGGCGGCGGATGCCGAGGTTGAGCTTCATGCGGGGGTCCGACGCGTACTCGCCCCACATGTAGTCGCGCTCGTCGTCGGTGACCATCTCCAGGGTCAGCTCGTCGTGGTTGCGCAGGAAGATGCCCCACTGAGCCGTCGAGGCGATGTGGGGTGTGCGCTCGAGGATCTCGGTGATCGGGTAGCGCTGCTCGCGGCGCAGTGCCATGAACATGCGCGGCATCAGCGGGAAGTGGAAACACATGTGGCACTCGGGGTTTTCCTCGGTGCCGAAGTAGTCGATCACGTCCTCGGGCCACTGGTTGGCCTCGGCGAGAAGCACCTTGTCGTGGTACTCGCTGTCGATGGTGGCACGCAGATCCGCCAGGAACGCGTGGGTCTCGGGCAGGTTCTCGCAGTTGGTGCCCTCGCGCGCGAACAGGTAGGGGACGGCATCCAGCCGGAAGCCGTCCATGCCCAGGTCCAGCCAGAAGCGCATCACGTTGACGATCTCCTCGCGCACGGCCGGGTTGTCGTAGTTGAGGTCGGGCTGGTGGCTGAAGAAGCGGTGCCAGAAGTACGCGCCCGCCTGCTCGTCCCACGTCCAGTTGGATGTCTCGCTGTCGACGAAGATGATCCGCGCGTCGTGGTAGCGCTGCTTGCTCTCCGACCACATGTACCAGTCGCGGCGCGGGTTGTCCGGCGACGAGCGCGCCTCCTTGAACCAGGGATGCTGGTCGCTGGTGTGGTTGATGACCAGGTCCATGATCACGCGCATGCCGCGCTCGTGTGCGCGGGCCACGAACTCGCGGACGTCGTCGACGGTGCCGTAGTCGGGGAGCACGTCGTAGTAGTCGCTGATGTCGTAGCCGCCGTCGCGCAGAGGGCTCTGGTTGAAGGGGAGGAGCCAGATGCAGTCCACGCCCAGCCACTCGAGGTAGTCGAGACGGTCGATGAGGCCACGGAAGTCGCCGACGCCGTCGCCGTTGCTGTCGGCGAAGGCGCGCACCAGCAATTCGTAGTACACGGCACGCTTGAACCAGAGGGGGTCGGACGCCGGCAGCCTGTGCACCTGTTCCCCGTCCACAGCGGGCCGCGCCGGCACCATGGATGACGTGGCGGGAGGCGCGCTGCTGCGCCGCCCGGTGGCCGTCACGACTGGGCTCGCAGGTGGAGGACGTGGGCGGGCTGCACCGCGGGGTCGAGACGCACGTAGTTCGACGGCCCCCACCAGGTGTAGGTGGCGTCCGTGAGTTCGTCGTGGGCGGTGAAGGGCGCGCTTCCCGGGATGCCCAGCGCCGCCAGGTCGAGCCAGGTGGTGCCCTCGTGGGCCGAGTACGGGTCGAGGTTCACGATCACAAGGAGCACGTCACTGCCATCGTCGCTCATACGAGAGACGCAGAGCATGTGGTCGGAGTTGACATGGTGCACGTGGAGCGTGCGCAGCAGCGCGATCGCCTCGGCGTGGCGGCGGCGAATGCCGTTGACCTGGGCGATCATCGGCGCCAGGGAGCGGGGGTCGTTCCAGTCGCGGGAGCGCAGCTGGTACTTCTCGGAGTTGAGGTACTCCTCGCTGCCCTCACGCACCGCGGTGTTCTCGAACAGCTCGTAACCGCTGTACATCCCCCACGACGGCGCCGTCAGCGCGGCAAGGATGAGGCGCAGGCGGAACGCGGCGGGGCCACCGCGCTGCAGGAACGCGTGGAGGATGTCGGGCGTGTTCACCCAGAAGTTGGGGCGGAAATAGTCGACCATGCCGGTTGAGGACAGCTCCGTCAGGTACTCGGCGAGCTCGTACTTGGTGTTCCGCCACGTGAAGTACGTGTACGACTGAGTGAATCCCAGCTTGGCGAGTCGCTTCGTCGTCGCCGGGGCGGTGAAGGCCTCGGCGAGGAAGAGGACGTCGGGGTGGTCGCGGTGCACGCGCTCGATCAGCCACTGCCAGAAGGCGAAGGGCTTGGTGTGGGGGTTGTCGACGCGGAAGACGCGCACGCCATGGGAGATCCAGTAGGCGATCACGTCGTGGAGGGCCTCCCACAGGGCTATACGGTCGCTGGAGTCGAAGTCGATCGGGTAGATGTCCTGGTAGCGCTTGGGCGGGTTCTCCGCGTAGCGGATGCTGCCGTCGGGACGGTGACGGAACCAGTCGGGGTGCTCGGTGACCCAGGGATGGTCCGGGCTGCACTGCAGGGCGTAGTCCAGGGCCACCTCGAGGCCGGCGCCGCGCGCCGCCTTCACGAAGAGGTCGAAGTCGTCGATCGTGCCCAGGTCAGGGTGGATGGCGGTGTGGCCGCCTTCCTTGGAGCCGATCGCCCAGGGGCTGCCCGGGTCACCGGGAGCGGTGGTCAGGCTGTTGTTGGGGCCCTTGCGGTGGGCGACGCCGATGGGGTGGACGGGCGGGAGGTACACGATGTCGAAGCCCATCTGGGCGATGCCCGGCAGCCGGGCGCGTGCGCTGCGCAATGTCCCGGACCTCGCCTTACCGGTCCACTCGGACCGCGGGAAGAACTCGTACCAGGCGGAGCGGGCGCCCAGCTCGCGGTCGACCCAGAGCGGGAACGGACCCACCGCGGCGGCCACGCCACGGTCCGCCGTGCGCTGCATCAGCGCCATGGCGGCCGGCATCCCGGCGGTACTGACGAGCACGTCGGCGCCCCTGCCGGCTCGCAGCGACTGCGCCAGCCCGGTGAGCGATCGCCGGTCCGCTGCGCCGGTCCCGGCGCGCGCCGCCCGGCGCTCTGCCATCAGGGCTCCCTCCTCGAATTCGAGTGCAAGGTCCTGCCCGGCGTCGCCGCGGAGGCGCAGGTCGCGCAGCCAGCTGCCGTACTCGTCCACGACGGCGACGACCTCGAAGCTCCAGGGCCCGACCCGGGTGGGGAGGACGCTGGTCGCGAAGCGGTCGTTGGCCACAGCCGTCATGGGCACCTCTCGCCAGCCAGCCGGTGGCCTGGAAGCGGGCGGCGTTGGCTGGCTGCGTGGCGGTCCGTGGCGAACCCAGGCGAGGAGGAGGTCGTGACCGTCGGCGAAGACGGTGGCGCTCACCTGCAGCGGCAACCCGGTGGCGGCCTTGGCGGGAAAGCCGCCGGCGTCCACTGTTGGGCGCACGCTCTCGATCACCACCCGTCCCACGGCTCGGGGCACGCTGATCCTCCTGCGGCTGTTGCGGGGAGCGCTTCCGTCCCGGCGATCAGCCTAAGGGCTTCGGCTCGTTCCGGGAGCAGCCCGTCACCACTCCGACCGTGCCCGCCGACCGTCGCTGTGCGGTTCCACGACTGCACGCTCCATGAACGTCGAAGTCAGCGCAGCCTATCAACTCGATGTTCTTCGTAAGGTGAGCCGAATGTCGCGGTACAGGTGGGCGCTGACGGCGATCGCCGGGGTGGCGGCGCTGGCGCTGCTCTTCACGTTCCTGGCGCGCCCGACCCCGCCCAGTGCCGCCGCCGGGATCGGCAACGCCGCGCTCATCCCGGTCGACCAGCGCATGCCCGCGGCTCAGTTCACCGGCCTCGACGGCTGGCTCAACAGCCAGCCGCTGACCGTGAGCGGACTGCACGGCAAGGTGGTTCTCATCGACTTCTGGACCTTTTCCTGCGTCAACTGCGTGCGCACCATCCCGCACCTGCAGCACCTCGAGCAGACCTACGCCAATCGCGGCCTGGTCATCGTCGGCGTGCACTCCCCGGAGTTCGACTTCGAGAAGGTGCGCGCCAATGTCACCGCCGCCGTCCAGCGTTTCGGGGTCACCTGGCCGGTGGCGCTGGACTCGGAGATGAACACGTGGAACGCCTGGGGAAACCAGTACTGGCCTGCCGAGTACCTCATCGACCAGTCCGGCAACGTGGCCTACATCCACGACGGGGAGGGCGACTACGACGTCACCGAGTCGGCGATCGCCGCCTTGCTGGGCATCAGGGCATCGCCCACCCCCGTGGCCGCCACCCCCGACGTCAGCACGCAGACGCCGGAGCTGTACGCGGGCAGCGGGCGCGGCCAGCTCGGCGATAGCGAGGGCTACGGCGCCTCCAGCCAGGCGATCAACTACGGGAACCCCAGCACGCCCAGCGACCAGGACGCCATCGTGCTCGGCGGCAGCTGGGCCGACCACGGTCAGTACCTGCTGTCGACCACCGCGGCCCATGTGCTCCTCAACTTCTCGGCGCGCGACCTGTACCTGGTCGCCGGGCCGGACACATCGGCCTCGCTGCACGTGAACGTCCGCGTCGACGGCGGCGCAGTGCCGGCCGCGCAGCTCGGCCCGGACCTCACGGCCGGCGGTGTGGACATCGCCGGCCGGCAGCTTTACCACCTGCTCACCGGCGAGGGCGGCGCCCGCCACGTCATCGACCTCTCCGTGCCCGCCGGCTTGCGGCTCTACACCTTCACCTTCGGCTGACGTGGTCAGCATCGCCTCGCTCATCGCCACCTTCGTGGCCGGGCTCGCCTCCTTCCTGGCCCCGTGCTCGGTGCCGCTGCTGCCCGCCTACCTGTCGGCGGTGAGCGGGGCCACCGCGGTCGACCTGGCCGACCCCGGGCGGCGCCGCGACAACCGCGGCCGGCTCGTGGCCGGGTCGATCCTCTACGTCGCCGGGTTCACCACCATCTTCATCCTGCTCGGCATCGGCGCCGCCGGGATCGGCCACTCGATCCGCCAGGTGGAGCGGGTGGTGGAGATCGTGGGCGGCATCGTGCTGCTCTTCTTCGGGCTGGTCATCGCCGGCGTGCTCCGCCTGCCCGTCCTCGAGCGGGCGCGCGGCATCAGCCTGCCCGAGCGGCTGCGCGGCCGCGGCGTGGCCGGCGCGTACCTTGTGGGGATCGTCTTCGGGATCGGCTGGACACCGTGCGTGGGGCCCTACCTCGGGACCGCGTTCGTGCTCGCCGCCAGCAGCGCCCACGTCGCCACCGGGGCCCTCCTCCTGGCCACCTACTCGATCGGCCTCGGGCTGCCCTTCGTGCTCATCGCGCTGCTGTGGGCGTCACTGCCGTCGCTGCCGGCGCGGGCGGCGCGCCTCGCCGGTCCGATGACGCGGATCGGCGGCGTGCTCACCGCGGCCCTGGGCCTGCTCCTGCTCAGCGGCTGGTACACCCACCTGACCTCGTTCCTGGCGCAGATCTCCACTCCCAGTTGAGCGGCGTCGTGGCGACGCTGCCTGCGATGATCGAGGCTGGCGGCCGCGTCGCGACGGCGCCGGGAACCAACCGCACAGCAACGACCTGAGGTCAGAGAGGATGAGCAGCGAGGACCGTTTCGGCGCCCGGGCTAGCCTGGGTGACGGAGTCGACTACTACCGCCTCGGCCGTCTCGCGGAGAGCGGCATCGGCGACCCGTCGCGGCTCCCGATCACCGTCAAGGTCCTCATCGAGAACGCCCTTCGCCACTCCGCCGCGTCCTTCGCCGGCGACGACGACGTGGCCATGCTCACCGCCTGGGACGGCAAGCGACCGGCGGAGGACCGCGAGCGCCCCTTCGTGCCGTCGCGCGTGCTCCTCCAGGACTTCACGGGCGTGCCCGCGGTCGTCGACCTCGCCGCCATGCGTGCCGCCATGCAGCGAGCCGGCGGCGACCCCGGGCGCATCGACCCGCTGGTGCCCGTCGACCTCGTCGTCGACCACTCGGTGCAGGTCGACTCCTTCGGTGACGCGCAGGCGTACGGGCGCAACATCGAGCGCGAATACGAGCGCAACCGGGAACGCTACATGCTGCTGCGCTGGGCCCAGCAGGCCTTCCGCGGCTTCCGGGTGGTGCCGCCCGGCATGGGGATCGTTCACCAGGTCAACCTCGAGTACCTGGCCCGGGTCGTGCAGGTTCGCGACATCGATGGCGGCAAGGTTGCCCTGCCGGATACGCTGGTGGGCACCGACTCGCACACCACCATGGTCAATGGCATCGGCGTCCTCGGCTGGGGCGTCGGCGGCATCGAAGCCGAGGCCTGCATGCTCGGCCAGCCGCTGTTCCTGCTCAGCCCCGTCGTGGTCGGCGTGCGCTTCCACAACGCCCTGCCCGCCGGCACCACCGCGACCGACCTGGTGCTGACCCTCACCGAGATGCTCCGCAAGCACGGGGTGGTCAACAAGTTCGTGGAGTTCTGCGGCACCGGGCTCAGCTCGATGACCGCCGCCGACCGCGCCACCCTCTCCAACATGGCACCCGAGTACGGCGCCACCGCCTCGCTCTTCCCGGTCGACTCCCGCACCCTCGAGTACCTGCGCCAGACGGGCCGCGAGGAGGAGCACGTGCAGCTGGTGGAGCGCTACTGCCGCGAACAGGGCATGTTCCGCACCGACGACACCGAGACGCCCGTGTTCAGCGAGGTCCTCGACCTCGATCTCGCCTCGATCGTGCCATCGGTGGCCGGACCGCGCCGGCCCCAGGACCGCGTCGCCCTACCCGGCGTGTGGGACTCGTTCACCGCCGTCTACGGCGGCGCCGGCGGCAACCGCGAGAGGCCAAAGGCCGCAGACCTCGATCGCCTGGTCACCGAGGGGGGCAAGCCCAAGGGTGTCGACGGCTACCCGACGGCGGTGCCGGCGGGCGACAGCGCGGCGAACCTCGCCGACGGCGCGGTGGTCATCGCGGCGATCACCTCGTGCACCAACACCTCCAACCCCTCGGTGATGCTGGCTGCGGGGCTGCTCGCCAGGAACGCCGTCGAGCGCGGCCTCCACGTTGCCGAGCACGTCAAGACCTCACTGGCTCCGGGCTCACGCGTGGTCACCGACTACCTGCGCCGCGCCGGGGTGCAGGAGGCCCTGGACACGCTCCACTTCAACACCGTCGGCTACGGCTGCACGACGTGCATCGGCAACAGCGGGCCGCTGCCGGAGGACGTCTCGGCGCGCATCGAGTCCGAGGACCTCGCCGTCGCCGCCGTGCTCAGCGGCAACCGCAACTTCGAGGGGCGCATCCACCCCCAGGTGAAGGCCGCCTACCTCGCCTCGCCGCCGCTGGTGGTCGCCTACGCGCTGGCGGGGACGGTCGACATCGACCTCACCACCGAGCCTCTGGGCCGTGGCAGCGACGGCGCCGACGTCTTCCTCAGCGACATCTGGCCGAGTGCCGCGGACATCGCCGGCGCGACCGAGCACGCTCTGCAGCGCGAGATGTTCCACGATGAGTACGCGCGCATCTTCGACGGTGACGAGCACTGGCAGAGCCTGCCGGCGCCCACGGGCGCGATGTTCGAGTGGGAGCCGGACTCGACGTACGTGCGCGAGCCCTCGTTCTTTGCGCACGCGGATGAGGTGGCGACCGCCCCGGCGGCGATCGAGAACGCGCGCGTCCTGGCGCTGCTCGGCGACTCCATCACCACCGACCACATCTCGCCGGCGGGCACGATCTCCCCGCAGTCTCCCGCGGCCGCGTACCTGCGCGAGCACGGCGTCGAGATGCGCGACTTCAACACGTACGGGGCGCGTCGCGGCGACCACGAGGTGATGACGCGCGGCACCTTCGCCAACATCCGGCTGCGCAACCAGCTGGCGGGTGGCAGGGAGGGCGGCTGGACGACGCACATGGACAGTGGCGAGGTGATCTCCATCTACGACGCCGCGATGCGCTACGCGGGCGAGGACGTGCCCCTGATCATCCTCGCCGGCCGCGAGTACGGCTCGGGGTCGTCGCGCGACTGGGCCGCCAAGGGCCCGATGCTGCTCGGTGTGCGGGCGGTGATCGCGCAGTCGTTCGAGCGCATCCACCGCAGCAACCTGGTGGGCATGGGGGTGCTCCCCCTGCAGTTCCGCGAGGGCGACTCCGCCGCCTCGCTCGGGCTGGACGGGCGCGAGCGATACACCATCACGGGCACCGCCGAGGCCGGCCCGGGGGCGACGATCGAGGTCACCGCGGTGGGGAAGACCGGCCAGACCACCTTCGAGACGCTCTGCCGGCTCGACAGCGCAACCGACGTCGAGTACTACCGGGCTGGCGGCATCCTCACCCACGTCCTCCGCCACCTCATGCAGACGTGAGCCGGCGCGGTTGACAAGTCTTGACATGTTCGTTTCCAACCCCGCCGGGACGAGGCCGGCGATGGCGTTGATGCTTGCGGGCGCGCCGACGCGGTCGGCTTGTTCACTTCCTCGGAGAGACGCTTGCCCATGAAGCGTGTGTCGTCCGCCTCGGTGCTGCTCCTGCTCGGGGGCCTGCTCCTGGCCGTCGCGCTGCCCATGTCGTGGTCGACGGTGGTGTTCGCCGACCGCACACCGTCGATCACGCTGACAGGCCTCGACTACGCGGGATACGACATCGTCACCACCCTGCTCCTGGCGCTTCTGCTCTGCTTCAGCGCGCTCGTGGTGGCTGCGGGGCGGCGCTGGGGAAGCGTCCTCGGGGTCACCGCCGCCCTCCTCGCGGCGTTGTGGGGCGTGCTCGTCGTCCTGGCCGCCGCCAGCCCGTCGGACAACGGCAACCCGATCACCGGCATCAACACCGTCACGGTCGGGATCGGCGCCTGGGTGGTGCTGGCCGGAGCCGTGGTGGCATTGTTCGGTTCTCTCGTGAGTTTTCGCGACCGCCGTGCGGCGGCGATCAGGTTGGGCGCTGCGTCGGGCGTCTGACAGAGGGCGGACCCTGTCCGGGAGGGGCTAGGCTGTGGTCGGCGACAGGGCGCTGTCGCCGGCCACGGTCAACCTCAGTCCCATCCCTTCCGCGCCTCCCGAGGAACGCCGATGAAACCCGCCCCGCGCCGCTGGCAGGTCTCGGACGCTGCCCCCCTCACCGGTCAGCCGCCGCTGCTCGGGCGCATCCTCGCCGCGCGCGGCCACGACGTGGCCAGCGCCGCGACATTCCTCGACTCCGCTGCCCCGTTCCATGACCCCAGCGGTCTGCGCGGCATGGCCGCGGCCGTCGATGTCGTACGCACATCCATCGCGAGCGGTGAGCGGATCGCCATCTACGGCGACTACGACGCCGACGGGGTCACCGCCTGCGCGCTGCTGAGCAGGGCGCTTCGCAACGCCGGCGTCGACACCGTTGCCTACATCCCCAACCGCATGAGCGAGGGTTACGGGTTGCACGGCGCGGCCCTCGAGGAGCTGCACGCCCAGGGCGTGCGCTGCGTGATCACCGTCGACTGCGGCACCAGCAGCGTCGATGTCGCGGCCGCGCGCCCGGCGGGGATGCGCCTGGTGGTGACCGACCACCACCTTCCCCTAGCCCCCGACGGCACGCCCCCGGCGCTGGCGCCGGCGGACGCCCTGATCAACCCCAAACAGCCCGGCTGCGACTACGCCTTCGACGGCCTCGCCGGCGCCGGCGTGGCCTGGAAGCTGCTCGCGGCGCTGGAGGCCGCCGGCCTCGTTGCCGAGGGCAGCGCCGACGAGGCGCTCCCGCTGGCGGCGCTCGGCACGGTGGCCGACATGATGCCGCTGCGCGGCGAGAACCGCCTCATCGTGCAGCGCGGCCTGCCCGGGCTTCGCAACCATGCGGGCATTCGCGCGCTCTGCCAGGCGGCGGGATTGCCGGCCCACCTGCGCGCCGGCGACATCGGCTTCGGCCTCGGACCACGCATCAACGCCGCCGGGCGGATGGAGGACGCGCGGCTGGCGCTGGAGCTGTGCCTCTCCGACGACGAGGACGAGGCCGCATTACTGGCCGCGCGGCTCGACACGCAGAACCGCGAGCGCCAGGCCGCCGTGGCGGTCGCCGTGGCCGAGGCCGAGACGATGGTCGCAGAGCTTGCGGACGACGCCCCCGCGATCGTCCTGGGCAGCCCGGACTGGCCGATGGGCATCGTCGGCCTCGTGGCCGGACGGCTCGCCGAGCGCTACGCGCGGCCCAGCTTCATCGTCTGCCTCGACCCCAGTGAGGCCAAGGGCTCGGCGCGATCAGTCGAGGGCGTGCACATCGTCGAGGCGCTCGACGGGGCGGCATCGACTCTGCTCCGCTACGGCGGCCACAAGGTCGCCGCCGGCTTCAGCCTGGAGGCGGGGCGCTTCGACGAGTTCGCCCGCGCCGTGAGCACCACCGTCGCGGCGCAGTTGGGCGACGCTCCTCGCGAGAGGGTTGTGGCCGTCGATGGGGAGATCACGGCGGCCGACTGCGTCCCCACCACGTGCGAGGTGCTCGATCTCCTCGAGCCCTGCGGCCAGGGGAACGCGGCGCCGCTCCTGGCCCTGCGCGACTGCCGGGTGCTGTCCACCAGCACCTTCGGGGCGTCGTCGCAACACCTGCGCGTGGCTCTCGGGGACGACACCGGCATCTTCGAGGGCATCGCATTCTTCAAGCCAGGTCTCGCCGAGCACCTGCCCCGGAACCGCCGTGTCGATGTCTGCGTGGCCCTGGAACGCGACGAGTGGCAGGGTCAGGTGCGGGTCCGCGCCAGGCTGCGCGACATCCGTCCGGCGCAGGTCATCCCCGTGGTCGAGCTGTCGGGGTCCCTTCTGACCTCGAGCCGTCCGGCCCTGTTCGCGCGCGGATGAGCGCTTCTAGAGTACGTTGATCACCGCTCCATCTCGAAGTACTCGTTCGGGGGCCAATCCAACCAAGGCATGAAGGCGACTGACACTGGGGACCCCGCGTACTTCCATCGCGTCGTGGACTGCCAGTGGGCGTGTCCCGCCCACACCGACGTGCCTGAGTACATCCGGCTGATTGCACAGGGCAGGTTCACGGACGCCTACATGGTCAACCGCGAGTCCAATGTGTTCCCGGCCATCCTCGGGCGCACCTGCGACCGGCCATGCGAGCCGGCCTGCCGGCGCGAGAGGGTCGACGGCACCCCGGTGGCGATCTGCCGCCTCAAACGAGTGGCTGCGGATCACCGCGGCGATATCGGCGAGCGGCTGCCCGCGATTCCACGTACCAAGAACGGCAGGCGGATCGCGTGCGTCGGCTCCGGTCCGGCGTCGCTCACGGTCGCCAACGACCTCCTCCCCCTTGGCTACGAGGTGGTGATGTTCGAGCAGCACGCCACACCCGGCGGCCTGATGCGGACCAACATCCCCAGCTTCCGCCTCCCGGCGCGGGTCCTCGACGAGGAGGTGGACGTCATCCTCAACATGGGCGTCGACATCCGCTACGACAGCCCGGTCACCAGCATGCGGGCGCTCCTCGACACCGGATACGACGCGGTGTTCATCGGCAGTGGCGCGCCTCGCGGCAAGGAGCTCGACCTGCCAGGGCGCCACGATACCGACCGCATCCATGTCGGCATCGATTGGCTGCAATCGATCGCGTTCGGCCACGTTGACTCCGTCGGCGAGCGAGTCCTGATCATCGGGGTCGGCAACACCGCGATGGACTGCTGCCGCTCCTCGCTGCGCCTGGGAGGCACCGACATCCGCGTGATGGCGCGACGCCCACGTCCTTTCTTCAAGGCGTCGAGCTGGGAGCTCGACGACGCCGAGGAGGAGGGCGTCCAGATCATGGTGAACCATGCCCCGAAGCGGTTCGTCGTCGAGGGCGGCAGGCTGGTGGGGATGGAGTTCGAACGCCTGGAGTGGGATGAGAACGCCCGCACCTCGAGTGTGATCGACACCGTTCTCCTCCCCTGCGACGACGTCATCCTCGCCATCGGCCAGGACAACGGCTTCCCGTGGATCGAGCGCGACCTGGGCATGGACTTCGACGGCGACGTCCCGGTTGTTGACAAGACGACGATGCGATCGAGCCTGCCGAGCGTTTTCTTCGGCGGTGACTCCGCCTTCGGGCCGAAGAACATCATCTGGGCGGTGGAGCAGGCGCACCAGGCGGCGATCTCCATCCACAACCTCTGTCAGGGGCTGGCCGTCGACGAGCGCCCGCCTGTGCTGATGAACCTGATGAGCAAGGCGATGGGGCTCGGCCAATGGAGCTATCACAACGACTACAACCCAGCCCATCGGCAGAAGATGACCCATGTCGAGCTGACCAACAGGTTCCGGGCCCTCGACATCGAGGTGGAACTGGGGTTCACAGCCGAGCAGACCGCGCGCGAGGTGCAGCGCTGCCTCAATTGCGACATCGAGACCGTGTTCTCGGCGCCCCTGTGCATCGAATGTGACGCCTGCATTGACGTGTGCCCGGTGCAGTGCCTGACCATCACCGCAGACGGCACAGAGACCGACGTCCGCGCACGACTCTCGGCGCCCGCCGTGAACCCCGCGCAGTCGCTCTTTGCCTCGTCCGCGCTCCCCCAGACCGGCCGCCTGATGATCAAGGACGAGGACCTCTGCGTGCACTGCGGTCTCTGCGCCGAACGGTGCCCCACCGCGGCCTGGGACATGCAGAAGTTCACGCTCCTCCTGCCCACCGCAGGCGTCGCCGTCCCGATGGGGGCGCACTGATGGTCCTCGACCGCCTCGCACCGGAAACGGCGCACCGGGGCAAGAGCCGGGTCGTCGATCTCGCCATCAAGCTCGCCAACGTCAACGGCACGGGCTCGTCGAGCGCCAACAACCTGTTGATGCAGGCCTTCTTCCGCATGGGCCTCCCGGTCTCCGGAAAGAACCTGTTCCCATCCAACATCCAGGGGTTGCCCACCTGGTACGAGATCAGGGTCAACGGCTCTGGGCACACGGCTCGCGTCCGCGAGTTCGACCTGATGGTGGCGATGAATGCCCAGACGCATGCACAGGACATTCGCGAGGTGCGCGCGGGCGGTTACGTGGTCTGGGACTCGAGCTGGCCGCTGGATCCGTCCGCGATGCGGAGCGACGTCTCCTACCTCGGGATGCCCGTGGCCCAGATGTGCAACGAGGCTTTCCGCAGCCCGCGTGCGCGCACGCTCATGCAGAACATCGTCGCCTGCGGCGCCGTCGTCGCGCTGCTGGCGATCGACCTCGACATCGTCTCGAACCTGCTCGCCGAGAAGTTCGCCGGCAAGGACACGCTGCGCGAGTCCAACCAGCACGCGCTGATGCTCGGATACGAATACGCGCGCCAGCACTTCGACTGCCCTCTCCCCTGTCATGTGCACGTCATGGACGGCACCGAGGGCGCGATCCTCATCGAGGGCAACACCGCCGCCGCGCTCGGCTTCCTCTACGCGGGAGCCACCGTTGCCGCTTGGTACCCGATCACGCCGTCCACGTCGCTCATGGACGCGTTCACGCAACTGTGCCAGCGATATCGTCGCGATCCGGAAACCGGACGCAACAACTACCTGATCCTGCAGGCCGAGGATGAGCTGGCGTCGATCGGCATCGTGATCGGAGCAAGCTGGAACGGGGCACGCGCCTTCACGTCGACATCCGGTCCCGGCATATCCCTGATGACCGAGCTCATCGGTCTGGCGTACTACACCGAGACCCCGGTCGTGATCGTCGACGTGCAGCGCGCGGGGCCGTCCACGGGGATGCCCACCCGCACGCAGCAGGGTGACATCCTCACGTGCGCCTATGCGTCGCACGGCGACACCAAACACATCCTCCTGTTCCCCGGCGATCCCGCCGAGTGCTTCGACTTCGCGGTGCGCAGCTTCGACCTTGCCGAACGCTTCCAGACGCCGGTGATGATGCTCTCCGACGTCGACATCGCCATGAACGACTGGATGATCCCACGGCTCACGTGGGACGATGCTCGTGTGCCCGATCGCGGGCGCGTCGTCGGCGCCAAGGAGCTCGAGAAGCGGATCGGGGCATACGAGAGGTACGCGAACCCCGACAGCGACCACGTGGCCGCGCGCACGCTTCCGGGCGTCGATCCGAAGGGTGCGTACTTCGCCCGCGGGTCAGGCCACAACGAGCATGGCGGCTACACCGAGACGCCGGAGGAGTACCTGCAGGTTGTCGATCGGCTGGCGAGCAAGCATGCTGCGGCAGCGATGCACGTGCCCGACCCGCAGATCGAGAGCCGCGGGGCCCGCGTGGCGCTGGTCACGCTTGGCAGCTGCGGTCCCGCGGTTCGCGAGGCCATCGAGTTGCTCGACGCGCAGGGTCTTCCGCTCGACTACATGCGCATCCGAGCCTTCCCGTTCTCGCCCGCGGTGCAGAGCTTCCTCGACGACCATGACACCTGCTTCGTGGTCGAGCAGAACCGCGACGCGCAACTGCGGTCGCTGCTGGTGCTGGAGACGGCGGTGCCCAAGGACCGGTTGCGATCAGTGCTCGCCTACGGCGGAACACCGCTCAGCGCCGGCGAGGTCGTCGACGGCGTCCGTGCTCAGATGGAGACCTGACCATGCCGTCCATCGAGAGGCCGCCCATCCAGCACCCGGGATTGCGACGCAACAGCTTGGGCCTGACGATCCACGACTACGAGGGTTCGATGTCGACGCTGTGTGCGGGCTGTGGCCACGACTCGGTGACCGCCGCAATCGTTCACGCGCTGTGGGAGATGGAGACGCCGCCGCACAGGATCGCCAAGCTCAGCGGTATCGGCTGTTCCGCGAAGACGACGGCATACTTCGCCCGCGGCGCGCACGGGTTCAACACCGCCCACGGTCGAATGGCGCCCATCGCCACCGGCGCCGCGGCGGCCAATCGCGACCTGCTCTACATCGGCATCTCCGGCGACGGCGACTCCCTGTCGATTGGGCTGGGCCACCTCGCGCACCTGATCCGCCGCAATGTTCGGATGGTCTACATCATCGAGAACAACGGCGTGTACGGCCTCACCAAGGGTCAGTTCTCACCCTCCGCCGATGTCGGCTCGACGACCAAGCGCGGCGATCCCAACCAGGTGCCACCGATCGACCCGATGAGCCTCGGCCTGAGCCTCGGTGCCACGTTCCTGGCCCGCGGATTCTCCGGCGACAAGCGGCAGCTGGTGCCGATCATCAAGGCGGCCGCAGCCCATCGCGGCCTGGCGCTCATCGACGTCATCTCGCCATGCGTGACCTTCAACGACCACGAGGGCTCGACCAAGAGCTACCTGTTCACCCGCAATCACGACACAACCGCCACGGAGTCCGACTTCGTGCCGCCCGCGCCGGAGATCGTGGCCTCGATCCCCGTCGCGGGTGTGGTCAGCGTCACCATGCACGACGGCAGCGTGTTGCGCGTTCGGTCGGTCCCTGATGACTACGACCCCAAGGATCGTGAGGCGGTGGCCGAGCATCTGCGCCGGGCTCATGCCGCCGGTGATGTCGTCACGGGCCTGCTCTACGTCGACGAGTCGTCCGCCGACCTTCACGAGATGCACGACACGACCGACCAACCCCTGCGTGACATCCCGTTCTCGCAGCTCTGCCCGGGATCGGCCGTCCTGGCCGGTTTCGGGGTGCGCTGACCGGAGCGGTCAGGCCGCCTGGCCGAGCAGGCTCTTCACCGCGGCCGTCAGCGCGGCGAGGCCGGCCTTGGCGTCGGCGAAGAGCATGCCGGTCTTGGCGTCGGTGTACAGCTCATTGTCGATGCCGGCGTACCCGTGTCCCATGGAGCGCTTGATCACGATCACGCTCTTGGCCTGGTCGACGTCGAGGATCGGCATTCCGGAGAGGGCGTTGCCGGCGTGCCTGGCGGCCGGGTTGACAACGT
Source organism: Candidatus Dormiibacterota bacterium (assembly GCA_036828955.1). Classification (GTDB taxonomy): domain Bacteria; phylum Chloroflexota; class Dormibacteria; order Aeolococcales; family Aeolococcaceae; genus Aeolococcus. Next base: position 25,460 of record DAISRJ010000011.1, on the reverse strand, counting down.
CGTTGGCGCCGATCACCAGCGCCACGTCGGCACGCGCGAACTCGGAGTTGACCTCCTCCATCTCCTTGAGCTGGGTGTACGGGACAGCCGCTTCGGCAAGGAGGACGTTCATGTGACCGGGCATCCGCCCGGCGACGGGATGAATCGCGTACGTGATCTCGACCCCGCGCTCCTCGAGGAGCTTGGTCAGGTCGCGCACCTCATGCTGCGCCTGGGCCACGGCCAGGCCATAGCCCGGCACGACGATGACCTTGCTCGCGAACGCCAGCTGGATGGCGGCGTCGTCGGCCGACACCTCGCGAACCGAGCTTGCCGGTCCTCCGGCCACCGCAGCCTGGGCGTCGCCGGTCCCGAATCCGCCGGCGACGATACGTGCGATCGAGCGGTTCATGGCATCGGCCATGAGCTTGGTGAGGATGCCGCCTGAGGCGCCGACGAGAGCTCCCGCGATGATGAGCAGGGTGTTGTCGATGACGAAGCCCGCCATCGCGACCGCCGTTCCCGTGAACGCATTGAGCAGGGCGATGACAACCGGCATGTCGGCCCCGCCGATGGGGAGCACCATCGTCAGGCCCAACACCAGCGACGCCGCGACGATCCCCAGCAGCAGCGGAAGGCCTCCGACGCCTGTGAGGAGCAGTACCAGGCCGGCAACCACGAGCAGCGACAGCAAGGCGGTGATGCCGCGTGCGCCGGGAAACACCAGCGGCTGCCCCGAAATGGTTCCCTGCAGCTTGGCGGCGGCCACCAGTGAGCCGGTGAATGTGACGCCGCCGATGACGACGTCGAGGACGGTGGCAATGATGATGTGCGGTGGCGCTGTCGATCCCGCACCGGTTGCGCGGATGAACTCGGCCAGGCCGACCAGCGCGGCGGCGCCGCCACCCACCGCGTTGAAGAGGCTCACCAACTGAGGGATCGCCGTCATCGCGACGATGCGCGCGAACCGGAACCCGATTGCTGACCCGATGAGCACCCCCGCGGCAAGGACCACCCAGCCGGTGACGTCGATCGAGCTGCTGTGCACCACCAGGGCCACGGTCGCGACCACCGCGACGGTCATGCCGATGGCCGACAGCCTGCTGCCGAGCTTGGCGGTGGCGGGCGAGTTCATCATGTGCAGCCCGAGCACCAGCGCGCCGGCGATGACGAGGTAGACGAGGCGCAGGGCTGTGTCGAAGTTGCTCAGTGCGGGTCCACCTCGTCACCGTCCGGCCTGGCCACGACTGCAGGTCGCTTGCGGAACATGTTCAGCATCCTGTCGGTGACCACATATCCGCCGACGACGTTCATGGCGCCGAACACCGCAGCCACGAACGCAAGCGCGTACGCGGCGGGGTTGTGGGCCTCGGCAGCGATCAGCATCGCGCCGATGATCACGATGCCATGTACCGAGTTGGCCGCGGACATCAACGGCGTGTGCAGCATTGCCGGCACCTTGCTGATCACCTCGAAGCCAACCAGCAGGCTGAGGAAGAAGGTGGTCAGATTGCCGAGAAGTGTTGCACTCATCGTTGGGTCGCCACCTCCTCCGGCGGAGTGGCGAGCAAAGCGTTGACGGCGGGGTTGACGACCCGGCCATCGTGGGTGATCACCACCGCCGCCTGGATCTCGTCATCGAGGTCGATCACCACCTTGCCGTCGCGCACCATGCTCAGCAGCATGCGCGCGATGTTGCGCGAGTACGCCATCGAGGCGCCGGTGGCCATCATTGCCGGCAGATTGAGAGGCGCGATGATGGTGACCCCGTTGGGAGTGACCGTCGTCTCCCCCGGTTGTGACAGCTCGACGTTGCCTCCGAGTTCGCTCGCGGCAGTGTCCACGATCACCGACCCGGGGCGCATCCGGGCAATGGCTGCAGCGCTGACAAGCTGTGGCGGACGGTGGCCCGGCACCTGTGCCGCGGTGATCACGATGTCGTGCGCGGCGATATGGTCGTCGAGCTCCCCCTGGAGTGTCAGCCGTTCGTCCGTGGTCAGGGCTCGCGCGTAGCCGCCCTCGCCGACCGCGGCCGTGACCGAACGCAGGGTGACGAACCTCGCGCCGAGGGAGAGCACCTGGTCGCGCGTCTCCGGTCGAACGTCATACGCGCTGACGATGGCGCCGAGGCGGTGGGCGGTGCCGATCGCCTGGAGGCCGGCCACACCGACGCCGAGCACGAGGATTGAGGCCGGTGGTGTGGTGCCGGAGGCCGTCATCAGCATCGGAACGTAGCGTCCGAAATGGTCGGCGGCGATGAGCACCGCCTTGTACCCCGCCACACTGGCCTGCGATGTGAGCGAGTCCATCGCCTGGGCGCGGCCCAAGGTTCGAGGGATGCCGTCCATGCTCAGGGCGGTGACGCCGCGCTCGGACAGCCGGGCGGCAAGCTGAGGCGCCAGCAGCGGCTGCAGCGTTCCGACCATGGTCTGCCCCGGCCGCGAAGCGGCAAGCACGTCCGGCGGAACCGTTCCCACCGTCAGGATGACATCCGCATCCGTCAGGACACGGGCACGCGAGGCCACGGATGCCCCCGCCTTGGCGTAGTCGGCGTCTGGGAACCATGCGGCGGCCCCGGCGCCCTCTTCAACGAGGACGCGCAGCCCGGCTGCGGTCAAGCGGGCGACCTCGCCAGGAACGAGAGCGACACGATGCTCGGAGGGGTCCAGCTCCTTCAGCGCTGCCACCGCGAGAGCCGCGGAAGCTGGCGTCTCGCGTGGGTCGTCCTCTCCTGTCACTCCCGAAGTATCAGGAATTTGAGCAGGCCCACTGTCTCAGCGCTCAAGTCGGACCGCGACGGCCGCGGGGTCACGTGGTTCCGCCTGGTCTGTGACCTAGGTGCCGAGACCCGTGCTGATGTTGGAGAAGACGTTCTTCACCTGCTTGCCGACCGTGGTCAGCACGACGATGACCACGACGGCGATGAGCACGAGGATGAGCGCGTACTCGACCATGCCCTGACCGTCTTCGTCGTCGCGCTCAAGGACGCGCCGCACCGACTCGCGGAAGCGAAAGAACAGGTCGGTCAGCATGGGACGCCCCTCTGAGGTGGGTTGATACTCCTCAGCGTGACCGAGGTTGCTGAACCACCCCTGACTGTGGCGTAGCAGGGAGCCAGACACGGAGTCGCGCCCCTGTGACGGTGGCGTCGATGTTCACCGACCCCCCATGTGCCGAGGCGATCGCCGCACAGAGCGGCAGGCCCAGGCCGGCGCCGCCACCATCGCGAGATCGACGCTGTTCGGCGCGAGCGAATCTTTCGAACGCGTGCGGCCGGAAGGCATCGTCGAAGCCGGGGCCGGAGTCGCTGACCACGATCGTCCAGCCGTTGTCCTGGCCCCCGTCCACCTCCACCGCCACGTCTCCTTCGAGCCCGGCGTGGCGAATGGCGTTGTCGAGGAGATTGTCGAGCAGGCGGCCCAGCAACACCTCGTCCCCTTTGATATGGCCCGGTGGCGCGGCCGGGGGGCCGCCGAGGCGCACTCCCGCCTCGACGGCCCGCATCCGCCACCGCTCGAGAGCCTCCTCCACGAGGTCGCTGACGTCGACGGGCCCGCCGGCCACCCTGAGCGCCCCGGCGTCCTCGCTGGCCAGGAGAAGCAGGGCGTCGGTGAGCCGGATCAGTTGCCGGCTGCTGCGCAGAACGGTGGTGAGGGAGCGGCGGTAGTGGTCGGGCTGACGTGGCTGGGACAGGGTCACCTCGGCCACCGTCTGGATGGCCGTGATCGGCGACCGCAACTCGTGCGCCGCGTCCGCCGTGAAGCGCACCAGCACCGCGAGCAGTGCCGAACGCTCCCTGTCGGCCTGGAGGATCGCGCGCACCGTGAACTCGGCGAGGCAGGTGGTGGTCACCGTGCTGATCAGCTGGAACCGCGCCGTGAGGGAATCGAGCGTGCCGAGCTGGAGGGAGAAAAAGGGCAGCACGGACGCGAGGCAGGCAACCGGCACCGACAGACGCGGCGGCAGCCGCCACGTCGCCACCAGGATGGCGAGGAGGGCGAAGCCCTGGAGCGTGGGGTTGTTGGCAAGGAAGTATTCGCCCACCAGGACCAGGCCGAGAACGGCCACGCAGGCGGTGAAGGTGATCGCGTCGATGGTCGGGCTCGCGGGCGATCGCGGGTGGGCGAGAACAGCGCGGGCCCTGCGCTCGAAGGCGTCGCGCGCTCCGCGGACCCGATCCTGCTCCGCAGCCACCTAGGCGGCCTCGAATCGGTAGCCGATGCCGCGAACTGTGCTGATGAAGCGGCCGGCGTCCGTGTCGTCCAGCTTGCGACGCAGGCGTCCCACGTACACCTCGACGAGGTTGCCGCCGCTCTGCGCCTCAAAACCCCACACCTGGGTCTCGATCTGCTCCTTGGACATGATGTGTCCTACGTGGCGGATGAGCAGTTCGAGGACATCGAACTCGCGCCGCGACAGGGCGATCTCGGTGCCGAGCAGGGTCACCCTCCGCGCCGTGCCGTCGACACTCAAACCGCCGACATCCGTGGCCTGCGGGGCCAACGTCGCCGGGCGACGTGCCAGGGCCCGGATTCGTGCAAGCAGCTCCTGGAACGCGAACGGCTTGACCAGGTAGTCGTCGGCGCCCGCCTCGAGGCCGCGGACCCGGTCGGGCACCGCATCGCGGGCGGTGAGCATGAGGATCGCCGAGGGCACATCGCGCTCGCGGAGCAGCCGGCACAGCATGAGACCATCCATGCCCCGTCCCAGCATCACGTCGAGAACGATGACATCGAAGTGACCGTGACCGATCGCGATGAGCGCCTCGTCGGCATCCGAGGACCACTCCGCGAGGATGCCGGTCTCTTTGAGTCCTCGGCGGACGGCTTCCCCGATGTCGATGTCATCCTCGACGACCAGGACGCGCATCTCTCAATCAGACCGGTGTTGAGCCATTCGCTGATTCTGTCTGCGCGCGATCGCCCCAACACCGCTGAATCCGGGATGGTGTGTTCCTGTTGCACGTTCTTGACGTCGGGTGATGGTCCGAGCCACGGTGTCGAGGACCGCTGCGCCGCCGCCGAGTCCCTTGTGGCATCACGATTGACGCGACTGCTCCCACGCATCCTCGGCGATGCCGCGCGCGGGGGCATCGAGCGGCGCCGCCTCCAGGCCGCGAGCGCGTAGGCGCGGTCGCCTCGGGAGGCCGGTGTAAGGTGGACGCCATGGCAGAGTCCCGGCCGGCCACCGTCGGCCAGCTGCGTCGCGCGGAGTACCGCGTCGTGCCCGTGCGCACGGAGCTGCGGCGCAACCTGATCCGCCGCCTCGCCGCCGGCGACACCCTCTTCGAGGGCATCCTCGGCTACGAGGAATCGGTCATCCCGCAGCTCGAGAACGCCATCCTCGCCGGCCAGGACCTCATCCTCCTCGGCGAGCGCGGCCAGGCCAAGTCACGCCTGCTCCGAGGCCTCTGCGCCCTCCTCGACGACGCCATCCCGGCGATCGCCGGCTGCGAGATCAACGACGACCCCTACAACCCACTCTGCCGGCGCTGCCGCGACCTGGTGGCCAGCACAGGCGACGACACCCCCATCGCCTGGCTCACCCCGGAGATGCGCTACAGCGAGAAGCTGGCCACCCCGGACACCTCGATCGCCGACCTCATCGGTGAGGTCGACCCCATCCGCGTGGCCGAGGGCCGTTATCTCAGCGACGAGCTGACCATCCACTACGGCCTGATCCCCCGAACCCACCGCGGCATCTTCGCCATCAATGAGCTCCCCGACCTCGCCGAGCGCATCCAGGTGGGCCTCCTCAACATCATCGAGGAGCGCGACGTGCAGATCCGCGGCTACCGCCTCCGCCTGCCCCTCGATGTCTTCGTCGTCGCCACCGCCAACCCCGAGGACTACACCAACCGCGGCCGCATCATCACCCCGCTGAAGGACCGTTTCGGCGCGCAGATCCGCACCCACTACCCGCGCAATGTCGAGCATGAGATCGCCATCATCGACCAGGAGGCGACCACCTTTGACGACATGCCGGTGCCCGTGCACGTTCCCCAGTACATGAAGGAGATCGTCGCGGAGTTCACGCAGCTGGCACGCCGCCATCCCCAGGTCAACCAGCGCAGCGGCGTCTCCGTGCGCATGAGCATCGCCAACCAGGAGAACCTCGCCAGCAACGCACTGCGACGTGCCCTGCGCACCGGCGAGAAGGAGGCGGTGGCGCGCATCAGCGACCTCGCCGCGCTCACCGCGTCGAGCGCAGGCAAGCTCGAGCTCGAGACCCTCGACGACGACGACGACGGCGCCGTCCTCGACAAGATGCTGCGCAGCGCCTGCAACAACGTCTTCCGCCGCCACTTCAGCGCCGGCGAGTTCGCCCCGCTTCTGCAACGATTCGAGCGCGGTGGCTTCACCGTCGAGGTGGGCGACTCGCTGTCCGCAGCTGCGTACGCCGCCGCTCTCACCGAGCTTCCCGGCATCGACGCCGCCGCCACCAAGCTGGGCGAGGCCGGCTCCGCTGCAGCCCGCGTCGCTGTGCTGGAGTTCATCCTCGAAGGCCTGCACCGCGGCAAGAGGCTCAACAAGACGGAGATGGACGGCACCGCCGTGTACGGCGGGTGAGTCCGCACCGCTTCAGCGCCTGGGACGGCACCCAGGACCCGCTGGGGCCTGACCTCGACGAGGTTTTCAACCGCCTCAGCGAGGATGTCTTCCACGGCTGGGATTTCGAGACGGCGCTGCGGCGCATGCTCAGCCAGGGATGGCGCGATCGGTCCGGCCGGCGCCTCATGGGCCTCGAGGAGATGACCGACCGCCTGGCGCGCCAGCGCCGCAAGCAGCTGGAGAAGTACAGCCTCGACGGCGTCTTCAAGGACATCACGGAGAAGCTCGACAACGTCGTGCGTCAGGAGCGCCAGGGCATTGACGAGCGCCTCGCCCAGGTCGACGACGAGACGGCACGCCGCGTCCTCGACCGCGTCGCGGCCAAGCGGCGCGAGCAACTCGAGAACCTGCCCCGCGACCCGGGTGGCGCCATCCGCGAGCTGCAGGAATACGAGTTCATGGACGAGCGTGCCGCGCAGTCCTTCGCGCGCCTTCTCGAGGAGATCAAGAAGGGGGTCGTCGACACCTATTTCAAGGAGATGACCGCGCAGATGCAGGCCATGTCCGCCGAGGATGTGGGCCAGCTGCGCGCCATGGCCCGCGACCTCAACCGCCTCGTGCGCGAGAAGCTCGAGGGCGTTCCCGACGCGCAGCGACAGAGCAGCTACGAGGCCTTCCTGGGGAACTGGGGACATCTCTTCCCCAACGCACCGCCGCGCGTCGACGACTTCCTCGATGAGATCACCCGGCAGATGGCCCGCATGGACTCGCTGATGCGCTCGCTGTCGCCGGAGATGCGCCGCGAGCTGGGCGAGCTCGTCGACGCGGTGTTCGGCGACCCCGAGCTGCAATCCGAGCTGGCCGAGCTCGGTGCCGGCCTGGAGATGCTCTCCCCGCGCAGCGGCCTGGGATCGCGCTATTCCTTTTTCGGCAACCAGGAGCTGCCCCTCGATGAGGCGATGAACCTGATGGGCCGCCTCCAGGCCATGGAGGAGCTGGAGCGCAGCCTGCGCGAGGTGTATCGCGGCGGCACGGTGCCGCCGAACACGCGAGCCCAGCTCCAGGACATGCTCGGCGAGGATGCCGCGCGCAGCCTCGACCAGCTGTCACAGATGGCCCGTGAGCTCGAAGCACGCGGCCTCGTGCAGCGTGACGCCGACGGCCTGCGCCTCACCGCGCGGGGGATGCGGCGCATCGGCCAGAAGGCTCTCGGCGACCTCTTCGCCAAGCTGCGCAAGGATCGCTTCGGCGAGCACGCGCTGAGTCGGCGCGGCCAGCGCGGTGAGCGCGCTGAGGACAGCAAGCCGTACGAGTTCGGCGACCCTTTCGACCTCGACGTCGAGCGCACGGTGATGAACGCCATCCAGCGCCAGGCGTCCGAGGCGCCCGCGGAGCGCAGCCGTGTCCCGCGGCTCGACCCCGACGACTTCGAGGTGCACCGCAGCGACTCGCTGACCCGATCGTCGACGGTGCTGATGCTCGACATGAGCCGCAGCATGCCCCTGCGCGGTTACTTCTATGCCGCCAAAAAGGTTGCCCTGGCTCTCGATTCGCTGATCCGCAGCCAGTACCCGCGCGACTGCCTGCACATCATCGGTTTCAGCGACATCGCCCGCGAGATCAGCTCCTCCGACCTTCCCCACCTCAGCGTCAACGAGTACGTGTACGGCACCAACATGCAGCATGGCCTCATGCTGGCGCGCCGTCTCCTGGCGCGCGACGGCGCCGCCAACAAGCAGGTGATCATCGTCAGCGACGGTGAGCCCACCGCGCACATCGAGAACGGCCGCCCCGTGTTCTTCTACCCGCCCCTGCCGGAAACGTTCGCCAAGACACTTGTCGAGGTGCAGCGCTGCACGCGCGAAGGCATCGTCATCAACACCTTCATGCTCGAGTCCAACCACCAGCTCGTGCAGTTCGTCGACGAGATGACCCGGCTCAACCGCGGCCGCGCCTTCTTCATCAGCCCTGATCGCCTCGGCGACTACGTTCTCGTCGACTACGTCGCCAGCAAGCGGCGCCGCGCCGCCTGATCATGGCCGGCGACGCCCCCGGCGATCGGGCCGCCTTTGCCGAGAGGCTGCGTCTGCAGATCGCGGCCCGCTACGCCGCCACCACAGTGGAGATCGACCCGCCGCGCTACAGCCTGCGGGTGCGCGGACCGGGCCTGGACATCACCCTGCCGCTGTCCACACTCCACGCCGCATGCGCGCGTCATCCCGATCGCACCGCCACGCTGATCGCCGACTTCGTGCGCTCGGTGGAGGCGAGCATGGTGCCCCGGCCCGCCGAGACCGTGTCCTTGTCGCGGGTCATCTGGTGCGTGCGCAGCCGCCGCTACCTGGCGTCCCTGGCGCGCAGCGAGGAGTTGCTCGCCGACCGGATCGGCGAGGACATGGTCGCCTTCATCGCCGAGTCACTGCCCGGCCAGGTGATGCGCGGCGTGCCCCGCTCGGAGTGGGAGGCGGCGGGGATGGACGTCGCCGCCATCCGCCACTCCGCCGACGAGAACACGGCGACACGCTTCGCCCGCATCGTCGGGCGCGTCGCCGCCATCGAGCGCATCCCCGCCGACGGCTGGCGCCTGGCCGGCGACAATCTCTACCAGGGAAGCATCGTCATGGTGCCCGCCCTGCTGCGCGCCTTCGTGGAGCGCGCCGGTGGCGACGTTCTCATCGGTCTGCCCGACCGCGCCGTTGCGCTGGTGATCCCCGCCCGGCTGCCCGCCGCCGGCCTGTTCGCCAGCCGCGTGTTGCAGGAGTGGCGTGAGGCGATGAACCCGTGCTCACGCGAGGTGCTCCGCAGCGATGGCACAACCCTTCGCGCCGTGGGCCAGTCGCGACGAACCGCGTCGCTGCTGCCCTGGCTGAACGACTGACCGGCCCGGCGCCGCTCAGCGAACGCGGGTCGCCGGCACCGGCGCGTCGATGACGCGGGCGCGTTGCTCCTCGCGGCGGGCGGCGACCACCGACAGCGCGGCCAGTGCCGCGGCCCCGACCAGGCCTGTGGTCAAGCGCATCGCGTTGCGAACCGAGTCACCACCTCCGGGCACGGGCAGCGATGGACCCTGACCGAACCACACCGTCACCGCCGTCTGCTCCGCGCCGTCACCGTGACCGTGGGAGCGCGCCCTCTCGACGCGCACGGCGGCCGGCGTCAGCGGATGCGAGGCAGCGGTCCCCGGGGGCGGAGCCTCGAGGCGACGCAGAGCCGCCGCGGACGCAGCACGGATCGTGGAGCCGCGGGCGGCTCCCACCGCTGCGCGAGCCAGCGGGCCCGCCGTCCTGAGCATCGCCGGTCCCATCGACGCCATCGCGGACAGGATAGCCCGGTCGACACGCGCTGATGTTGAGCGGAGCGGCGCCGAAGCCATCGGCACCGCCGCCGCCTGATAGCGTTGCCCCATGGGCGAACTCAGCGACCTCCAGCAGCGCATCACGGCGGCGCTCTGTGGAGCGGCCGGCGCCCGGAGCGCCACCGAACCCGGGTTGGCCCCCGACCCCGTCGGCGACATGTTCGCCGTCGCCGAGGCGATCGCCGCCCGGGGGGTCCTCGACGTCGACGACCTCCGCCACCTCTCTGACGCCGCCGGGGCGGCCCTGCTGCTGCGCGTCGTGCCCATCGGCCTGGCCACGCCGCTGGACCGCCCCCGTCTGCGCCGCGCCGCCTACCGCTGCGCCTCCGCTGCCGGCGCCGACGAGGGCACCACCCTGGTGTGCGTCGCCACGGCGCTGGTGGCCGCCGACCTGTGCCGCTTCGATCCATCCACAACGGCGATCCGGGTGCGCCAGTCGCTCCTCGAGGACGCACCGATGGCCCTGCTCAACCGGCTCACCATCCTCGAGCCGCAGGCGGATGTCGAGGCGGGCGCCGGCGACCCCGGGGCCATGCTCCAGGCCGCCCTCAGCGTTCTCGATTGGACCGCCTCCGCCGGGGTGTCGAGCGCGCTGGCGCGGCTTGGTGAGGCGGGACGGGGCGACACCGGCACCCTGGCCGCGGCCCTGGCCGGGGCCGCCTGCGGAGTGTGTGACGTCCCCGTGGACGCGGCCACCGCCGAGCGCGCCGGCCGTGCCGCCGCCGCCATCGCGGACGCCGCGGGGGCGGTGGCCTAGCTGCGATCCGCGGCGAGCGCGGCGGCGTAAGATCCCGGCGTGGCGAACAGAGGCCGGCACATCCGCATCCTCACTGCCAAGGTGGGCCTCGACGGCCATGACCGCGGCATCAAGGTGATCTCCCGCGCCCTCCGCGACGCCGGCGTGGAGGTGATCTACACGGGCCTCCATCAGACCCCCGCGATGGTCGTCGACGCCGCCATCCAGGAGGATGTCGACGGCATCGGCATCAGCCTGCTCAGCGGCGCGCACATGACTCTCTTCCCCGAGATCATCCGCCTTCTCCGCGAGCGCGACGCGGGCGACATCGTGGTCTTCGGCGGCGGCATCATCCCGGACGCCGACGTCGAAGCCCTGCGCGCACTGGGCGTGGACAAGGTGTTCACCCCGGGCACCTCGCTGGACGAGGCGGTCGCCTACGTCAAGGAGCGCTTCGGCCGGGTCGCCGCCTGAGGCGGTTCAGCCACGGTCGCGCAGCGACGTCCGACTTGCCCTGTTCCGGTAGAGTGACCCCCCGTATGGCAACGATCGAATTGGCGGCAACGACGCGCGACGAGCGGGGCAGCCACAACAAACCGCTGCGCCGCGAGGGGCTGGTCCCCGCCGTGCTCTACGGCCACAACGTGGTGCCGCGGGCGATCGTCGCACCGGCCGGCCTGCTCCACCGCGTCTGGATGCGCGCCGGGCGCACCCAGCTCATCGACCTGAGCGTCGACGGCGGCCGCGCCCAGAAGGTGCTGGTTCGCGAGGTGCAGATCGATCCGCGCACCAACCGCACCATCCACGCCGATTTCTTCGCTGTCAACCTCCTCGAGAAGCTGACCGCCGACGTGCCCGTGGTGATCACCGGCGAGTCGCCGGCCGTGTCCGAGGCACGTGTCGGCACCATCCAGCAGCTCATCAACACGCTGCGCATCGAATGCCTGCCCGCCGACCTCCCCGCGCAGTTCAGCGTCGACGTGAGCGGCCTCACCGAGATCGACGCCGGCCTTCACGTGCGCGACATCGTCCTGCCCGAGGGCGTCTCGCTCGTGCACATCGACCCTGACGAGCTGGTCGTCAAGGTCGCCGCGCTGCGCATCGTCGAGGAGGAGCCGGAGGCCGCCGTCGAGGAGGGCGCGGTCGAAGCTGCCGAGGGCGACGACGAGTCCAGCGAGCCCGCCCCGGAGTAGGTCCTCGGCAGTCGTCCGCAGGGGCTGACTACCATCCGGGCCATGCTCGCCGCCTCCGCCGCCGTCTTCACCTGCCAGCCCCAGTATTTCTTCGACGACCTCTGCAACACGGTGCAGAGCCACGACCCCACCCGCATCTTCGGTCCGATCATCGAGCGCGTCATCGGACCGGTGGTCATCTTCATCCTGGTCTTCGCGATCGGGCGTTTCCTGCGTCGCATCCTGGCGCGCACCGTGCAGCGCGCCGGCGCCGATCCACAGGTTCGCGCCCTGGTCCGCAACATCGGCGGCGCCGTCATCTACTTCTTCGCGGTCCTCAGCGGCCTGGTCACCGCCGGGGTACCGCTGGCCCTGCTGCTCACCTTCGGTGGCCTCGCCAGCCTGGCCATCGGACTGGCCTTCCAGGACGTGCTTCGCAACGTGCTCGCCGGCATCTGGCTGCTCGTCGAAAGGCCCTTCAAGATCAACGACCTGATCAGCATCGCCGACATTGCCGGCGTCGTACAGACGATCACGCTGCGCACCACCGCGTTGCGCACGGCCGACGGCCGCCTCGCCATCCTCCCCAACCTGACCGTTTTCAGCGGCGTCGTCATCAACAGCACTGCCTACGGCATGCGTCGCTACACGGTCAGCCTGCGCATCGAGCGCGACCGTAACCTCGAGGCCGCTCTGCGCGCCTCACGGCGCGAACTCGAGTCCACAGCGGACGTCGCCAAGGAACCGCCGCCGCGGGTGGATCTGCAGCTGGACGGCGAGGGCATCCTGCTCCACTGCCGCTACTGGCTCGACTACCGCACCCACGACGTCGACGCCATCACCGCCGACCTCGCCGAGCGCCTCTGGGTCACCACCGAGAGCAGCGGTCCGGCCGTCTCCTAGCTGGCGAGGATGTGGGGGCGCGACACACCGCGCTCGTGCATCGGCGTGTAGTCGCGAGCCGCCGCGCCGAGGTAGACCTGCTTCGGCCGGGCGATCTTCTGCTCCTTGTCGAGAAGCGACTCCTCCCACTGCGACAACCAGCCCGCGGTGCGCGGGATGGCGAACAGCACCGGGAACATCTCCACCGGGATTCCCAGCGCCTGGTAGATGAACCCGCTGTAGAAGTCGACGTTGGGATAGAGGCGGCGGCTGACGAAGTACTCGTCCTCGAGCGCGATCTTCTCCAGCTCGCGGGCGATCTGGAGGAGTGGGCTGATCCCGGTCACGCTCAGCACCTGGTCGGCCATGCGCTTGACGACCACGCCGCGGGGGTCGAAGTTCTTGTAGACGCGGTGACCGAAGCCCATCAGCCGCTCCTTGCCCGCCTTCACACCCGCGATGAACTCGGGAAGCTTGTCCAGCGTGCCGATGCGGGTCAGCATCCGGACGACGGCCTCGTTGGCGCCTCCGTGCAGCGGGCCGTAGAGCGCGGCGATGGCGGCCGCCGTCGCCGAGTAGGGATCCGGGTGCGACGAGCCGACGCCACGCATGGCGTTGGTGGAGCAGTTCTGCTCGTGGTCGGCGTGGAGGATGAAGAGCACGTCGAGGGCATGCTCGATCTCCGGCACCGCGTGGTAGCGGGGCTCGACCATCTTGAACATCATGCTCAGGAAGTTGCCCGCGAAGCTGAGATCGTTGTCGGGGTAGTTGTAGGGGAGGCCGCGCGAATGGCGGTACGCGAAGGCGGCGAGCGTGGGCATCTTGGCGATGAGCCGGTTGATGGAGATGCGCCGCTGCTCCTCGTCGTAGATGTTGGTCGACTCCGGGTAGAACGTCGACAGCGCGCCGACCGTCGAGAGCAGCATGGCCATGGGGTGGGCGTCGTGGTGGAAGCCGTCCATGAAGCTCTTGACGTTCTCGTGGACCATCGTGTGGATGGTGATGTCGTGCTCGAACGCGGCCGCCTCGGACGGGCTGGGAAGCTCGCCGTGGATGAGCAGGTATGCCGTCTCGAGGAAGGTGCTGTGCTCGGCCAGCTGCTCGATCGGGTAGCCCCGGTAGAGGAGGATGCCGCGGTCGCCGTCGATGAACGTGATGCGGCTGGAGCAGGACGCCGTGTTCAGGAAGGCCGGGTCGTAGACCATCAGCCCGTGGTCGTCCTCGGTGACCTGCATGGCGGTGAACGCCGTGGCGTGGACGGCGCCGTTCTCTATGGGCAGGTCGTATGTCCTGCCCGTGCGGTTGTCGGTGACGGTGAGACTGTCAGGCATCTGCTCTCCTCGGATCAGCGCGACTCTACCGGCGCCGACCCGGTTGACGGCCGGGATGTGGTGGGGGCCACTGCGTAGACTGCGCCCATGGACGGCCACCACATCATCGTCTGGTTGATCATTGGACTGATCGCGGGCTCGATCGCGGGCCGCGTCGTGGCCGGCGGCGGCTTCGGTTGCCTGGGCGACACCATCGTCGGGCTGGCCGGGGCGGTCATCGGCGGAGCGCTCCTCTCCTGGATCGCGCCGAACCGGGCCGTCGACACCGGCGGGATCATCGGCGACATCGTCGTCGCCTTCATCGGCGCCGCCCTCCTGCTCGCCGTCCTGCGTCTGCTCAAGCCGAAACGCAACAAGTGGCAGCCGTGGAAGCGGTGAGCAGCGAGCCGGCGCAGCCGCGGCCCCGGCGGGTCGTGCTGGTGCGCCACGGAGCCACCGAATGGGCGCAGGACGGCCGCCACACCGGCTGGACCGATGTCCCTCTCGACCACGACGGGCGTCGCCAGGCAGCCACACTCGGCGCCCGGCTGGCGGAGTGGAGCTTCGCCGCGGTGCTGTGCAGCCCGCTGCAGCGGGCGGTGGCCACGTGCGAACTCGCCGGGCTGCGTGGCGACGCGCAGATCGACCCCGACCTGCGCGAGTGGAACTACGGGGGCTACGAGGGCATGACCACGGCGGAGATCCGCGCCGGCAGGCCGGGCTGGCAGCTGTGGGACGACGGCGTCATCGGAGGCGAGCTGCTGGCTCAGGTGGCGGCGCGCACCGACCGGGTCATGGCCACGCTTCGCAGCGTGCACGGTGACGTGGCCGTCTTCGCGCACGGCCACCTGCTCCGGGTCCTCGCCGCCCGCTGGATCGGCCAGCCGGCGCGGCTCGCCCAGTTCGTCAACCTCTCCACCGCCAGCGTCTCCACGCTCGGCTGGGAGCACGAGTGGCCGTCGATCACGCTCTGGAACGACACCTCGCACCTGCGCGCCCCTGACTGACCTGCGCCACCCTCAGCCCGTGCGCCGGCCGCGTTGCCTGAGCCGGAGAGGGGCCGGGCCACCTCCCTCGCCGCGGATCCAGACGTGGAGCAACACCAGGCACCACATGCGGAACGGCGCCCACGCCTCGGCGAGGCGGAGCATCTCCGCCTGGCCGGGCAGGTGGTCAAGCTCGTAGAGGCGCTCCACCGCCTGCTTGCCCACCGCGTCGTCGGTGATCTCGTCGACCACACCGGCGCCGCGGAAGACGATTCCCTGGGCGCTGAACGGCCCCACCCCCCGCAGCGCGCTCACCTCGGCGAGCGCCGTCTCGACGGGTAGGGCACGCAGGCGGCGACGGTCGAGCACTCCGTCCAGCGCCGCGTGGGCGATGCCGTGGATGCGCAGCAGCTTCTCGTCCGGAAGACCGCGCACCTCGGTCAGCTCGAGGAGCTGCTGGGGCCGTGGAAAGGCGTGGAAGGTCACCCCGTCGACGGCGACGCTGTCACCGCTCTCAGCGCCCATCCGCTGGCGCAGCGCCCGTGCCTGGGCGATGGAGATGCGCTGGCCGATGACAAAGTTGCAGGCCGCCTCGTACGGGGAGTGGAAGAGCACGGGGCGCATCGCATGGTGGGTCTTCTGCAGCCGGGCGATCACCGGGTCTCGCTCGCCGACCGCCTCGAAGCCGGTGCCGTCGATGTCGAGCGAGAGCACGGCCAGCGCCTGGTCCCAGGCCGCTCGCGCACCGTCCGCGTCGGGCCCGTGGACGGTGCCGGTGACGACCCCGCTCTCCTGCTGACGGAGCAGCACCACCGCAGAGTCGGTCCATCCCTCGACGGGGAACACCATGGCCACCGCCGCGGGGTCCGGCGCAAACGCCGGCCAGCCGCCGAAGAACCGTCGCTGGTGGGCCAGGTCGAAGGGGCCGCGCGGGGTCAGCTCGAAGGTCCGGGGCACGGCGGCGCGAATCCTACGGCACGCCGGTGGAGGCCATGGCCTCGTCCGGCACCTGGCGTTGGGGGGCCGCTTGACCGGTGCGTCTGGTGGCGAGGAACGACCCGAGCAGGATCAGGGCGAACCCGGCAGCCGTCGCTGCGGTGAACGCCTCGCCGAGGACGACCACCCCCAGCGCCAGCGCCACGGCCGGGTTGACGTACGTGATCACGGTGGCTCGTATCGGTCCCACCTCGGCGATCAGCGCGAAGAACAGCAGGAACGCCACCGCCGTGCACACCAACCCGAGAGCGGCGACCGCCAGGATGACCTGTACTGCGGGCGCGTGGTGGGGAAACTGCAGCACCCCGGCCGGTGCGTAGCCGATGGCGGTGAGCACCAGCGAGGTGGTCACCACACCCACAGCGGGGAGGTCGCGCAGGCGGTGCGCGATGATCATCGGGCCCAGCGCGTAGCCGATCGTCACCACCGCGATCTCGGCGACGGCGCCGAGGCTTCCGCCCGAGAGGTCAAAGCCGACCAGGGTGGCCACACCAAGGAAGCCGACGAGCAGGCCGCCGACGCGGCGCGCGTCGAGGCGATCCTCGCCGCCTGTGAGCAGGGCGAGGAGGGCGCCGATGAAGGGCACCGCGGCCACGAGAAGGCCCGCGAACGAGCTGGACACGTGCCTTTCCGCGTCGGCGAGCAGCATCCACGGCACGGCCAGCTCGACGACGGTGTAGAGCAGGACCCAGCGCCACCTCGCGCGCAGCGGCTGGATCGATCCGCGGGCGAGGGCGAGTGGGAGCAGAACCAGACCGCCCGTGGCGGTGCGCAGAAACACCAGGGAGGCGGGGCTGAGGTCGGCCACCGCCACCTTGATGAGCAGGTAGGGCACCCCCCAGATCACGCCCATGACACCGAAGAGCAGCCAGCCGCGCCTGGTCATGACGGCGGGCTGCCCGGTTGTCTGCGCATCCCGGCAGCATGAGGCGCGCCCCGGACCCTTGGCCAGCGGTCATCGGACACCTGCTTGCGACGGTCCTGTTCGGGGTTGACGCGAGCCTAAAGGTTAGGGTACCCTAACTAAGTTCGCCGACTAACGGTTTGCCGGCGGAATCCAAGCAAGAGAGGTGACCCTGATGCCCGACGCGCGCTCGCTCGATTCCCGGCAGAAGACGCTGATCATCGTGGCGATCATGCTCGGCCTTTTCCTGGCCGCGCTCGACCAGACGATCGTGGGCACCGCCCTGCCGCGCATCGTCACGGACCTCCAGGGGAACAACCTCTACACCTGGGTCGTCACCGTCTACCTGCTCACATCAACGGTGACCGTCCCCATCTACGGCAAGCTCTCCGACGTCTACGGACGGCGGCCGCTGCTGCTCATCGGTGTCAGCCTCTTCCTGCTCGGCTCCGCCCTCTCCGGGCTGTCGCAGTCGATGGGCGAGCTGATCATCTTCCGCGGCCTCCAGGGGTTCGGCGCCGGCGCCATCTTCCCCATCGCGCTGGCGGTCATCGGTGACCTCTTCAGCCCCGCCGAGCGCGGTCGCTACCAGGGCCTGTTCGGGGCTGTGTTCGGCCTCAGCTTCATCATCGGCCCCTTCCTCGGCGGGTTTCTCACCGACAACCTCAGCTGGCACTGGATCTTCTACGTCAACCTGCCGATCGGCATCGCGGCCCTCGCCGTCATCGCCACCCAGCTGCCCAACAGCGGCAACACGCGAGGGGTCCGCGCCCGCGACCTCGACTTCCTGGGCATCGCGATCTTCAGCGCGGCGGCCATCCTGTTGCTCATCGGCCTGACCAACAAGGGGCTGACCGACACCTCGGGTCAGCTCTATGACTGGTTGTCGCCGCACGTCCTGCTCTACCTGGTCGCAGCGGGGGCATTGACGATCGGGTTCGCGGTCGCCGAGCACTTCGCGCGCGAGCCGATCATCCCGCTCGACCAGTTCCGCAACCGCACCTACACGACGATCAACATCGCGACGTTCCTCGTCGCGTTCGGCTTCTTCTCGGCGATCATCTTCCTGCCGCGCTACTTCCAGGCCGTGGAGGGACTCTCGGCGACCGCGTCCGGGTACCGCACCTGGCCGCTGATGCTCGGCCTGATCCTCTCCAGCACCGTGAGCGGCATCCTGGTGAGCAGGACCGGCAAGTACAAGGTCATCCTGCTCGGCAGCGTCGCCACCCTCACCCTGGGCATGTTCCTGCTCACCAGGATGCAGGTCGGCACCGGCTACTGGACGCTGTCGCTGTGGATGCTCATCGCCGGGCTGGGCGTCGGCCCGAGCTTCTCGGTGACCACCGTCGCCATGCAGAACGCGGTGCCGATCCGGCGGATCGGCGTGGCCACGAGCAACCTGACCTTCTTCCGGCAGATCGGAGGCTCGGTCGGGCTGGCCATCGCGGGCTCGCTCTTCGCCTCGACCTTCGCCACGCAGCTGCCCACGCAGCTGGCCAGCGCCGGGGTGCCGGCGGCCGTGGTCAGTCAGTTCGCGCAGGGTAGCGGGTCGGCCACCAACAGCCTGACAGGCGTGGGAAACCTCGACAGCCAGCTCGCCAAGCAGCTGCCCGCGTCGGCCACGCCGATCATCCCGCGCATCGCGACAGGTATCCAGGGCGACATCTCGACGTCGATCGCGAGCCTGATGTGGCTGGGCGCCGGGTCCGCCGCCGCGGCCCTGCTGTTCATGTTCCTGCTGCCGGAGCTGCCGTTGCGTCGCACCACGACAGCAGAGGAGGAGACGGCGGCCGCCCAGCGCGTCGTCGCCATCGCATGACCACCGGGACCGCTCTCACTGCGACCCAGCTGGCCGCTGCCGTCGATGCGGTGCAGGCTTGGATCGATCGGCGTCAGCGGGCCATGCTGGCGCATCTTCACTCGTGCATCCACAGTCCCGCGCAGCTGCACGTGCTCGGCGTGCTCCGCGAGGTGGGACCGATCACGGTGAGCACGCTGGCCGCACGCCTGGCCATCTCGCCGCCGTCGACAAGCGCGATCGTCGACCGCATGGTCGACGCCGGGCTGGTCGGGCGGGCGCGCAGCGAGGAGGACCGCCGCATCGTGACGGTGTGGGTCACACCCGAAGGCAAGGCGGCGCTCGAGGAGGCCATCGGGGGACGACGCGGGATGCTCCAGCGCGTGCTCGGCCAGCTCGACGCGACCGAGCT
Organism: Candidatus Dormiibacterota bacterium; assembly: GCA_036828955.1. Taxonomy (GTDB): domain Bacteria; phylum Chloroflexota; class Dormibacteria; order Aeolococcales; family Aeolococcaceae; genus Aeolococcus. Next base: position 6,379 of record DAISRJ010000011.1, on the reverse strand, counting down.
CGCTGACACCGTCCGCGTCCTGCAGCGCCTCGAGCGGGCGCTTGCCGAGGCGCGTCCGGCCACCTGACCCGGCCCCTCTGACCGCCCGCGAGCGCGTCGCTTGCGTTTCTCAGGGCAAACCATCCATCCTTCCCCCCACGCCGGGACAGCGCACGGACAAGTGGGGGGGTTGCGATGGCGACACGGACGGAAACCGACGTCGAGGTGGTCGCGCGAGACCCCGCCCAGCGGCGCCTCCACCGTGTCGGCGTCGGCATCCTGGAGATCGTCCCCGACGAGGTCGAGGACCGTGGCCTCCGCAACCTCAGGGACAACCTCAGCGACCGGGTGTGTGCGCTGCTCGTGGCCATCATCGCCGCGGCCCAGGCCGCCGACATCGTCACCACCTACCGCGCCCTGGCCGGCCATGGCTACGTCGAGAACAACCCGTTGCTGCGCGAGCTCATCGCCCGCTCGCCGGTGGGCGCCTTCACCGTGAAGGTGCTGATGATCTTCGCGGTGGTGCTGCTGGTGTTGAGCCGGCTGCGTGGGCAGCGAACCAAGGTGGCGCTGGTGCTCGCCGCCGCCATCAGCCTGACCGCTCCGGTGCTGAACATCGCCCTGATGATGCGGTCCTAGCCGGAACCGGGGCGAGAGAAGAGCCCGGCCGCAACGTGCGACCGGGCCCTGTCCTCAGCTGAGCAGGCCCGTCAGGAGCAGCCCGACGTGGCTCCGCAGTTGTGGCACTTGTAGCAGGCGCCGCTGCGCACCATGAGGCTGCCGCACTCACTGCACGAGGGCGCATCGCCCTGGTTGACGAAGACGCCGGGTGCGTTGTCGACGATGCCGGCCGGGACCATCGCACGCATGGCCGCGAACCCACTGACGCCGGTCGCCGCGGAGGGAGGTGCCGCGGGAGCCGCGGCGACCGCCGCCTCCACAGCCGGCGGTGTGCCGGGATCGGTGCCGTCGCGGCGGATGATGCCCAGTCTGTCCCGATCTTCCAGCGGCATGAAGCGGGATGCCATCCACCGGAAGATGTAGTCCATCAGCGACTTGGCGATCGGCACCTCGGGGTTCTTGGTGAAGCCCTGCGGGTCGAACCGCGTGTGCGAGAGCTTGTCGACGAGTGCCTGCAGCGGCACGCCGTACTGGAGCGCCAGCGACACCGCGGTGGCGAAGGCGTCCATGAGGCCGCTGACCGTGGAGCCCTCCTTGGCCATCTTCAGGAAGATCTCGCCCGGTTGACCGTCGTCGTAGAGGCCGACAGTGATGTAGCCCTCGTGTCCGCCCACCTCGAAGCGATGGGTGAGCGCGTTGCGCTCGGCAGGGAGCCGCTTGCGCAGTGGACGCTCGACGATCTGCACCACGCGCCCGGTGGTCTTGTCCATCGACGTCGCCATGGGCTGGCTGCGCTTGCTGCCGTCGCGGTAGATGGCCAGGGCCTTCAGGCCCAGCTTCCAGCCGTCGGTGTAGGCCTGCTCGATGTCGTCGACGGTGGCGTCGTTGGGCATGTTGACGGTCTTGCTGATCGCCCCCGAGAGGAAGGGCTGCACCGCCGACATCATGCGAACGTGTCCCTGCCAGGCGATCGACCTCGTCCCGTTCTGGGGTGTGAAGGCGCAGTCGAAGACGGCGAGGTCCTCGTCGCGCAGTGGCGGTGCGCCCTCGATGGTGTCGCTGGCGTCGATGTGGGCGCAGATGTCGGCCACGGCGGTGTCGCCGTAGCCGAGGCGCTGCAGGGCCAGTGGCACGGTCTGGTTGACGATCTTGAGCATGCCGCCGCCGACCAGCTTCTTGTACTTGACCAGCGCAATGTCCGGCTCGACGCCGGTGGTGTCGCAGTCCATCATGAAACCGATCGTGCCGGTGGGTGCGAGCACCGTGGCCTGGCCGTTGCGGTACCCGTGCTTGGCGCCAAGCTCGTGGGCCTCATCCCAGGCACGTCGTGCCGCCGTGACCAGGTCGGTTTCGACGCGCTCGCTGGGGATGTTGTAGGCCGCCTCGCGGTGCTTGGCGATGACGCGCAACATGGGCTGGCGGTTGACGGCGTAGCCCTTGAAGGGCCCGACCTCACGCGCCATGCGCGCCGACTGCGCGTACGCCTCGCCGGTCATGACCGCGGTGATGCAGGCGGCGAGGTCGCGACCCTCCGGCGAGTCGTAGGGAACGCCGCGCGCCATCAGCAGCGCGCCGAGGTTTGCGTAGCCGAGCCCGAGGGGGCGGAAGTCCTCGCTGTTCCTGCCGATCTGCTCGGTGGGGTAGGCGGCGTTGCCGACCAGGATCTCCTGGGCGGTGATGGTCATGTGCACCGCGTGGCGGTAGCTCTCGACGTCGATGCTGCCGTCCTCGTTGAGGAACTTCATGAGGTTGAGCGAGGCCAGGTTGCATGCCGAGTCGTCGAGGTACATGTACTCGGAGCAGGGATTGCTGGCGTTGATGCGCCCGCTGTTCGCCGATGTGTGCCAGTCGTTGATGGTGGTGTCGTACTGGATGCCGGGGTCGCCGCACTGCCACGCGGACTCGGCCATGAGGCGCATCAGCTCGCGCGCGCGCATCGTCCTGACGACGCGGTTCTGGTCGGTGACCGCGCGCAGGTGCCAGTCGCGGTCCTCGGCGACGGCACGCATGAACTCGTCGGTGACGCGCACCGAGTTGTTGCTGTTCTGGAAGAAGACGGACCCGTACGCCTCGCCGGTGAAGGACGAGTCGTAGCCCGCCTCGATGAGCGCCCACGCCTTGCGCTCCTCGCGCACCTTGCAGGTGACGAACTCCTCGACGTCGGGGTGGTCGGCGTTGAGGATGACCATCTTGGCGGCGCGGCGCGTGGTGCCGCCGCTCTTGATGACGCCGGCGAAGGCGTCGAAGCCCTTCATGAACGACACCGGTCCGCTGGCCGTGCCACCGCCGCCGAGCTGCTCGTTGGAGCTGCGCAAGGGCGAGAGGTTGGTACCGGTGCCGCTGCCGTACTTGAAGAGCATTCCCTCGGTCTTGGCGAGCCCGAGGATGGACTCCATGGTGTCCTCGACCGAATTGATGAAGCACGCGGATGCCTGCGGTCGCGTACCGGGAACGCCCACGTTGAACCACACCGGGCTGTTGAAGCTCATCTTCTGGTGCAGGACCAGGTGGGTGAGCTCGTCCTGGAACGCCTGCGCGTCCTCCTCGCTCGCAAAGTAGCCGCCCGCGCGACCCCAGTTGGCGATGGTGTCGCAGACGCGCCCGATCACCTGGCGGACGCTGGTCTCGCGCCTGGGGGTGCCGAGCGGCCCGCGGAAGTACTTGCTGACCACCACGTTGGTCGCCATCTGCGACCACGTCGACGGGATCTCCACGTCGGCCTGCTCGAAGACCGTCTCACCGCGCTCGTTGCCGATGATGGCGCTGCGCTTCTCCCAGGTCACCTGGTCGAAGGGATGCACGCCATCGCTGGTGAAGCGCCTGGTCACCGTGAGCCCCGTCCCCCCCGAGAGCTCGACCTTGGACGCGGTGGGTGCGCCCCGGCCGCGTTGCCTGCGGGCAGTCCCGGCCGTTGCGCTGCGGCTGGCGGAGGTGTCGGAGGCGTCGGAGGCGGAGACAGGTCGATCCACGGTTATCCCTCGTCAATATCCCGGCGGGGCACTTCTACTGCGTCGTTGGCTGGGAATGCGCCCCGGGTCGGATGTCCCCTGACCTGGCCGGTGTGTGAAACCAGATTATCCCACATCTTGGGGGTCGACCGTCCCGTGGCCCCCATATGTTGATACGAGTCGGTCGAGCCGTCAAGGGGGTGGCGCCAGCCCATTGTGATCGTCCGGAGCCCCGGTTGCCACCTCGATGCGGCCCTCAGGGCGGCACCAGGATGGAGCGGTGGAGGTCGGGAACGTCGATGCGGACCTCGCAGCGGCGCCGCCCGGCGAGCAACAGGAATTCGCCTCGCGGCGCGTGTTCCACGAAGCGTCGCTGTGCTTCTGTGAGGCCGAAAGCGCGCTCCATCTGCAGTGCCTCCGCGGCACGGTGACCGCCGAGCAGCACGGTCGCACAGTTGGTGGCGACCACCGATCCCTCCTCGCTGCGGAGCAGGTCCTCGACGTTCTGTGTCGCCACCACCAGCGACGCCCCGTACTTGCGACATCGTCGCGCCAGCTGTACGAGCAGCTCGCGCAGCGGTGGATGGACGCACAGCGCGCCCACCTCGTCGAGCACGATGTGGCGGCGCTTTGTCTCCCTGCGCACGCGCGTCCACAGCCACTGCGCGATGAGCAACGTCGCCGCCGGCACGAATTCATGGGGCAGGTCGCGCAGCGAGATGGCGCAGAGGTCGCTGTCGAGGTTGATGTCGCTGGGCCGGTTGAAGAGGGTGCCGAGCGATCCGCCGCAGACGCGCCGCAAGACCGCCGCCGCACGCGGGGCGGTGCCGTCAAGCGCCGCGACGCAGTCCCCGAGCAGAACGGGGCGACGACCCGCCGCGGCGGCGACGGCGTCGTGGAGCGCGGCGTCGACGCGGGCACGCTCCACCTCGTCCAGCACGCTCCCGCAGAGGACGTGGACGAGGTCGACGGCCACCGGGATCGCCTCCGCCGTGGTCGGCGCGGCGTCGAAGACGTTGAGCGCACCCGCCCCCACCGAGCCGAGGCGCAGGTACTGCCCGCCGGTCGCGTGCATGAGGTGCTCGTACTCGCCCTCGGGGTCGACGATCAGTGCCCCCACCCCGTGCGTGACAGCCTCGAGCACGACCGCCCCGATGGCGAAGCTCTTGCCGTGGCCGCTGGTGGCGAAGACGGCGAGGTTGGCGTTGCTGTGCTGGTCGGTGTCGAAGACGTCGACCGCCACCGGCACGCCCGAACGGCGGGTCACCCCGAGGCGGTAGCCGGTGCGGTCGTCGCAGACGGTCTCGGTCAGGGGCAGGCAGGTGGCGGCCGCGGCGGAGTCGACCAGTTTGCCGCCGGGCGCCTCGTCGCCCAGCGGCAGCGTGCTGCGCCAGATGGCGGCGTGGCGCAGGTGGGCGTGGCGCAGGCGCAGCCCCGCCCCGGCCGCGCCCGCGCGGATGACCTCGGCGGCGTGGCGCGCCTCCGCCTCGGTTGCGCCTCGTGCAGCAACCGCGATCGACAGACGCACCGGGCGCACTTCGTTACGAGCCAGCCGATCGCGGAGCGCCCCAGCGGCCTCCAGGCCCACGTCGATGGCGGCGTCGCCGATGCGGCCGCGGTCGATGTCGATGAGGCGGTCGGCGGTGAGGCTGCGCAGGCGCCGTTCGATGGCGCGATGCGCCGCCGCGGGCTCGACGGGGACGAGGTGGACTGAGGCGTCGAACTCGGCCGCGGCGCTGAGCATGGGGTGCAACCAGCCCAGCGTCACCGGCCGTCCCGGCAGCCGCTCCAACTCCAGGCCACAGCAGAACGCATCCGCCACGGCGACGGAGCGGACGCGCTCGTCCGCGCCCGATTGGCTGGGCGCGGAAGCGGCGGGAAGCGTGCGCGGTCGAAGGCCTGCGGCGCGCAGCGCCTCCATCGCCAACCCGGCCTGGCGCTGCCGGGCGGCTGCGTCTCCGTCCGAGCCGCTCAGGACCACGACGACGTCGCTGCGGAACGCCGGCACCGCCGCCAGCGCCGTCGCGCGGTGGCTGCGTACGGCGGCGTCGAGGTCTGCGGCGATGGGGCTCGGAGCGGCGCCGCTCGGCGGCCCCGGGGCGGCAAAGCGGCGGCGCCGCACCAGCAGCTGCAGCGGGACGTCGACGCTGCAGAGCAGGCGGGCCATGGTCTCGAGGCACGTCGACTGGGCGCCGGGTTCCAGGGCGGTGAGGTCAAGCGTGTCGAGGGCGATGGCGGCGACCGCGGCCACCCGCTCAGGCGCTGGACGCAAGTCGAGCCGCCTGCCCCCGCCGGGACGGTCAGCCGGCATGGTTGCCCCACCGCGCCGCCGCCGCCGGCGATCGCTCGGAACGCGCCGCCGCCTCGACAACCCTCGCCAGCGTGCTGAGAGCGTGGTCCAGCGGCCCGTCGCCGTCGAGTCCGGCCACGCGATGACAGTTCTCGGCGTCGACGACCCTGTGGTCGTCAGGGACCTCGGCCGCGATGACGCCGCGCAGGTCGGCCATGGCGTCGCTGAGGTCGACGTCGCCGCGCCAGCGGTTGACGACGTAGCCGATGCGGTCGCGCAGACCGAGGCGGCGCAGCACAGCGGTGCTCTGGTAGGCGTCGAGCACGCCTCCTGCGGTGGGAGTGATGGTCACCAGCACCTGGTCGCAGCGGCGCAGGACCTGGAGACAGCGGGGTCCGAGGTCGCAGTCGATGTCGACCACGACCACGTCGGCGCCCCGCGCCTCGGCGGCCTCGATCAGCGCCGCCGGAAGAGGCGTCACGGGAGGATGGTGCGGGGCCGGCGGGGCGGGTGGGATGCCGAGCAGCAGGCCGAGCTCGTG
>DAISRJ010000010.1:29727-56070 GCA_036828955.1 Candidatus Dormiibacterota bacterium | reverse complement strand
AGATGGCGTCGTATCCACCCCAGAGGATCCGCGAGTCGGCGGTGAGGCGGTAGTAATGGAACTGGTTGCCGCTGTCGCCGACCCCCTGCCGGTTCGCCCAACCGACCGACACGAGTTGCGCTGCGGTGAGCGGCTCGGTGACCAGCACATAGTCGTAGACGGGCAGGATGAACGGGCGCAGTCGCGCCAGCAGGGGCCGATCCGCGTTGGTGGCGAGCGCCACCCGCCGCGCCACCAGCTCGCCGTGTGCGCTGCGAAGGGTCACCCGCTCGCCCGAGTCCTGGACGCCGGTGACCGCGGTTCCCTCGTGGATGCGGACGCCGGCTTCAAGGCACAGTCGGCGCAGCCCCCACGCCAGCCGCGCCGGGTTCAGGAGGGCCGTCCGCCCGTGAATCCACAGTCCGCCCTCGTACGTGGGCGACCGCACCTGGGCACGCACCGCGCCGGCGTCGAGCGCATCCACGTCGTAGCCGTGCACCCGCATCGCCGCCGCCGCCTCTACGAGCTCCTCGGCCTGCCAGGGTTCCACGGCGACGTCGAGCATCCCCGTCCGCTCCATGTCGCAGCTGATTCCGTGCTTGCGCACCGTGGCCTCGATGGCGTCGAGGTTGTCGAGACCGAGGCGGTCGAGAGTGGTCAGCTCACCAGGAAAGCGGCTGAGGCCGTTCGCGAAGCCGTGGGTGAGGCTGGCGTCACAGAAACCACCGTTGCGGCCGGAGGCGGCCGCGGCCGTGTGCCGCGCCTCCACCACGACCACGTCGAGCGACGGCTGGCGCTGCTTGGCGAGGTACGCGCACCAGAGCCCGGTGAATCCGGCGCCAACCACGGCCAGGTCGCACGTGGTGTTTCCCGCCAGGTGGGGCAGGGGTGGTGGCGCGGCGGGGTCGTCCAGCCAGAACACGGCCGGCGCCGCGTCGCGCAGAGCAGGATGGTGCGGCGGCACGGTCACCGCGCCAGTGTCCTCCACGCCCCTGGCGGCGCGCCAGCAGCGTACATTTGCCGCGATGAGTCTCTGTCCTGTCTGCGGACACGAGAACGGAGGCCGCGCATGACCGCCAGGCACGTGGTGGTGGGCAACCACGATCGCGTCGACCCGGCGCTTGTCGCAGCGCTCGGGGCGGGCGGGGTGGCCACGGTGCACGAGGCGCAGGGGCGGAGCGGCCTTTTCCTGCCCCGGCTGCGTCCGATCTACCCCGGCGCCACCGTGTCCGGCACCGCGGTCACCGTGCTCTGCCGCCCGGGCGACAACCTCATGATCCACCTCGCCGTCGAGGGGTGCCGCGCCGGTGACGTGCTGGTGGTGGCCATGACGGCGGAGAGCGAGGACGGCCTGCTCGGCGAGCTCCTGGCCACCTCCCTTCGTGCCCACGGCGTCGTCGCCGCCATCCTGGACTGCGGGGTTCGCGACGTCGCCGCGTTGCGGGAGATGGAGTTCCCCGTCTGGTCACGGGCGGTCTCCGCCGAGGGCACCTCGAAGACTGCCGCGGGCAGCGTCAACGTCCCGGTGGTGTGTGCCGGCCAGTCGGTCAGTCCCGGTGATGCGATCGTCGCCGACGACGACGGCGTGGTCTGCGTGCCTGCCGCCTCGGCGGCGGCCGTCCTGGCGCGTGTCACCGAACGGCTCGCCGCCGAGGTGGCCCTGCGGGTGCGCCTGTCGACGGGGGAGCTCAGCGCCGACATACAGGGCCTGCGCGACCTCGCCGTCAGCCTGGGCGTTGAGTACGTGGACGGCAACCCGCCCGCCTGATCGCCGCCGGCGGCTACGCGCCCGCGACGTCGGCACCGGCCGCGACCGGCGGGGGCAGCGCCGCCGGCGCCACGGACGCGGCCGCCCAGGGCAGCCTGACCTGCCGGGTGGCGATGGCGCGCCGGAGCGTGCTGACCACGTGACTGAGGTGCTCGGCCATCGCCGCCTCGGTGGCCTCCGGGTCGGCGGCGGTGAGGGCCGCGAGGATGGCAACGTGTTCGCGCATCGACTGGGCGGCGCGGCCGGGCTGGAGGATGGTTCGATACTGGACGCGGATGCTCTGTGATTTGAGCGTGGCCAGCAGAGAGGCTGCGAGCTCGTTGTCGGCCATCTTCCAGATGCGCTGGTGGAACCGCGAGTTCAACTCCGAGTACCCGAGACGGTCGTCCTGCTCGAGGCGGCGGTGCATCTCGTCCACCGTTGCCCCGAGGTCGGCGAGGTCGTCCGCGCTCACGTGCTCCGCTGCCGACCTGGCCAGCATCTTCTCGAGTGCGATGCGGACCTGCTCGATCTCGACCGCCTCGCGCCCCGAGATCAAACGGACGCGCGCGCCCCGGTTGGGCTGGCGCGTTACCAGGCCCTCCTGGTCGAGACGGACGAGGGCGGCACGAATCGAGCTTCTCCCCGCGCCGAGCAGGTCGACGAGCTGGGCCTCCACGAGGCGTTCGTTGGGCTGGAACCTGCCGCCGGTGATGGCCTCACGCAGGCGCAGATATGTCTCGGAATGGTCCGCTCGACGGCGGTTGGTATGGGAACCGTCGTCGCGAGCATGTGCTGCTGCCATGGTCGGCAGAACCGTCCCTTCTTCGCACGTTCTTCGAGTTTGAAATTGTCGATACTTTTGTGGTCAGGATTGTGCACAATGCGCCGTCGCCGCCGTTTGGACGAGGAGAGGAGAGCGTGATGGATCTAGGCAGCCACAGTCGGTCCAGGTCCCTGGGGGCGCTCGCCGTGCTCGGGCTTGTGCTCGCAGCCTGCGGGAGCAGCTCGCCATCGAGCAGCAGCAGTGGTAACACCTCGCCACTCCTGGTCGGCGTCGTCGCTCCGTTCACCGGCGCCGATGCTTCACTCGGCCCGCGCTACCTCGCAGCGTGCACCCCGGCGTCGCTCGCCATCAACAAGGCGGGCGGGATCATGGGTCACAAGGTCAGCTGCCAGCAGTTCGACACCCGCGGCGAGCCGGCGGATGCCGTCCCCGCCGCGCAGCAGATGATCGCCAGCAACTCCAACCTGATGGCAGTCGTCGGCTGCACGTCTGACGAGGCGTCGAGCGTGGTGCCGATCATCGACCACGCCCACGTCCCCATGTTCTGCATGACCGGCCAGTCGGAGTTCAACAAGTCGAGCTTCACGTACTTCCACCGCCTCGTGCCACCGGACGAGTTCGACGCCTACGCGCTGGTCGGCAGCGCGCTGGACAGCAGTCACTTCAGCCGCATTGCGCTGGTGTTCGGCAACGACATCGGCTCCCAGGCGTTCGTGCAGCCTGCCATGACCGCCCTCCAGCACCTCGGCGCGACGGTCACGATCAACCAGGCGCTCGCGCTCGGCCAGTCGTCGTACCGGACCGAGGTCACCGCGATGCTCGCGACCCACCCCGACGCCATCTTCACCGAGGCCCTGGGCTCCACGGACGCGACCTACCTCTCGGAGGTCAAGCAACTCAACGGCTCGTCCATCCCGTTCATGGGCACCTCGGCGACCATCGACCCCGTCTGGTTCTCCGCAGTGTCGGGCGCGATCGGTGTGCCCGACGTGCTCAAGTACTTCCAGGCGGTGGATCTCGGTGTCAGCTTCAGCGGCCCCGGGTACGAGGATTTCCTCGCCAACCTGACCGCCTCAGCGGTGCAGAACGCGGACGCCATCAAGTACAAGGAGACGGGCTCGACCCTGCACCTGTACGACGGCATCATGCAGACGGCGTTGGCCATGGATGCGACCAAGAGCACCGATCCGACCGTCTACAACCCCGAGATCGTCAAGATCGGCAACGGCGTCAGCGGTGCCGTTGAGGTCAACACCTACGCCGCCGGCGTGGCCGCCCTCGCCAGCGGAAAGTCGATCAAGTGGGTCGGCGCGGGCGGACCGACCAGTTACAACAAGTACAACAACTCCCAACAGGGCTACATCCTGGTCAAGTACGACGCCACCGGCAACGAGGTGCAGTTCGGCAAGCTGACCGAACAGCAGACCGCCGCCGTTATCGCCGCGGGCGGTGGATGACCGAAGCTGACCGGGAGAACTGCGGGTGAGCCTGTACCTGGCGGCGTTCGGCTTCGGCCTGGTCAGCACCTCGGTGCTGGCCATCGCCGCGGTCGGGTTCACCATGCAGTTCGGGATCAGCAACATGATCAACCTGGCGTACGGCGAGGTGATGATCGCAGCGGCCTACGCGGCCTACAGCCTCAACAACGCGGGCATCAACATCTGGGTCTCGCTGCTGGGCGGCGCTGTGTTCGGGTCGGTGTTCTCGTACCTGATCAACCGCGTCCTGTATGCACCGTTCCAGAAGAAGGGCACAGCACTCATCGGGATGGTGATCATCTCGCTGGCCGCGTCCCTGATGATCGCCAACGTGCTGCTGCCCATCGTGGGCTACTACAGCGTCTCGTACCACCAGAACGTGGGCCCGACGTTCCACGCCGGCTCGATCGCACTCACCGGCGTCCAGCTCGCGATCATCGGGTTGGCGATCGTCCTCATGCTGGTCATCCACTCGCTGCTGAAACTCACCCGGCTCGGCAAGGCGATGCGCGCCACCTCCGCCAACCCCACGCTTGCCCGCAACTGTGGCATCCCCACCCGACGGGTCATTGACACCGCCTGGTTGATCACCGGCGCTCTCTGCGGTGTGGCCGGGACGGTGGCCGGCATGAACTCGGACACGTTCGCGGTCGCCAGCGGCGCCGGCTTCCTGATCAGCATCATCGCCGCCTCGGTCCTGGGCGGTGCCGGCAACCCCTACGGAGCGATGATCGGCGCCCTGTTGATCGGCGAGGTCACGGAGATCAGTGCCGCCGCCTTCTCGCCGGAGTACAAGGAGGTGGCCGCCTTCGCGATCCTGGTGCTCGTGATGGTGCTGAGGCCGCAGGGCCTGCTCGCCAAGCGGGGCACACTGGCAGCCGCAGGGTGACCTATTACCTGACGACGCTCGCCGTGTACGCCGGGGTCGACATCATCGCCTGCCTCGCCCTCAACCTCCAGTTCGGAGTCTCGGGCATCGTCAACTTCAGCTTCATCGTCTTCCAGGCCGCCGGTGCCTACACGGCGGCGGTTCTCGCGCTGCCACCCGACTCCCAGAACGGTGGGTTCCAGCACTACGTGTTCGGGGCGCAGCTGCCGTTCCCCATTCCCTGGATAGCCGCCGCCGTCGTCGGCGGCGTGCTCTCCGTGCCCGTCGGGCTCGTGGTTCTCCGCCACCTCCGCGTCGACTACCAGGCGATCGCCATGCTCGTCCTCTCCGTCATCGCCAACCTCGTGATCACCAACGCGCGTCCGTTCCTCAACGGCGCCGCCGGGCTGTCGCTCGTGCCGCAGCCTCTCTCCGACCGGTTCAACGTGTTTTCACCGACCTACCTGTGGGCCTATGTGGCGGTGACGTTCGTCTGCTGCGCACTGGTCTTCTTTGTGTCGCAGCGCATCGTCAAGTCACCCTACGGCCGGACGCTGCGGGCCATGCGCGAGCACGAGCTCGCGGTCACCGCCTTGGGTAAGAACCCGGTGGTGCTGAAGATGACCATCTTCGTTGTCGGCGGGGTCATCGCCGGCCTGAGCGGGGCGATCCTGGTGGGCTTCATCACGATCTGGGCTCCGTCGACATGGCTCTACCCGGAAACGCTCATCCTGTTCGCGGCGGTCATCGTCGGCGGTCGCGGCAACAACTGGGGAGCGCTCTTCGGAGCGGCGCTGGTGCCGGTCGGTTTCGAGGAGGCCACGCGGTACCTGCCCCAGTTCGGCCCTCCGGGCCTGGTCCCTGCACTGCAATGGGTGGCCATCGGTCTGCTGATCATCGGCTTCCTCTGGTTCCGTCCCAAGGGCGTGCTCCCCGAGAAGCCGGGGCGTTTCGCTGCCGCCACTCCGGTCGTCGGCGCTCGCCTCACCAAGGAACCCGGTGTCTCCTAGCGCCCTCGAACCCACGGCCGGCTCGGCGCCGGCGGGCGGCACCGGCCCCGCTGTGGCGCCGCCGCCGATGATGACCGTGCGCGACGTCGAGCGTCATTTCGAGGGCATGCGCGCTGTGGACGGCGTCTCGATCGACGTGCTCCCGGGCCGCATGACCGGGCTGATCGGCCCGAACGGCGCCGGGAAGTCGACGCTACTCGCACTCATCGCGGGGACGCTGCCCACCAGCGGCGGCACCATCACCTTCGACGGTGAGGACATCACGTCGTGGCCGGCCTGGCGTCGCGCCCGCCATGGGATGATCCGCACCTTTCAGCTCCCGTCGGAGTTCGCCGAGCTCACCGTCCTCGAGAACCTGCTCGTTGCGGCGCCCAACCACCGCGGCGAGTCCTTGCGCGGGGCGCTCCTCGGCCGGCGCTACTGGATCGCCGACGAGCGCCGCGAGGTCGCCCGCGCCCGCGAGCTGCTGGCGCGCTTCTCCATGTCCGCCAAGGAGTCGGATTACGCCGGGTCTCTCAGCGGTGGCCAGAAGCGGCTCATCGAGATCATGCGTGCGCTCATGCTCCAGCCCCGGTTGCTGCTTCTCGACGAGCCGATGTCCGGTGTTCACCCGTCGATCATCGGCGAGATCGCCACGTACCTCGAGGGGCTGCGTGACGGCGGCCTGACCATCCTCATCGTCGAGCACGAGCTGCACATGATCGAGCGCCTCTGCAACCCCGTCATCGTCATGGCCCAGGGCAAGGTCATCGGCCAGGGATCGATGATCGAGCTTCGCCGCCAGCGCGAGATCGTGGACGCCTACCTTGTCGGATAGCGCCGCGACACCCGCAGCCCGCCCGGCCCCGTTGCTGTGGGCGGAGGGCATCACCTCCGGGTATGGTGGCGTGCCCGTCGTCCGCGGTGTGTCCATCGCTGTCGGTCCCGGCGAGATCGTCGCCGTCATCGGGCCCAACGGCGCCGGCAAGAGCACGTTGCTCAAGTCGCTGGTGGGCATTCTCCGGGTGAGCAGCGGCCGGGTGATGCTCGAGGGCAACGACGTGACCAACCATTCCCCCGAAGAGTTGGCGCGGCGCGGGGTGGGCTACGTGCCCCAGGTGAAGGACATCTTCGAGCCGCTGACAGCGCTGGAGAACCTCGAGATGGGCGGCTACCTGCTCCCGCAGGCGGCGATCCGGGACCGGGTGGACGCGGTCATCGAGATCTTCCCGGCGCTCGCGCCCCTGCTCAAGCGGCGCGCGGACAAACTGAGCGGCGGCGAACGCAAGATGCTCGCCATCGGGCGTGTGCTGATGCTCGATCCGCGGGTCGTGATCCTCGATGAGCCCACGGCCAACCTGGCCCCCCAGCTGGCCGACACGCTCCTCGGCGAACACGTGCGCGCGCTGGGAGCGCGCGGCAGGGCCGTCCTGCTCGTGGAGCAGCGCGCCCGTGCCGCGCTGGACATTGCGGCGTGGACCAGCGTCCTGGTCTCAGGTGCGACACGGCTGGAGGGCCGGCCAGGCGAACTCCTCGAGCGCCAAGACTTCGAGGAACTGTTCTTGGGAGCCTCGACCAGCTTGACGCCGGTCAGTGGTTCGGAGGTTGAGATCGCGTGAAATTGTTGATGTTCCGACATGGTGATGGACGACGCCTCGGGGTCGTACGGGAGGGGGCGCCGGACGAGATCGTCGACGTCGCCGAGCTGACAGGCGCGTCCGGGTCGGAGTCCGTTCCCCGCGACATCCTCGCCGTCGTCGACTCGGGCGCGCAGGGGCTCGACCGCCTTCGCGAGCTGGTGTCGTCGGCGGCCGCGTCTCAGGGCTCTGCCGTGCGCAGACTTGCCGACCTCGCCGTGCTGCCGCCACTCGATCCGCCTCGGGGCAACGTGCTGGCCATCGGCCGCAACTACCAGAAGCACGCCGAGGAGGGAGCTCGTGCCCTCAACGAGGAGGTGGGCCCGCCGACCATCTTCACCAAGGCGATCACGACCATCAGCGGCCCCTACGACGACATCCCCATCGACAGCGCGGTCAGTGTCAACATCGACTGGGAGGTCGAGTTGGGCGTGGTCGTCGGCCAGGCCGGCCGCAGCATCAAGCGACAGGACGCGCTCGACCACGTGTTCGGGTACACGGTGGTCAACGACGTGACCGCGCGCGACATGCAGCGCGGCTGGGGCGGTCAGTGGTTCAAGGGCAAGAGCCTGGACGCGTCGTGCCCGTCCGGCCCGTGGGTGGTGACCGCCGACGAGGTCCCCGATCCCACCTCACTGCAGCTACGCCTCCTCGTCAACGGCGAGGTGAAGCAGGACGCCAACACGCGCGACATGATCTACCCCGTCGACTCCCTCATCGAGTGGCTGTCGATGGGCATGACGCTTCTGCCGGGGATGCTCATCGCCACCGGCACTCCCGAGGGAGTGGGCTTCGCACGCACACCCCCGGAGTACCTCCGTCCCGGCGACATCATGGAGACCGAGGTGCAGGGAGTGGGCACGCTGCGCAACCGCATGGTCGCGTTTGGCAGCAACGGCACGGGCTGACCGGCGCACGTCACACCCCCAGCCGGTGCGCCGGCTCATCGTCGGCGTCGGAGTCGTCGTGCCCACGCACGTCTGACATACGGCCCGTCTCCTGGCGGCGCAGCCGGATGCGCACGCGCAGCCCGGGCTCGTTGTCGAGCAGGAGGAGAGATCCCCCCATCGCCTCGACGAGTGACCGGCTCACGGAGAGGCCGAGCCCGGAGCCGCCGCTGCCGCGTCCCGTCGAGAGACGCGCGAACGGCTCGAGCGCGACGGCCTGCTGCGCCGGGGGGATGCCGGCGCCCGAGTCGGCGACGTCGATCACCGACAAGCCACGCTCGGCGTGGGTGCCGACAACCACCGCCGTGCCTGCCGGTGTGTGCGTCAGCGCGTTGTCGAGGATCGCGAGCAGCGCCTGACGCACTGAATCCGGGTCGCCCACGACGTTGCCCGCTCCGCCGGCACGGACAGACAGTGGGTGGCCCCTCTCCGCGGCCCGGGGCTGGGCAGCCCCGACGACCTGGCGCACCAGGTCGTCGACAGCGATGGTCTCGCGGCGCGCACCTGGCGCTTCACCGCGGGCACGGCGCAGGAGATCGTCGGTGAGCCTGGTCATCCGGTCGAGTTCGCCGGCCATGGCCTCGAGCACGTGGTCCTCGTCGGCGATGCGATGCAGCGGTTGGCGGCGAACCACCTGGAGCGCTGCCGCCGCGTGGGCGAGCGGCGTGCGCAGCTCGTGGGACGCGTCGGCGAGCAGGCGGCGCTCCCGCTCCAACGCCGCGGTCAGCGGTGCAAGGGCACGTCGGGTGAGCCAGAAGGCGGCGGCGATGCAACACAGAACACCGACGCCCGACGTGATCAGCGCGGCGGCGATGATGCGGCCCTCCGCGGCGCTGACCGCGGCGAGGCTGGTGGCCGTCTGGAGGACTTCGCGGACCCCGCCTGACAGCACGACCAGCCGCGAATCGACGAGCAGCGATCCCCCGGGCGTGGTCACCCGGTCGACGCGTCCGCCCCCTCCGGCCAGGACCGACGCCGCGTCTGCGGCCAGGGCCGTGTCCGAGGCACGCGCAGGATCGAGCGTGGCGCGCCCGGCGGCGTTCCAGATGATGTAGAACGTGCCGGAGGCGCTGACGCCGTGCTCGGTGGCGAAGTCCGTATCACCGCGCCCGCGGAGGTCGGCGCTCGCCCGCTGCGCGTCGAGGCTGAGCCGGGTGCGGGTGTCCTGCTCGAGAAGCTGGACAGCGACGGCGGCGATGGCGGCGGCGATGAGCGCGGTGAGGACCAGGAGCACCACCAGGTTGCCGCCAAGAAGGCGGCGGCGAGCGCGCCCGATCACCGCGTGCGCATCGTGTAGCCGACGGAGCGCACCGTATGGATCAGCCGCGTCCTAGCGGTGTCGCCGATCTTGCGCCGCAGGTAATGGATGTAGGTGTCGACGATGTTCGACGCGTGGGCTGCGTCGTACCCCCACGCATGATCGAGCAGTTGTTGCCGCGTCAGCACCCACCCGGCGTGGCGGACGAGCACCTCGAGCAATCGGTACTCGAGCGCCGACAGGGCGATCTCACGGTCGCCGCGCCACACACGCCGGCTGCCGGCATCGATGACGAGGTCGCCGACACCGATCCGATCCGGCTCGACGACTCCGCGGCGGAGGAGGGCCCGAAGCCGCGCCAGCAACTCTTCGAAGGCGAACGGTTTGACCAGGTAGTCATCGGCGCCCGCGTCGAGACCGGCAACGCGGTCCATGAGGCTGTCGCGGGCGGTGAGCATCAGGACGGGGATCCGCAGGCCACGTTGACGCAGCGTCCGGCACACCTCGAGCCCGCCCAGCATGGGCAGGGCCACGTCGAGGATGAGCGCCGTCGGCGTTTCGCTCAGGGCGGCGGCGAGGCCGCTGTCGCCCCGGGTCTCCAACCGCGCCTCGTAGCCCTCCTCGTTGAGAACCCGGCAGATGAGACGGCCCAGCCCGACCTCATCCTCGACCACAAGGATGGAGGGGGGCGGGCCGGCTCCGGCGGGGGTTTCCAATGTAACTCCAATCTTGAACGCATATGGTCCGAGCATGCCCCAGGTCTCCGGACGCCGCCGCGCGCCCAAGCGCCGCGCCGGGCCAACCCCGCAGCCAGGGGTTCCGCGTCCCGACCCGAGGGTGCGCTTCGGGTCGGTCCCGCTGCGTCTCTTCCTGGGCGCCACGTTCCTCTACGCCGGCATTCAGAAGCTCACCGACAGCGGCTTCCTCACCCCCAGCGGTTCGACGTACATCGGCAAGCAGCTGACGGGATACGGGCTGCGATCCCCGATCGGAGGCCTCCTCGGCTGGCTCGGTCAGAATTTCGCCGTCGAGGTCGGCGTGCTGATCATCCTCGTGGAGCTGGCCATCGGGGCCGGTGTTCTGCTCGGCATCTGGACCCGTGGCCTCGCCGTCCTCGGCGCCCTGCTCTCCGTGGTGCTGTTCCTGAGCGCCACCTGGGACGTCCAGCCCTACTTCCTCGGCTCGGACAGCATCTACGCGGTGGCCTGGATCACACTCGCCCTGATTGGCGACCGCGGCGTCTGGGTGCCCGGTCAGCGACTGTTGCGGCCGGCGGAGGACCGCCGCCCGCCGATGGTCGACCCCGCCCGCCGCGAGTTCCTGCTGCGATTGGGAGCCGCCGGGGTCGGCGCCATCTGGTTGCTGGCTCTGCTGCCTCGCTCGCGGGCGGCCACGGCGTCGCTCCCGGCCTCGCCGACCACGACGCCGACCACACCGCAGCCCAGCGTCACGCCCGGTTCGGCCACCCCCATTGGGTCGCCGGGCGCGGCGACCCCGACCGCGGCCGCCCCTGCGGGGACACGCATCGGCACCCTCGCCGCTGTTCAGTCTGCGGGGAGCCTCACCTACCAGGACCCGGCATCGGGCGACCCCGCGGTGGTGGTGAGCCTCGGCGGCCAGTCAGTGGTGGCCTATGACGCCGTCTGCACCCATGCCGGATGCACCGTGCTGTACGACCCCACTCAGCGCCTCCTGATCTGCCCCTGCCACGGCGCGGCATTCGACCCCGCCCACTCTGCACAGGTGGTCACCGGTCCCGCACCCACACCGCTGCCCGGGCTCCGCGTCACCGTCACCTCCGACGGCACCATCTACACCGCCTAGGCTGTGACCACGCCGCCCAGCGGACCCGCGCCACCTGCCGACCCTGAGGCGCGCTGGCACTCATCCGAGGACCCGCTCACCCAGTCGACGATGGACATGCTGGCTTTCGCAGGCGTGCGCCCCTTCTCGGCGCACCGCGCGCGGACGGCGCGGGCGGCCAACGCCCGGCTGGTCGCGATGTCCGGCCTGGCGCTGCTGATCCTTCTGCCGGTGCCGTACCTGACAGCGCTGGGGCTGGACTCGCTGTGGCGCGTGCACTACTTCAGCGGCCTCCTGCTCGTCCCACTGCTCGGCGTGAAGCTCGCCGGTACAGGCTGGCGAGCGGTGCGCTACTACCTCGGCGACCGCGGCTTTCGCGCGGACGGGCCGCCCCACCCGATGCCACGCCTCACGGCACCCATCCTCGTGCTCTCGACGGTCGTGCTCTTCTTGAGCGGGGTGGAGATGCTCCTCGGTGCGGATCGATTCGGTTCCTGGAGCACCATCCACAACGGCGCGGCGATCGTTTTCACGGGGGCGCTCGGGCTGCACCTGCTCGCCCATCTCTGGGACACGCCTCGCGAGGTTGCCGCCGACCTCGTCCCGTCCCGGGCCGCGGCTCCGGCGAGGGTATCGGGGTCCCGGCGCCGCACCGCTGTGACGGTCATCGCATTCGTGGCGGGGATCTCGCTGGCGACGGCGGCGATGCCCGTGTCCCACTGGCAGACCTCGCGGCCGCCGGGAGAACACCACCACCTCGGATAATCACCGGTGTGATGGCGGGACGATTGGGGCTGCGCGTCTGCGTGATCGGCGCGGGACCGAGCGGCATCGCCGCCGCCAAGGCCCTGCACGAGCGAGGCATCGCCTTCGAGTGCTTCGAGCAACGCGACCGTGTCGGCGGCCTGTGGTCCGTCGACGCAACCGACGTGCAGGCGTCCTACCCCTCGTTGGAGTGCAACACCTCCAAACGGCGCACGCAGTTCTCCGACTTCCCGATGCCGGGCGCATTTCCCCCGTACCCGCACAACAGGCAGATGGCTGCGTACTTCGAGGCCTACGTCGACCAGTTTGGCTTCCGTGAGCTGATCCGCTTCAACACCTCGGTCGAACACGCGACGCGGACCACAGACGGTGGCTGGGACGTGCGCCTCAGCACCGGTGAGGTGCGCTCCTACGACGCACTCGTCGTCGCCAACGGTCATCACCGTGAGCCACGCTGGCCCGATCCGCCCTTCCCGGGCGAGTTCAGCGGCCGGCAGATGCACGCTCACGACTACGCCGGCCCCGACGGCTTCGGGGGACAGGCTGTGGTCGTGCTCGGCATGGGCAACTCGGCGATGGACATCGCCGTCGAATTGAGCGGCGTGGCAAGAACGGTGTACCTCGCCAGCCGCCGCGGCGCGCACATCGTGCCCAAGTACGCCATGGGGCAGCCCATCGACACCTTCAACACCGCGCTGCCGATGCCCTGGCTCTTCAAGCGGCTCCTGTTCAGCGTGATCGTGCGCGCCACCATCGGCCGCCCCGAGGACGTCGGCCTGCCCAAGCCCGATCATCGCTTCGGCGAGGCGCACCCGACCGTCAGCCAGCGAATCATCGAGCGCGTCCGGGTCGGGGCGGTCATCCCCAAGCCGAACATCGCGGCATTCGACGGAGGCAAAGTGCGCTTCGGCGACGGCTCCGAGGTGGACGCCGACACCGTCGTCTACTGCACCGGCTACACAGTGAGCTTCCCATTCCTCGACCGCGACGTCATCGACCCCGTTGACAACCGGGTCGACCTCTTTCAGCAGGTGTTCGCGCCGGCCGTGCCCGGCATCGCGTTCGTCGGGCTCGTGCAACCCTTCGGCGCCCTCATGCCCGTGGCCGAGGCACAGGCCAGGCTGGTCGCCGACTATCTGGCGGGGTCGTACCGGCTGCCGTCACGCGGGCTGATGCTTGCCCAGATCCGCCGCCGCCAGGAGGTGCGACGCCGCCAGTTCGTGGCATCGGCGCGGCACACCATGGAGATCGACTACCACTCCTACCTTCGCGGCCTGCGTCGCGAACGTCGTCGCGGCAAGATCAGCGCCGCGTAGGCTGGTGATCGCGGCGCGGGCGATCGATCAGAGTCGCCGGCTGCTGTCGGTGCGGACGCGCTCGCGGTACACGTCCTCGATGCGGCTCAGCCGATCGGTGGCGCGGTCGATGTGCGTGGACAGCCCAGACAGCAGTGCCCCGGCGCGCACCACCGGGGAGCCGACGAGGATGCGCCGGTGGCGCCGCTCGAGCGCCTCGAGAACAGCGTCCGACACGGCCTCGGGGCTCACCACCGACCCCTCGACAAGGCGGTTGCGCGACAGCTGGTCGCTGGCCCTCGCCCACATGCCCACCGCCGCCACGGCAGACGGGCAGATGACCGTGGCGTCGACGCCGCTGCCGGCCAGCTCCTTGCTCAGCGACAGTGAGAAGGCGACCAGGCCCGACTTGGCGACGTTGTACACGGCGTTGAACGGGATCGGCTTGATCGCCGCCATCGAGGCGATGCTGATGACGTGGCCGCGGCCGGCCCGCTGCATCCCCGGCAACAGCGAGTGGGTGAGGAGCATTGTCCCGACAAGGTTCACCTGCAGCGCGTGGATGACCTCCTCCTCGGCCAGGTCGCTGAAGGCGCTTGCCTTCTCGATGCCTGCGGCGTTGATGAGCACGTCCGGGTCGTGCCCGACGGCGAGGCAGTGCTCGAGGACCCGGCGCCGGTCACTGGCATCGCCGATGTCCGCGACCAGCGCATGGCACGCGAAGCGGTCGCGCACCTCGAGAAGTCGCGGCGCGTCGATGTCGACCAGCAGGAGACCGGCTCCATGACGGGCGAGAGCGGTCGCGATGGTGCGTCCCAAGCCTCCGGCCGCACCCGTGATGAGCACCGCGCGACCGTCGAGGGAGGCCGTCACCGTCGTTGGCCACGACGGCGCGCGGCGCTGGACGCCCATTCCGAGGCAGCGGAACAGCATTCGGCGCTGCCACCGTGTACATTCAGTGCATGTCCACCGACGGCGTGCGGTCGGCGCGCGACGCGCTGGCCGACATCGCTCTTGTCGCCCAGTTGCGCAGCGCCTTCGGCGAGGCGCAGGCCGTCATGGCTCAGACACTTGCCGGCTTCGGCCTGACCGAGCAGCGCTACCACCTCCTGCTCGTGGTGGCCGCGGGCGGCGCCGAGGGCATGGGCCAGGGAGCCATCGCGCGCGACATGCACCGCCCGGAATCGCGCATCTCGCTGCTGGTCCGCGAACTGGTCGACGCGGGCATGATCGAGGCGACGCGCGACGGCGCCGACAGGCGCCAGGTCAACGTGCGGCTGCTCAAGGACGGCGAGGCCACCCTGGACCGTGCCATCTGCGTGCAGCGGGAGTCGCTCCATGGCCTCATCGCCAACCTCGAGGTCAGCGAGGTGACCCGGCTCGCCGAACTGGTCGCCCGGACGTACCTTGGTCTCGATCTCTCTGTATCGCTGCGGAGGCCACCCCGCGAAGCGGCGCGCCCGATTGTGAGAGGCCGGGTCCGCCGCGGCGCGGCTCCCGGGACCGAGGCCCGCGAGACCGTCTCCGGACTGCCTCCTCACGCTGCGATGTAGCCGCTGTCCCGGAACCAGCGGACGGCATCCTCCAGCGCGACGTCGACGCTCGAGGGCCGCACTCCCAATTCGTCCGCGGCGCGCCGGGATTCGACGTACATGTGGTGGCGCGCCATGCGCACACCCTCCAGCGGAACGACGGGCCTGGCGCCGCGCACCACGCGGCACCGCGCTTCGTCGACGATGCCAGCGAGCAGCGCCGCCGCGTGGGGCATCCTGTGGCGCGGGGGGCGCCGCCCCGACACCGTGCCCAGGCGTGTCCAGAGCTGGTCGAAGGTGAGGTTCTCGCCGCCGACGAGGTAGCGCCGCCGCGGCTCGCCGCGTTCGAGAGCGGCGACGTGGGCGGCGGCGACATCCCTGACGGCGACGACGTTGAGCCCCCCGTCGACGCTGGCGACCACGCGACCACGCAGGAAGGTGAGCAGTGCGGTCCCCGTCGGCGTCGGCTTGGAGTCGCGGGCTCCGACCGGCGCCGTCGGCAGCACGAGCACCGTCGGCACGCGAGCGGCGAGGGCGGCGCGCTCGGCGGCGATCTTGGAGTCGTGGTATGCGGAATCGCCGTGCTCGTCGGCGTGGTCGTCCTCGGTCGCAGGGCGGCCGTCGCGGGCAGGACCGACCGTTGCGGAGCTCGACGTCACCACGGCGCGCTCGACGCCGGCGATGCGTGCAGCCTCCAGGATGGCAGCGGTCCCCGCCGCGTTGGTGGCATGGATGCGGGCGCGGTCGGCGGGCGCGAACGAGTACAACGCGGCGCAGTGGACGAGCAGTCGGCACCCCGACATGGCGTCCACCAGCTCGCCGGAGCGGGTCACGTCGCCGACCACCTCGACGACGGCCGCCCGCTCTGGGAGACCGCCCGGGGAGCGCACCAGCGCGCGCACCGAGTACCCGGCGTGGAGGAGCGCGTCGAGGACATGGCCGCCGATGAACCCGGTCGCCCCCGTGAGGAAGACCTCGTCGCCGATCACCGCACTCGCTGCCCCACCAATGTGTCACCGGCAGCGCGCAGGGTCTGCCGGAGCGACTTCGTGGTGGCGATCACCGCCGTCGGCTCGTACCCGCAGTGGGCCATGCAGTTCTCGCAGCGCGGGTCGCGGCCGCGGCCGTACAGCGACCATTCTGTGGTCTCGAGCAGGTCTTTGTAGGTGCGCACGTAGCCGTCGTTCATGAGGTAGCAGGGTCGCTGCCAGCCCATTACCGAGTACGAGGGGATTGCCCAGGCGGTGCAGGGGAAGTCCACGATTCCCTCGAGGAAGTCGAGGTACAGGGGCGAGTGATTGAGCCGCCACTTCTTGCGGTGGCCGTCCGCGAACGCCTCGCGGAAGATGGCACGGGTGCGCTCGACGCCGAGGAAGTGCTCCTGGTCGGGCGCCTTCTCGTAGGCGTACCCGGGCGAGATCTGCATGATGTCGACCTGGAGGTCGTCGTTCAGATAATCGAGAACGTTGCGGACAGTGGTGGCATCATCCTGCCCGAAGAATGTGGTGTTGGTGCTGACTCGGAAACCGCGCTTCTTGGCCTCGCGGATTGCCGACACCGCCTTGTCGAACACGCCGTCACGGTTGACCGACTCATCGTGGCGCTCGCGCAGCCCGTCGATGTGGACCATCCACGAGAAGTAGGGCGACGGCGTGAACTTGTCGAGCTTCTTCTCCATGAGGATGGCGTTGGTGCAGAGGAAGACGAACTTCTTCCGTTCCACCAGGGCGGCGACGATCTGGTCGATCTCGCGATGAACAAGCGGCTCGCCACCGGCGATGGAGACGACCGGCGCGCCGCACTCCTCGACGGCGTCGATGCAATCCTGCACGCTGAGGCGGCGCGCCAGGATGTCGTCAGGCTGCTGGATCTTGCCGCACCCGGCGCAGGCGAGGTTGCACTGGTAGAGGGGCTCGAGCTCCAGCACCAGTGCGTACTTGTCGCGACGATGCAGCTTCTGGTTGATCACGTAGGCGCCGATGCGGAGGTTCTGACGGAGTGGCATGCCCATGGTTGCTCCTAACCTTCTAGGCCGGCATGTGAAGCCAGCGCCAACAGCGGAAAAACATGTCGATAGAGGTGGTAGTTGATGTAGAAGTCCCCGGGGAAACCGGTGCCGGTGTGCTGCGGTTCATCCCACGTGCCCCCCAGCTGGCTGTCGACGAGGTGGCGCGCGCCGGCGACGCACGCCGCGTCGGCCGCCTGGCCACCCGCCTGCAGGGTGAGCATCGCCCAGGCCGTCTGCGACGCGGTGCTGTCGCCCACGCCGGCGAAGGAGTCGTCGCGGTAGGAGGCGCAGGTCTCACCCCAGCCGCCGTCGCGGTTCTGCACACGCCGCGTCCACGCCACAGCTCGGCCCACGGCGTCATCAGCAATGCCGAGCGGCGCCAGCGCGCTGACGGCACACCAGGTGCCGTAGATGTGGTTGACGCCCCACCGTCCGAACCACGACCCCTGGGGCCGCTGGGCGGAACGGAGGTAGGCGACGGCCGGGGCCAGGGTGGCGCCGTCGACAGGCTCGCCGAGGGCGGCCAGCATCTCGATGGCGTGGGCGGTGACGTCCTCGGTCGGGGGGTCGAGCATGGCGCCGAAGTCCGCGAAGGGAAGGCGGTAGACGATCTTGCGCACGTTGTCGCGATCGAAGGCGGCCCAGGCGCCGTTGCTCGAGCGCATCGCCGTCACCCAGCGCCGCGCCCGTTCGATGGCGTCTTGCACTGCCGGGGTGGGCTCGGCGGGGAGCAGGGCGAGCACCACGATCGTGGTGTCGTCGATGTCGGGGTAGATGTCGTTGTCGAACTCGAAGGCCCAGCCGCCACCCTGAGTTCCCGGCGGGCAGCGCACCTGCCAGTCGCCACCGCCAAGGATCTGCTCACTCACCAGCCAGTCCGCCGCTCGGCGCACCGGCTCGGCGTCGGCCGGCAGCCCGGCCCGGCGCAGCGCGAGGAGTGCCAGGGCCGTGTCCCAGACCGGCGACATGCAGGCCTGGAGGCGCCAGCCGCCATCGTCGTCCAGCGAGAAGCGTCGCAGCCCCTCGAGGCCGCGCCGCATCACCGGGTGATCGAGTGGCATGCCCTCGAGATGGAGGGCGATCAGCGAGTAGACCCACGGCGGCTGGATGCCGCCCCACCCGCCGTCCTCTTCCTGACGCTCGCGGATCCATTCGACGAGGCGGCCCCGTGCCCGGTCACGGCCCGGCTGCACGCTGAGGCGGTCATAGACCTTCTGAACGCGGTCGGCCCACGCGAAGGGCCCGTTCCCCTCGACGCGGCGGAGCCGCCACTCGGTGCCGGGTGCCACCAGCTCGTCGAGCGAGAAGGGGAGGGGACGGCGCGGCCGCCGTGAGATGACGATGAGCAGCGGGGCGACGGTGCCGCGCGCCCAGCACGCGAAGTCGTAGAGGTTCAGCGGCACGCGTGGCGGCAGCCAGACCAGCTCCGGGGGCATGCTCGGCACACCCTCCCAGGGGTAAGCGCCGAAGAGGGCGAGCCAGATCTTGGTGAAGACGCGCGCATGGGCCACGCCGCCCTGGTCGAGGATGACGCGGAGAGCAGTGCGCAACTCGGGCCGCGTGGCATCGAGGCCGAGCACGCGCAGCGCCACGTATGCCTCGATCGTCGTGCTGACGTCGGCGGGGGCGTCGTGGTAGAGGCCCCAGGACCCGTCATCGCGTTGGGCGCCGAGGAGGTGGCGGATGGCCGATTCGCGGATGTCGTCATGGGGGAGCCCAAGGAAGGCGAGGAGCAGCACGTGTTCGGCGGTCATGGTCACGTTGGTCTCGAGCTCGCCCGCCCACCAGCCCGTCGGGTCCTGACGATCGAGGAGGTGATCGGTCGCCGCGCGCACGGCTCCGTTGGCGCTGGAGGCGGCGGCCGTCTTTGGGCGGTGGAGCAGTGTGTCAGCCATGGACGGCCTCGAGGCGGGGCGCGGCAGCACGGGCGCTCACCGCCAGGGTGCGGGCGGCGGCGCGGCCGCTGCGGATCGCCGATTCCATGGTGGCCGGCCAGCCGGTCGCGGTCCACGCGCCGGCGACGACCAGGTTGGGGCGGGAGGTCGCCGGACCGGGGCGGCGGAGCCCGGGGGCGGGGATGAACGTTGCCTCGGGGTCGCGCGTCGCGGCGCCGCGGAGCAACCGCGCCGATGCCACCTCGGGCCAGACGGCGGCGAGCTCTGCGTGGCACAGGCTGACCAGCTCGGATTCCGGGCGGCCCACCAGCCCGTCGGCCGCGCTCAGGCTGCAGCAGAGGTAGCCCGGCTGCTTCTGGAACACCCACTGCACCGGCGACCCGATCACCGCCGCGAATTCCTGCGGCCCGCAGGGCGCGTCGAACCAGAGGTGCACGTCGACGATGGCGCGGGTGCGGAACGCGTCAAGCCCTGTCAATCCGTACCCGGCAGGGTCGCCAAGGATGGTCGCGAGGCGCGCGGGAGGCACAGCGAGCACCACGGCTTCTGCCGAGATCGTCTCGCCGTCGGCGCAGCGTACGCCGGCGACGCTGACGCCGTCGTCGACCAGCGACACGACGCTGGTTCGCATGCGGACGGTGTGCGCGCGGCGTCCGGCGGCCTCCGCGATCCGCGCCAGCGGCACGCGCGACCAACCGATCCGGGCGG
Source organism: Candidatus Dormiibacterota bacterium (assembly GCA_036828955.1). GTDB lineage: Bacteria > Chloroflexota > Dormibacteria > Aeolococcales > Aeolococcaceae > Aeolococcus. Next base: position 36,374 of record DAISRJ010000010.1, on the reverse strand, counting down.
CGTCGGGGTCGCCTGCGAGGGCCGTGCGGACCACGAACAGCGCAGCCTCCGCGTCCACCTCGTCGAGGCCCGCATTCAGCGCGGGGACGACGAAGATCTCCCAGAAGCCGGCGATGGCGGCCTGCCCCTGACCGTGACGGCGCAGCCAGCTCCCGAATGTCTCGCCGGGCTCGGCCGCGCCCGAGGCGGCCCGCAACCCGCGCGCCACCTGCACCTTCGCGGCGGTGCCCAGCGGCGCGTACAGGGCGAACGACGGAAGCAGGCTGAGCGAGGCCGGTAGTCCACGCGTGGCGCGCAGCCGGCTCGACGGCGCGTGACGGCGCAGCACGGTGACCTGGAAGCGGGGCTGGGTCCAGAGCTGGTCGCTCATTCCCAGCGCGTCGACGAAGTCGAGGTAGTCGGTGCAGCAGTCGAGGTGCACGTGCTGGCCGTTGTCCACCTCCACGCCCTCGACGGTGAAGGATGTCGCCTTGCCACCGAGGAGGCGGCCGCGCTCCACCAGGGTGACCTCGTGCCCCTGGTCGGCGAGCCCGCAGGTCGCCGCTAGCCCGGCCAGTCCGCCGCCGACGACGACCATCCGCATCAGTTCATGCCCCCGCGCCCGGGGCCGTTCGGGTGCGCGCGTCCGCCGCGAGGGATGCTCGCCCGCAGCAGCACTCCCGCCTTGTTCGATCGGCTCAGCGACAGGCGGCCGCGCAGCGGCAGCTCGGGCTGCTCCTCGATCTCGGTGAGGATGCGCTCGTAGAGGCCGGCCATGGTGCGCACGCAGATCCCGGCGCGCGGTGGGATGTACCGCCCGACGCGCAGGCCGGATGCGAAGAGGCCGCGAGCCCGCGCCGCCTCGAAGGCCACGAACTCGTTCCATCGCGGGGCGGCGCGGCCGGCGCCGAGGTCATGGTCGCTGATGCCGAATGCCACCAGCTCGTCGGCGGGCAGGTAGACGCGGCCGAGCTCGAGGTCGCCGCGAACGTCGCGGAGGATGTTGGTCAGCTGCATCGCCAGGCCGAGGTCGTCGGCGTGCTGCAGGGCGATCTCGTCGTCGAAGCCGAAGATGCGCACGCACATCCTGCCCACCGTTGAGGCCACCAGGTGGCAGTAGCCGGCCAGCTCCGCCCAGGTCGCGTAGCGCTGTGTGGTGAGGTCGCGCTCCACCCCGTCGATGAGGCCGTCGAGCTCCTCCGCCGGGATGCGGTACGCCGCGACGGCCCTCGCGAGCACAGCGGTGACCTCGTCGTCGGGCTCGCCGGCGACGGCGCGGCGCAGGCGCAGCCGGGCGCGAGCGAGGGCCTCGCGAGGGTCGCCGCCCGCCGGCGAGTCGACGGCATCGTCCACCTGGCGAGCGAAGTCGTAGAGCGCGTAGATGGCCACCCGCTGGGGACGCGCCAGCGCGATGAACCCCCAGTAGAAGTTGGCGGCGTTGTGCCGTGCCAGGCGCCGGCAGACGTGCTCCGCCTCGACGATGCCGTGAGGGCCGTGGTGGTCGCTGACCAGCACGGTGACCGCTTCGGCGGCGAGGCGCACCTTCACTGCGGAGCTCACCCGCGGCCGCACGGTGTCCGTCCGGTACGACGCCCGCCGGATGGCGTCGATGATGGCGGTGCCCCCGAGGCGGTACATGGCCAGCTGGGCGCGCAACCGGCCGCCGGTCATGGCCTCGAGTTCGTGGCCGGCGTGCAGCATCGACTGGGCGCGGGCGCAGAGCGCCTCGACGGCGCCATGAAGACCGAGTGCCTCGACCTCGTCGGCGGGCAGGTATCGCCGTCCCAGGCGGGCGTCGACGGCAACGTCCTGGGCAAAGTTGGCCAGTTGCAGTCCCACGCAGACGGAGTCGGAGAGCTCTGCCGCCCGGGCGTCGCGGATGCCGAACACCGCCAGGACCATGCGCCCCACCGGTGCGGCGGACAGCGCGCAGTACGCATCGAGGTGCGCCCAGGTGGCGTAGGCGGCGACCCGCTGGTCCTGACGGTTGGCGTCGATGAGGTCAAGGAACGGCTGCGCCGGGACTGCGCACTCGGTGACGGTCTCGCGCAGGGCGAGGAGCACCGGGTGGGTTGGCGCGGCGACACCGCCGAGCATCGCCTCCACCTCGTCTCGCCAGGCGATCAGGCGAGCGTCAGAGCGGCTCTCGTCACCGAGGTCGTCGGTCACACGGCAGAAAGCGTAGATGCGCGCCAGGTGCACGCGGAGTTCGGCGGGCAGCACCGCAGAGGCGACCGCGAAGTTCTCGTAGTGGGTTCGGGCAAGCCGCCGGCAGAAGGCATCCGCGTGCGCCAGCTCGGCCGGCGGCGGGGCAGGAGCCAGGACGCTCATCTGTGCGGTGCGGTGCGCGTGACCTGGGTGCCGCGGAGATCGGAGATTGTCTCGATCAGGCTGGTGACAAGAGTGACGCCGTCGTAGCCCGCGGGCATCGGCGCGCCGTCGTCGCGAACGAGGCGTCCACACGCCCGGAGCGACGCCAGGTCACGCGAGCCCGTGCAGAACATCGCGATGCGGAGCACGTCGACCCACTCACGGCCGAGGTCGACACACTCGTCGGTGCCGCCGGCGGCCGCGCGCAGAAACGGTCCGGCCACACCGACGAGGTCGGCACCGAGGGCCGCGGCGATGGCGACGTCGACCCCGCCGCGCACGCCGCCGCTGGCAAAGATGACGGCGTCGGGGGCGGCGGCGCGTGCCTGGGCGAGCGCCACCGCCGTGGGGATTCCCCACCCCGCGAAGGCTTCGGCCGTGCGCGCTGCCCGGCCACCGAGGCGGTGGCGCTCGACCTCGCTCCACGAGGTGCCGCCCGCGCCGGCGACGTCAACGGCAGCGACGCCGGCCTGGAGCAGCGCGCCGACGAGTTCTGCGGAGATGCCCCAGCCCACCTCCTTGACGACGACGGGTACCGGCAGCAGCCCCGCCACCGTCTCGATGCGCTCGAGGAGGCCGCCGAAGCTGGTGTCGCCCTCCGGCTGAAGGGCTTCCTGGAGCGCGTTGAGGTGGAGGACCAGGGCGTCGGCTCCGAGCACCTCGACGAGGCGCGCACAGTCGTCGGCGGTGACGCCGAGGTTGAGCTGGACGGCGCCGAGGTTGGCGAACAGCGGCACGCCGACCGCGATGTCCCGGATCGCAAAGCTGGACAGCGCCTCGGGCCGCTCGAGGAGCACGCGCGCCGAGCCGAGGCCGATGGCGATGCCAAGTTCTGCGGCCGTTTCGGCGAGCACGCAGTTGATGCGGTGCGCCGATTCCGTCCCTCCCGTCATGCAGGAGATGAAGAGCGGAGAGGAGAGGTCCCAGCCGAGCACGGTCGTCGCCGTGCTGACGTCGGAGAGGTTGATCTCGGGTAGGGCGCAGTGCATGAAACGGTAGGTGTCGAAGCCGGCCCCGACGCCCTTGGCAGAGACGTCCTCCTCGAGATTGATGCGCAGGTGGTCCGCCTTGCGGGTCGAGGTGAGCGCGCCGTTGCTGTTCGGGGTCGGGCTGGTCTGGGCCATGTCAGGCGGCCCTCTCGACGACGAAATCGACGATCGACTGGAAGTCGTCGACGGCACCGCCGGGGAGCCCGCAGAGACCGGCCAGCCGGAGCGCCGAGCCGCGCCGAAAGGCGAGCTCCTCGTTGACAGCTTCCCGGGCGCCCGCCTCGTCGAGGAGCTCGAGGATCACGTCCTCCTGGCCGCCCGGGGCGCGGTAGAGGCGGCGGAGCTCGCGGCGGGCGGCGCCACCGAGACGCGCCTGGGCGACCACCACGGGGTAGGTGATCTTGCGGCGCTGGATGTCGCCTCCAGAGCCCTTGCCGGTGACGTCGCTGTCGCCCCACGTCCCCAGCCAGTCGTCGCGGACCTGGAAGGCGACGCCGAGTTCCACGCCGGCACGGCGGAGCATCGCGGACTGCCTGGCGCCGGCACCGCCCATGATCGCCCCGGCCTCCATGGCCGCCCCGATCAGGGCGCCCGTCTTGGCGCGGGCCAGGCGGAGGTATGTCGACGCCGGCGTGTCGATCCGCCCCTCGAGGTCGAGGTCGAGGCACTGGCCTTCGATCACGGCGAGGACAGCGCGGTTGAGCGCCGCCGCAGCCCGCAGCCGGACGGACGGGCGGCCGCGACCGGAGAGGACGGCGCGGTGGGCGGCGGCGTGCATCCCGTCGCCGGCGTTGATCGCCTGGGCGCTGCCCCACACAACCCACACCGTCGGCCGGTGGCGACGCTCGTGGTCGCCGTCCTGGATGTCGTCGTGGACGAGCGTGAAGTTGTGAATCCATTCAACGGCGGCGGCCACGGTCGCGGCGTCGCGCACCCTGCCCCCGGAGCGATCGGCGGCCCAGAGCGCCAGGCAGCCGCGCAGGTACTTGCCGCCCCCGTCGTCACGGGGCCGGCCCTGCTCGTCGGTCCAGCCGAGGTGGTATGAGGACATCGCGCCGAGGCGGGTGCTGCGGTGCGGGGCGGTTGAGCGGAGCGCCTCGCCGAGGTGGGGCATCATCTGTTGGAGGGCCGGCGGAACGGAGGGCCGGCCCGACGACACGATCTCCGGTGCTGTCTCGACGTCGCGGACGGCTACTGCCATTCGTGGCCCCACTCCATACCGACAGATAATGATTCATCCATAGTAAGTAGTGGCCCTAGATCGCACAAGGCTGCCCCAGGGGGCCGTCGGGCGGTGGCGCGTCAAGTAAAATCCGCCGGCCACGTGCCCAGGTGGTGGAATTGGTAGACACGCCAGCTTGAGGGGCTGGTGACCGCAAGGTTGTAAGGGTTCGAGTCCCTTCCTGGGCACCAGTGAGCCACGCATGGCCTAAGCCTTCGGCTGGGGTTTTGACGCCCAGCCTGACCCCCGCCAGCTCTTACGCGGCCGGAGAAGCGTGTCGAGGACGCGTGCCGCCTCACGGTGCATGGCATGAGGTCGACTCCGTCTGCGGGGTTGACTACGAGTTCGCGCCACTGGACCGCTCGATCGAGTTCGCGGTGCAGGACGCCATGACAGTTGCGCACGTACTTCGGTGAGAGGCCTGACATCTGGGTCGCCTACATCGCTCGCCGGTCTCGCCGCTCCGTGCCGATCACGCCGGGAGGCAGCGCGAAAGCGACCTAGGCAACACAATCACCCTAGGTTGCCGCGCCAACGCTCAGGAGACACCGAATGTCGCAGGCCGTCATGCTCGGGAATGAGACGTACAAGAAGCGCAACGTCGTCGGGGTGTGGCTTGGTTTGCCTTTGGTCACGCTCGGCATCTACTCCTACGTCTGGATTTACAAGGTCAACGATGAAGCGCGCCGCTTTCTCAGGGACGACTCGATCAAGCCAGGCCTATCGGTACTGGCCTTCTTCCCGGGATTCATCCTGATCGCCCCCCATTCGTCGCCATCTATCGCCTCGGCACGCGGATCGCCCGCATGGAGGAGGCCGCGGGGATCCCAAGCCGGGCATCGGGCGGTATTGGACTGCTGTTGGCCTTCGTCTTCAGTCTGTACCCGCTGTACTACCAGAGCCATCTCAATGGGCTGTGGGACCGCTATCTGCAGCCATCTTCCGCGCCGCTGCCGCCGGCGCTACCGCCGCCGATGGCCTGAAGTGCACTGGCTACGCCCGGTGTGGCAGAGCCGGCGACCACAGGCAATGTGATGATGGCCGCTGAAGATGAACTCTCGATCAGACTGGGTGGCTGTCGTTGCACTGGGAGGGGCCGCTGGCATGGCGACGTTCCAGATCCTTCTCGCCGCAGGCTTCCCCTTGGGCGGTGCACCGAATCGGACGCCCGCCGCGTCATCCACGATCCGCGAGCAGAGTCGCGGGCTGCGCGGATACCGTTCTCCCGCCGAGGTGAATATGGTCTCGGCCAGAGGCCGGGGGCACCACGGCGGAGCAGTGATCGATCCCGACGCGGCAGGGGCGGTAGGACGACCTTAGGTCGAGGAGGTCGAGCGACCCGTGGCGGGCTTCCGAGATTGTGTCGAAGCGCGGCGTGGCGCCTTGTGTATGACGCCCGCTGCCGCGGGGGGAGCTGAGATAGGGTCACCTGTGGTGGTAGATGGGCGGGCACGCGCAGCTCTGCGTCCGCCGCCTTTGACCGCGCTATCTTTGGAGAGCGTGGCACTCTCGTCGATGTAGGTCTCGGCCAGGTGCACGAGGTCCGCGATGGTGCTCCCCTGCGCGCGGATCCTTGTCGCGATGTGCCCCAGCCGCGCATGCGCCTGCTCGAGCTTGTGCAACCGCTTCGCCAACAACTCGGTCGACACACCTTTTGGCATCGAGATTCCGGGTGTGACTCTCCATTGCGCGCCTGCAGCAGCCTCGACCTGCCCCAGAAGCTCATAGGACGCCTCCGCTTGGAGGCCGTTGGGCGCCTCGTTCAGGAGGCGGCGGAAAAGCGCGTGCAGTCTGTCAATCTCGTCGTGCGCCTCAACGAGTTGCTTTCGCACCTGGTCGATAGTGGGGTCCATCTTGGCGAATTCCTCTGCTCTCACGATGATCCACGAGGTGCCGCATGACGTCGACATGGCACGCTACATGATCCGCGTCGCAGTATAGCCACCGCCCCAGTGGCATTCCGCAGGTGCGATCGGACGTCATATCAGGGAGTGCCGCGGCCTTCACGCTCCCTTAACCCCTCCTTCCACCGCACACAACGTTCCGCTGCCTCCGCTGGCTTGAGCCGCCACAGGACGGACAGCGGT
>DAISRJ010000010.1:0-29627 GCA_036828955.1 Candidatus Dormiibacterota bacterium | reverse complement strand
CAGCACCCAGACGCGTACCATCCGCGCCGGGGGGCGCGTGGGTGTTGTCGGAGGTCCCTCCGCCGAGCGACGCCCGCGCCCCTTTTCGCTCTCGGATTTGACCCCCACAGGGATGGCGTTTAGTGGCGGTGGGCGGCACCGTGTGGCACGCCCCTTCGTGAGCACAGTGAGCCACGCATGGCACCAGCACGACCCGGGCGCCGCCAGCGCACGCCACCGCCGTCTCCCGGTTACGTGCTGGACTTCCCTCCGATCAGAACGGCGCGGACGGGAGTCGCTGTATTCGGCTGAAGATCAGACGCCTGCACGACGCAGTTGCGGCCGGCTGCCTTGGCCGCATACAGGGCACGGTCCGCGGCCTCGATCAGCGACGCCGCATCGTTGCCGTCGTCCGGCAGGGACGCGACCCCGAGCGACGCCGTCACGGCCCTAGACCCGTTTGTGCCGGCGAATCGACCTGCGATACGGGTTCGCAGCCGCTCGGCAACGACCGCGGCGGCGGTCTGGTCGGTCTCGCGCAGGAGCACGCAGAATTCCTCGCCACCGTAGCGATATGCGGTGTCTGTCTCACGCAGAGCGTCCGCCAACGAATGGCTGAATTCGGCGAGGATCTCGTCGCCAACCTGGTGACCATACGTATCGTTGAAGATCTTGAAGTGGTCGACGTCGAGCATGACGAGGGCCAGCGGTCGCTCGTAGCGCACACTGCGAGCGACCTCCGCACCGAGGTCGGTCTCGAGGCGGCGGCGGTTGGGGAGGCCGGTCAGCACATCGGTGTGGCTCATCTCATCGGCCCGTCGATGGAGCCGAGCAGCTTCTATCGCGGTGGCGGCCTGGCCGGCCAGGCTGCGCATGATGTCGAGCGTGGCGTCGTCGACCACGCCTGCGACGTCGGTCGTGAGCTCGAGGACGCCGATGACACGCGCCCCAACGATCATCGGCACAGCCAGGCCAGTTGTGAGGAGGTCGACCCGGTGTTCGATGGCGATCGAGCCATCCGGACTGTTTGACAACACCCGGCCCGACCGCCCTGTCCTGCCCACCAGCCCTTCGCCGAGCCTGATGCTGTCGCGCGCCACCCGGCCGCCGTGATCGACATCGGTGTCGTGCGCCGCCGTCAGGCTTCCCCCGTCGTCGGCAAGGAGCCATGTACGTGCGGTGGCGAAGCCGGTGATGGCGATCGCTGCCCGGGCCACCGCCTCACTCACGTAGCGAAGGCTGAGACTGCCCGCGATCTCGCGTCCCACCGAGACAATCAACTGGAGGCGCTCGGCCTCGACGCGAGCGTTGGCCTCGAGCGCGGCGATGCTCGATCGGTCGGCGACCAGCGTGTCGGTCATCTGGCCAAGGACGTTGGCAACCTCGCGCAACTCCGGCGGACCGATGCCGGCAGGCCGGGCATTGAGGTCACCACCGCGTACCAACCGCATCGTCGAGAGCAGGTCCGCGACCGGCTCCACCAGTGCCGCTTTCAGCCCGCGATGCTGTCGGCGGGCTACGACCGTCGTGGCCAGCAGCGCGACGCAGGCCAGGCCGAGGCCCACGACGACGACGTTGTGCTCAGACGACTGTTCGGCCGCGATGACAGCCCCGACGCGCGAGTCGACGGTTGCCTGGGCCACCCGGTAGGTGTCGAAAAGGGTCTTGCCACGCAACAGAAAGCTGACCTGCTCGGTCTCGGGCAGTGGCGTTTGTACAGTCGCCAGCGCCGCCACGGCCCAGTCATCGAGCCACGCCCGCTCAGCGACACGCATGTTAAGCATCGGCCCGGCGAGGTCCGCCCGCATCAACAGCCCGACTGATCCGACCTCGCCAGAGGCGACCTCAAGACGACCGGCGTAGTACGGCTGCAGGAACGTCGCGTCGCCGCTGTCAAGGTACCCGCGCAGCCCCGTCTCCTCGTCGAGCATGCCCTTGCGCAGGTCGTCGACGGCGTCGTGCCCGACGATGAGAGCGCTGATCGAGGGCTCGAAATGGCTGAGAACGAGAACAAAGGACGTACCTGCGATCGCCACAGTCGCGCCGATGAGGATGACGACGACCACGAAGGCGCGCGACAGCCGCTGGGCCAGGCTGCGGTCCGCGGCCCCGCCTCTAATCATCTGGCACCGAGTCTTGGTGACCCTGATCAGCGGAAACGACGGTGGAACAGGCTTGTCACCAACCTGCGCCGTGCAGGCCCCGGGACCGATGCCAAGCCGGATCAGGTGAGTCTGCCTCAAGCGAGACGACAATGACCGCCATTGGCGGCTCGAAGGCGACACTTTCGGCGACCACTGAGGCGCGCGCGCGGATCGTGCGTGCCCTCTCTGGGGGTCGTGGTCCAGGAGGTACGCTCCTGCGTCGACATGACAGGGGATCGCTCGGACGAACCGCCGCCGCGGCCCTCCATCGCCGTGGTCACCGGCGCGGGGCGCGGGATCGGGCGCGAGGTGGCGCGTCGGCTGGCGTCCTCGTACACCGTCGTCGCCACAGCCCGCACCGAATCGGAGCTGGCCGAGACGGCGTCCGGGCGGCCCTCGATTCGACTCCTCGTCGCCGACCTCGAACAGCCTGGCGCGGTGGAGCGGATTGCAGCCTTTGCTGACCAGCTCGGTGTCCTGCGAGTGTGGGTCAACAACGCCGCCAACCTGGACCCGCAGCCCCTCGTCGAGATCACCGACGAGAGGTGGCGGCGGGTCATGGCGGTGAACCTCGACGCGGTCCTGGCCGGGTGTCGCGTAGCGCTCTCGCGGATGGCGGCGACGGGCGGCGGCGTGATCGTCAACATGGCGTCGCTCTCAGGGGTGGCCGGCGTTGAGAAGTTCCCCGGGCTCACCTCCTACAACGTCTCCAAGGCAGGAGTGATCGCGCTCACCGAGGCCACGGCCCTCGAGGGTCGCGACGTCGGCGTCCGCTGCGTCTCCCTGAGCCCGGGTGCCGTGGACACCGCGATGCTCCGCAGGGCTGCGCCGCACCTGCGGGCCGGGATGACGGCCGACGACGTCGCCGCCATCGTTGGGTTCCTCGTCAGTGACGCCGCGGCACCCCTGAGCGGAACCAACATCCCAATCTTCAGCAACCGCTGACGATGAGCGCCCTCCAGCGCAACCGGCCCCCGATGCCATAGTTGCCCCATGGACGAGCCCGCGCCACTGCGCCCCCTGCGTGCCCAGCCCGCGCTCCCCCGCGCCGACGCAGCCGTCGACCCCGTCGCGCCACTGGTGGAGAGACTGATCCGGGAGTTGGGCGAGGACCCCGGACGCGAGGGCCTGCTCGACACGCCCGGTCGCGTGGCTCGGAGCATGCGCCGCCTGCTCAGCGGCTACGACACCAACCTCGCCGAGGTCATCAACGGCGCCGTCTTCGCCGAGAGCTACGAGGAGATGGTGCTGGTCCGGGACATCGAGGTGTATTCGCTCTGCGAGCACCACCTGCTGCCCTTCTTCGGCAAGGCCCATGTCGCCTACCTGCCGCGCGGCCGCATCGTGGGGCTGAGCAAGATCCCCCGCATCGTCGAGATGTTCGCGCGCCGCCTCCAGGTGCAGGAGCGGCTCACAACCCAGGTCGCCCAGGCGCTCGACGAGGCGCTCGACCCCTACGGCGTTGCCGTGGTCATCGAGGCCTCACACCTCTGCATGATGATGCGCGGCGTCGAGAAGCAGAACAGCCGCGCGGTGACGTCGGCCCTGACCGGCGCCTTCCAGAACGACCCCAAGTGCCGCGGTGAGTTCCTCGACCTCCTCGGTCGGACCTGAGAGGTCAGCGCACCCCGACCACGTTGACGTCCAGCACCATCAGCAGCCCACCCGCGAGGAACAGCCCGATCCCCAGGGCGAGGTGCGCCCAGCGGATCGGTGGATCGCGGCGGCGCCGCACCCTGCTGACAACGGTCACCCCGGCCAGCCCGAGACCGGCTGCGATCAGGATCGTCGCCGGCACACCGATGAAGCTGCCGAGCAGGTCGCGCACCGGGGCAGTCTAGGGACTGAGGCGCCGTCGGATGGCCTGCCGGCATGCCCCTACCATGGAGACGAATGTCACAGATTCCCGTGAGCACCGCTGCGGCGCAGACCCTCACCGACGTCGTCACCGGCCACGGCGCATCCGCGTTCCGCGCGGCTCAGCTGCGCCGCGCGGTGTGGCAGCCATTCGTCGTGACGATGGACGACATCCACCAGCTCCCGGCCGGGCTGCGCGGTTCGCTCGCCAACGAGCTGCAGTTCTCGACCGTCACGGTCGCCGCGGAGACTGAGGCCGACGCCGGGCGCACCGTCAAGCTCCTCTGCCGCCTCGACGACGGCCAGACCGTCGAGGCGGTGGCCATGGAGACACCCGCCCGCGAGGGCTCGCGACGCCGCGCCACGGTGTGCGTCAGCAGCCAGGTCGGTTGCGCCGTGGGCTGCCCCTTCTGCGCCACCGGGCGCATGGGTCTGGTCCGCTCCTGCACGCCGGCGGAGGTCGTCGACCAGGTGCGCGCGGCGTCGGGGGCGCTGCACCGGCGCGGTCTCGGTCCCGTCACCCACGTTGTCTACATGGGCATGGGCGAGCCGCTGGCCGCGTACGACACGACGGTCGCCTCCCTGCGGGTGCTGGTCGCAGACGCGGGTATCAGCGCGCGCCGGATCACGGTGTCCACCAGCGGCGTGGTGCCGGCCATACACCGGCTCGCGCAGGAGGGCATCGCCCCGACCCTGGCGATCTCGCTGCACGCCTCCAGCGACGAGCTGCGCGACCGGCTCGTGCCGCTCAACCGGGTTCACCCGCTGGCGTCGCTGATCGAGGCCGGCATGGGCTACGCGAGGCAGACGGGCCGGCGGCTCACCTTCGAGTGGTGCCTGATCGGCGGCGTCAACGACTCAATGGAACAGGCCCGCGGGTTGCGCGACCTCGCCGCGCGTGCACACGCCCACATCAACGTCATCCCCATGAACCACATCGACGACAGCCCATGGGGACCTCCCGACCGACGCGCCGAGCGAGCCTTCCTCGGCCAGCTCGACGGCGTGGTGGTCACGGTTCGGGACACCCGCGGAGCCGACGGCGAGGCGGCCTGCGGTCAGCTCCGCGCAGCCCTCGAGCAGCGCCGCAGCCTCCGCCCCGACGGCACCCTCTCAGCGCCGCGGCGCGCCGCCGCCGTCTGAGACGGGACGTCGATGGCTGACTTCGACGCCGCGCTGATGGATCGCGCGCTCGCCGAGGCAGCGCGCGCCGACTTCGCCACCAGCCCCAATCCGATGGTCGGCGCCGTGGTGGCCCGCGACGGCGAGGTCATCGCCGTGGGGCACCACGCGCGCGCCGGCATGGCCCATGCGGAGGTGGTGGCACTGGAGGCGGCTGGAGCAGCTGCGCGGGAGGCGGATCTCTACGTGACCCTGGAGCCCTGCACCGTCCAGGGCCGCACACCGCCGTGCGTGGACGCAGTCATCGCCGCCGGGCCACGGCGCGTCATCGTGGCCATGACCGATCCCAACCCAGCGGTGTCGGGCCTCGGGGTCGCGGTGCTGGAGAAGGCTGGCATCACGGTGGAGCTGGGTATCGGCGCGGAGGCGGCGGCGCGGCTCAACCGCTTCTACCTGACGTTCATGCGCACCGGCCGGCCCTTCGTCACCGCCAAGTTCGCGGCATCCCTCGACGGCCGCATCGCCACCCGGACCGGCGAATCCCGGTGGATCAGCTCGGTGGAGGCGCGGGAGCTGGCCCACCGCTTGCGCTACCGGCACGACGCGGTTCTCGTGGGGGCCACGACGGTGGCTGCGGACAACCCCGCGCTGACCGTGCGCCTGGCGGGGGAGAAGCACCGCCAACCGTTGCGGGTCGTCGTCGACAGCACGCTGCGAACCCCCGCGTCGGCGCAGTTGTTCGCGCCCGGCGCCGGCCCTGTGCTGATGGCCACGACAGCCGCCGCCTCGAAGGAGCGGACGGCCGCGCTGCAGGCGGCCGGTGCCGAAATCCTTGTACTCCCCGCGGTGCGTGGCCGGGTTGACCTCGGTGCCCTGCTCGACCTCCTCGGCCAACGCCAGGTCCTCAGCGTCCTGGCCGAGGGAGGAGCGGAGTTGCTCGGTTCCCTTCGCGACGCCGCCCTCATCGACTCCATGGTCGCGATCCTGGCGCCGCGCATCATCGGCGGGACCGGCGCGGCGTCAGCCATCGCCGGCGCCGGTGCGGCCTCACTCCACGAGGCCAAGCCGCTGGTGGACGTCGAGGTCGAGCAGGTCGGCGGCGATCTGATCGTGACCGGCTACTGTGTGAGGTAGATGTTCAGCGGAATCGTCGAGGAAGTCGGCCGCATCGACAGCGTGGACGCCGTCGCGGGGCGCATCCGCGTGGATTGCGGCGAATCGATCCGGGGCTCACGCCGCGGCGACAGCATCGCCGTGAGCGGCTGCTGCCTGACGCTGACCGACTTCATCAGCGGCGGTTTCGTCGCCGACGTCATGCCCGAGACCTTCGCGCGCACCACCCTCGGATCCAGGACGCCCGGAGACCCGGTGAACCTCGAGGCTGCAATGCGCCATGACGGACGTGTGGGCGGACACCTGGTGACCGGCCACGTCGACGGGGTCGGCATCGTGGCGGCGACCCGGGTGGACGGCAACGCCACCTGGGTGACCATCGCCCCGCCGGCGCCGCTGCTCACCCTGCTCGTCGAGAAGGGATGCGTCGCCATCGACGGGATCAGCCTGACGGTCGTCGCCGTGGATGCGGATTCCTTCACGGTCTCGCTGATTCCCCACACCCTGCAACACACGATCGCCGGCGGATGGGTCGTGGGCAGCGCCGTCAACCTCGAAGGCGACCTGGTCGCCAAGTACGTGATGCGCGGCATCGCAGCGCACCTGGCGGCGGCGCGGCCGCTCGCATTCGCAGCCAAGGACTGAGCCGATGACCCTGTGCACACCCGAACAGGCGGTGGAGGACATCCGCGAGGGCCGCTTCGTGATCATCGTCGACGACGAAGACCGCGAGAACGAGGGAGACGTCGCCATCGCCGCCGACCGCATCACCCCGGAGGCGGTCAACTTCATGGCCACCCACGCGCGCGGGCTGGTGTGCGTAGCCTGTGAGGCCTGGCGTCTCGACGAGCTCGCACTTTCCGCCATGGTCGACAACAACACGTCGCAGTTCGGCACGGCGTTCACCGTCAGCGTCGACGCGGTGGGTCGCGGCGTGACCACGGGCATCTCCGCCTTCGACCGCGCCACCACCATCCGCCTGCTCTGCGACGAGCATGCGCGGCCGGGCGACTTCGCCAAGCCGGGTCACACGTTTCCCCTGCGCGCCGCGCCCGGTGGTGTGCTCGAACGGGCCGGTCAAACAGAGGCGATCGTCGATCTCTGCAAGGCCGCCGGCCGCTTCCCCGCCGGGGTCATCTGCGAGATCATGCGCGCCGACGGGAGCATGGCCCGGCGGCCCGACCTCGACGTCTTCGCAGCAGAGCACGGCCTCCACACCGTGGCCATCAGCGACCTCATCGCCTACCGGCGCCGCAGCGAGCGCCTGGTCACCCGCGGCGCGACGACGACCCTGCCCATCGACGAGGGCACTGTCACCATCCACGCCTACGAGGACGTCATCACCGGGGCGACCCACGTGGCGCTGTGCTGGGGTGACGTCGCCGACGGCGAGCCGGTCCTGGTGCGTGTCCACAGCGAATGCCTCACCGGCGACGTCTTCGGTTCGCAGCGGTGCGACTGCCGCGCGCAGCTCGACCGCGCCATGACCATCCTCGGTGAGGCACGCCGCGGGGTCCTCGTGTATCTGCGCCAGGAGGGGAGGGGCATTGGCCTCCTCGACAAGCTGCGCGCCTACGCGCTCCAGGACCGCGGCCTCGACACGGTGGAGGCCAACCAGCACCTCGGGCTTCCCGTCGACAAGCGCGACTACGGCATCGGCCAGCAGATCCTCGCCGACATCGGCGTGAAGCGGATCCGCGTGCTCACCAACAACCCTCGCAAGTATTACGGGCTCTCCGGCTACGGGCTCGAGGTCGTCGACCAGGTGCCTCTGGTTGTTCCTCCCACCGTGCACAGCCGCCGCTACCTCGAGGCCAAGCGAACCAAGCTCGGCCACCTCCTCGACTCCGAGGAGCGCACCGCGGGCTGATTCGCGGCCGCAGCGCGCGAATATCTGGGACGATGCGCGCGTGGACGTGAAGACCGGTCAGCTCGACGCCACCGGCATGCGCTTCGGCCTGGTGGTCGGCCGCTTCAACGACATCGTGTCCCAGAGGCTCCTTGAGGGCGCGGTCGACATCCTCGTGCGCCACGGTGCGCGCGACGCCGACCTCGTCGTCGCCTGGGTGCCCGGATCATTCGAGATCCCCATCGCCGCCAAGGAACTGGCCGAGCATGGCAACGTCGACGCGGTGATCTGCCTCGGGGTGGTCATCCGCGGGGAGACCACCCACTACGACCTCGTCGCCGGCGAGGCGGCCCGCGGGGTCGGCGCTGTGCACGCCGCCACCGGTGTGCCCGCCAGCTTCGGCGTGGTCACTGCGGAGAACCTTCAGCAGGCGCTGGAGCGTGCGGGTGGCAAGGCGGGCAACAAGGGTGCCGACGCAGCCCTTGCCGCGGTCGAGATGGTCAGCCTGCTCCGCGCCCTGCGGCGCCCACGCCCCGCTCGTCGCAGCGCCGCCTCCTAGGCGAGCGCCGCCGCCATGGTGCTCAGCGAGCGGCCTTGGCCTGGGTGCGCACGCAGCGCGTGCAGACCTTCGCCTTGACGACGCGGCCGGCGCGAAGGATGTGCACGGACTGGAGGTTGGGCATGAATCGACGGCGTGTGTGCCGCTTGGAGTGGCTCACGTTGTTACCCGACATCGGGCCCTTTCCGCAGACATCGCAGCGCTGAGACATGGTGTGGTGATCTTCCCGGAAAGCGGCTCAATCCCGATGACATCGATGCCGCGTACTAGAATTGCGCCTCGCCACACACGTGGACTTGGCGTGCCCCCGGGCTTCCCCGGGTGGGGGCCGAGAATAACACAAGGCCGCTGCGCGGCTGACAGGATCCGAGCGTGACGAGCAAGGTCAAGGCGCCGCACGCCCTCACCCGGACCGAGAGCCTCGGCCGGATCGAGGTGTCGCCGCGCGTGGTCGCGTCGATCGTCGGACATGCCGCCAACGAGTGCTACGGAGTGGTGGGCATGGCAGCCCGCGGGCTCCGGGACGGCATCGCCGAACGTCTCAACCGCGAGAACGTCCATCGAGGCGTCGAGGTGGAGGTGCGCCCCGGCGGCATCCACATCGAGCTCTACATCATCGCCCAGTACGGCACCCGCATCAGCGAGGTCGCCAACAACCTGATGAGCGCCGTGCGCTACGCCGTCGAGACGTCCCTCGGGCTGCCTGTGATCGCCGTCAACGTCAACGTCCAGGGCATCCATCTCGAGGACCACAGTGGCCGGTAAGGCCAGCCCGAACCTGAGGCTGGTCCACGAGCCCGTGCTCACCACCGGGGGCGTGGAGCTGCTCGCGGCCCTGCGCGGCGCCCTCGCGGCGCTGCAGGCCAACCAGGAGGAGATCAACGACCTCAACGTCTTCCCGGTGCCGGACGGGGACACGGGATCGAACATGTACCTGACGCTCCGCTCCGCCGTCGAGGAGGCCGCCGATGCAGCCGATCCCTCCTCGGCCGCCGCAGTTCTCGGCGCGGCCGCTCACGGATCGCTGATGGGGGCACGGGGCAACAGCGGGGTGATCCTCTCCCAGGTGCTTCGTGGCCTCGCTCAGGGCGTCGAAGGACAGGCTCGTCTGGACGTCAGGGCGTGGGCGCACGGCTTCGCCGAGGCACGCGCGGTGGCCTACAAGGCGGTGATGAAGCCCACCGAGGGCACCATCCTCAGCATCATCCGCGAGGCAGCTGAAGAGGCGGAGCGCGGCGCCGATGACACCGCCGACATCGCCGCCCTCCTTGAGCGCGTGGTGCTCGCCAGCCACGCTGCCGTCGCGCGGACCACCGAGCAACTCCAGGTCCTGCGCGACGCCGGCGTCGTCGACGCGGGTGGCTTCGGATTGGCAGTGATCCTCGACGCGATGAGCCGGTCGATCGCCTCGTCAACCGGCCCAGGCGGCTCACAAACCCCCGAGGCTGCCGGCGACCACCCCGAGGCACCGCTCGAGACGACCGGCAGGGCGCAGCGCCTCCAGGGGCGGCGCGGCGCCGCTGCGGTCGCGGCGAAGAAGGGCGGGTGGGGCTACTGCACCGAGTTCCTGATCCACGGCCCCGGCCTCGACCTCGAGGCACTGCGCGACGAGCTGGGCGGGCTGGGCGAGTCCGCCCTGGTGGTGGGTGACGAGGACCTCGTCCGCGTCCACATCCACACCGGCGAGCCCGCTCCGCTGATCGCGCTGGCATCGTCTCGGGGCCGGCTGAGCAAGCTCAAGGTGGAGGACATGTCGGCGCAACACCACGACGTCCTCGATCGCGCCGACGCCGCCGCGACCGCCGCGGCGCAGCCCGCAGCGGGGCGCACCGCACCCGAGGTCCCGCGCAAGGCGATCGGCGTCGTCTCGGTGGCTCCGGGACAGGGCTTCCGCGACATCCTCGCCAGCCTCGGTGCCGATGCTGTCGTGGAAGGCGGCCAGACCATGAACCCATCCATCGAGGACCTCCTCAACGCTGTGCGCGCGACCAACGCGGAGACGGTCGTGCTCCTGCCCAACAACGGCAACGTCATCCTCACGGCCGAGCAGGTCGACGGCCTCGTCGACGAGTGTGAGGTGCGCGTGGTGCCGACACGCAACCTTCCCCAGGGGATCAGCGCGCTGCTGGCCCTCGAACCGGACGCGGGGTTGGAGGCCAACGTGGAGCGCATGACCGCGGCCATCGAGCACGTCCACGCCCTCGAGGTCACCCGGGCTGTGCGCGACAGCGCCTCCAACGGTCACCACATCAAGGCGGGCGACGTCCTCGGCATCCTCGACGACGAGATTCGCGAGGTGGGCAGCGACGAGGCCGGCGTCATCGAAGCGGTGCTCGGGTCGGCGGACGCACCACCTGAGCTGGTCACCGTCTACCGCGGCGGCGACGTGACCGCCGCTGACGCCGACGCACTCGCGGCCGGCCTTCGCGAGCGCTTCACGCAGACAGCGTTCGAGGTGCACGACGGGGGCCAGGAGCACTACTCGTACGTCCTCTCGCTGGAGTGAGGACGTGATCAGGATCGTCACGGACTCCACCTCCGACATCCTTCCCGACGAGGCGAAGCGCCTGGACATCGACGTCGTGCCCCTGACCGTTCGCTTCGGCGACGAGCAGTTCCGCGACGGCGTCGACCTCGATCCCGACGCGTTCTACCGGCGCCTGCCCAACACGACCGTGCAGCCGAGCACGTCGCAACCCACCCCCGAGCAGTTCGCCGAGGTGTACCGCCGCCACATCGGCGCGGGCGATTCTGTCGTCTCCGTCCACATCTCGGCGAAGCTGAGCGGGACGCTCCAATCGGCCAGCCTGGCCGCCTCGGAATTCCCCGACGGGGCGGTGCGTGTGGTGGACTCGACGACAGTGAGCGCCGGCATGCAGTTCCTGGTGCGCACCGCGCTCGCCGATGTCGCGGCCGGGTGGGACGCCGCCGCGGTGGAGAAGGGCGTCACCGACCGGCGCGACCGCGTCGGCGTCTACGTGCTGCTCGACACGCTCACCTATCTGCACCGCGGCGGCCGCATCGGCCGGGCGCAGAGCTTCGTGGGGGGCATCCTCAACGTCAAGCCGCTGCTCTGCGTCCGCGACGGGGAGGTGCACCCGGAGGCGAGGGTGCGCAGCCGCCAGCAGGGTATCGCCAAGCTGGTGGAGATCGCAGTCGCGCAGGGACCTCTGGAGGGCCTGGCCGCCTTCCATTGCGGAGCGCCCGCGCAGCTGTCGCTGATCCAACCGCTGCTCGAGGCGGCGTATCCGGACCTCGAGGTGATCCCCGGTCAGCTCGGCGCCGTGGTGGGAACGTACAGCGGCCCCGGCGGTGTCGGCATCGCCCTGCTCCGCGCCCGCTGAGCGACCAGACCGCGGCGGTGCTCCGGCGGGGCGGAGGGGCGCGGCTATAGTCGAACGGCGATGGCTCCAACGAAAGCGCCGGCACGGGCGCTGGCCATGTCGACGTCCACGCCGGTCGCAGAGGTCGCTCACGTCGGCATGGCCAAGGCGGGTCTGCTGCGCAAGCTCGGCATCCACACCGTGCGCGACCTGCTCTACCACCTGCCGCGCCGCTACGAGGACACCCGTGCCGTGACCCCGGTGGCCCAGCTTCGCCCCGGCGAGGTGCAGACCGCGCGCGTGGTGGTGCGCAACGTGAGCATGCGGCGGAGCAAGGAAAGGAACATGGTGCTGGTCATGGCGTCGCTCGTGGAGGGCGCGGACACGGTGGGCGCCATCTGGTTCAACCAGAAGTTCCTGATGGGCCAGTTGCACAGTGGCATGGAGTTGCTGGTCAGCGGCAAGGTGCAGGCGTCGCGCACCGGGCTCGCCTTCCGCAACCCGGTGTTCGAGCGTGTGGGCGCCGGGCAGCGCCACGTGGGCCGGTTGGCCCCGGTGTACCCGGAGACCGAGGGACTCAGCTCGCATTTCCTGCGCGGTCGCATCGAGCCGCTGCTGCCACTCGCGGACGAGCTGCCCGACCGGCTGCCTCCATCGATACGCGCAGCCGAGGGCCTCGAACCGATCGCGGTGGCGCTGCGCCAGGTGCACTTCCCCGACGACGAGCCCAGCCGGTTGAAGGCTTCGGAGCGCATCGCCTTCGAGGAGCTGTTCCTCCTCCAGCTGGCGGCCGAGCGCGCGCGCCGGCGGCGTCTCAGCACCGCCGGCGTCACCGTCCCGTACGACGTCGAGGTGGCCCGCGCCTTCGCGGGGGCACTGCCCTTCCGGCTCACCAATGGGCAGCGCGTCGCAGCCCACGAGATCCTCACCGACATGGCCGCCGCCGGCCCCATGAACCGGCTCCTGCAGGGCGACGTCGGCAGTGGCAAGACCGCGGTTGCGGCGATGGCAGCGCTGATGACCAGCCGCGCCGGCCTGCAGACGGCGGTGATGGCGCCCACTGAGATCCTCGCCCGTCAGCACCAGGCTACCCTCACCGACCTGCTCGCGCCCCACGACCTGGCGCCGCGGCTGCTTGTGGGCAGCACCCCGGCGCGCGCCCGCCGCGAGATCCTCGAGGCCGTCGCCAACGGACGTGAGTCGCTGCTGGTCGGCACCCACGCACTCATCGAGGATGACGTTGCCTTCAGCGGCCTCGGCCTCGTCGTCGTCGACGAGCAGCACCGCTTCGGGGTGACCCAGCGCCAGCGCCTGCGCCGCAAGGGCGCGCTGACCCCCAACTTCCTGGCCATGACGGCGACGCCGATCCCGCGGTCCCTGCAGCTGACGGTGTACGGCGACGTCAACCACAGCGAGCTCCGCGAGATGCCGCCCGGCCGCCAGCCGGTGAGCACACGCGTGGTCCCCCCGCAGGAGCGCGATGACGCGTACCAGTTCATCCGCGACCAGGTCGCCGAGGGACGCCAGGCGTTCGTGATCTGCCCGCTCATCGAGGAGAACGACAAGCTGGGGGTGCGCAGCGCCGTCGCCGAGTACGAGCGCCTGCGCGACGTGGTCTTCACCGACCTTCGAGTGGAGTTGCTCCACGGGCGCATGCCGGCGCGGGAAAAGGAGGAGCGGATGGCACGCTTCGCGACGGGCGAGGCGGACCTGCTGGTGTCGACCAGCGTGATCGAGGTGGGCGTCGACGTTCCCAATGCAACGATCATGGTCATCGAGGGTGCGGAGCGCTTCGGCCTTGCTCAACTGCACCAGTTCCGCGGCCGGGTGGGACGTGGCGACCACCGCTCCTTCTGCCTGTTGTTCCAGGGAAGCATCGACGACGAGGGGTCGCAGCGGCTGGACACCGTCGCCGCCACTCAGAGTGGTTTCGACCTCGCCGAGGCGGACCTGCGGCTTCGCGGCGCCGGTGACGTGGCCGGGCTGCGCCAGCACGGGCTCCCCGAGATGCTCGCCGCCGACCTGCTCGACGTGGTGATGGGACAGCGCACCCGGGCGGCGGCCCAAGCATGGCTGGACGGCGACCCGGACCTGACTGCGTACGAGCCCCTCCACGCGGCGATGAACGGCTACCGAGCCGTCTTCGACCTCGACTGACCCGCACGTTGGTGCCATCCACGGCGCAAACGCGGGTGACCGGTGGGGAGTGGCGCGGTCGCCTGCTGAGCACGCCGCGGGAGCAGCTGCTGCGACCCACCCGCTCGATGGTCCGCGAAGCCCTCTTCAACATCCTCGGCGACGAGGTGATCGGGGCCAACCTCGTCGACCTGTTCGCCGGCGCCGGCACGGTGGGCTTCGAGGCGCTGTCCCGGGGAGCCGCACGCGCCAGCTTTGTCGACAGCGACGAGCGGGCCCTCACCCACGTGCGCCAGACGGCGGCGCGGCTCGGCTGCACCGAGCGCTGCCAGCTGACCAGGTCGGACGCTCTGCTGTGGGTGCGAGCGCGGACGGCCGAGCTTCGCGCGGCCACCGTCGTCTTCCTCGACGCTCCCTACCGCGATGACAGGGTGGCGGACGTGCTCGACGCCCTGGGCCGGTTTCCGCCGCCGGTGGTGGTGTGCGAACATCACCGCGCCCGGTCGATGCCCGAGCGCATCGGAGGGCTCGTCCTGGTCCGTCGTGGCCGGTACGGCATCACCGACCTGAGCGTGTTGCGGCCGGCCGAGATGGAGGTGGGCACCGGTGGGTGAGAGGATCGCGCTCTACCCGGGCAGCTTCGACCCCGTGACCCGTGGCCACCTGGACATCCTCGAGCGCGCCTGCCTGGTCTTCGACCGTGTGATCGTTGGCGTCCTCGACAACGCCTTGAAGTCGCCATTGTTCACGACCGAGGAGCGCGTCGACCTCATCCGCCGGTCCATCGAGGACACCGCCCAGGTCGAGGTCGACACCTTCGACGGGCTCACCGTGGACTTCGCGCAGCACGTCGGCGCCATCGCCATCGTGCGCGGCCTGCGTGTCACCAGCGACTTCGAAAACGAGTTCCAGATGACCCTGATGAATCGCCGTCTCAACCCTGACGTCCACACCGTCTTCCTGATGACCTCGTTCAGCAACGTCTTCATCTCCTCCTCGATCATCAAGGAGGTGTTCCGCCTCGGTGGAGCGATCGACGACGCCGTGCCCCCCGCGAGTGCCGAGGCGCTGCGTCGCAAGTTCGCACAGGACACCTGACATGAGCCAGCCAACGCCCGGCGACGAGCTGACCACGGTGGTCGACATCGTCGACCTCCTCGAGGAGTTGCTGGGGAGCGCCCGCCGGCTGCCGTTCACGCCCAGTGTCGTTGTCAACGAGGAGGAGATCCTCGAACTCGTCGACCGTATCCGCGTCGCCCTGCCCGACGACCTCGTGAGCGCGCGTCACACGCTCGACGAGCGCGACCAGATCCTCGCCCGCGCCGAGCGGGAGGTTGCCGAGGTCACCAGCCGTGCCGAGCAGGAGGCGACCCGCCTGGTCGGCGACGCGACGGCGCAGGCGATGGCTCTTGTCGACGAGCACGCCATCCTTCGCACCGCGAGCGAGCAGGTTCGCGCGCTCGTCGCGGACGCTGACCAGCACGCGGCGGCCCAGCGGGGTGCCGCGGACGATTACGCACGCGAGGTGATGCAGCGGCTCGAGGAGCAGCTGGAGCGCTGGCTGACCACCGTCCGCGAGGGAGTGGCCTCGCTCCCGCAGCCGGTAACGGCCCGCACACGGCGGCGCAAACGCTGACCCGCCTGGGCACCTGAAGCGACGTGGGCCGGCAATCTGCGCCTATACTCGGCCGTGGCGCTTCGCGACATTTCGCGCGCCCACACTTCCCGGAGACACAATGCCAGTCCCCAAGCAACGGACCTCAAAGCGGCGTCGCAACATGCGCCGCTCCCATCACCGTCTCGACATCCCCGCCCTGAACCCATGCCCGCAATGCCGTCAACCCCGCCTGTCGCACCGCGTCTGCCCCAACTGCGGGCACTACGGTGGGCGCGAGGTCATCGTCACCGAGTGAGCTCCGCGGCGCTGCGGATGCGCCTGCGTTCGTCATTCACGTGACCCGCGTCGCTCTCTGTTTTCCGGGACAGGGCAGCCAGGCGGCCGGGATGGCCTCCGGCCTGGACGAGCACCCCCTTGGCACCCGGCTCCTCGAGGTCGCAGCGGCCGAGGGCCTCGACCTTGCCGCCGCGCTGCGCGGCTCGGACGATGAGCTGCGACCGACCCAGATCGCCCAGCCAGGTCTGCTGTTCGTCGAACTGGTCCTGGCTCGCGCTCTGCCGGCGGACCTCGACATCGTCGGCGTGGCGGGCCATTCGGTGGGCGAGTACGCCGCGGCCAGCGTTGCCGGGGCGTATTCGCCGGAGGATGCCATGCGCATGGTGATCCAGCGCGGCCGTGAGATGGCCGCCATGAACGAAGGCACCATGGCGGCGGTGCTCGGCCTCGACGCCGAGGTGGTCGAGACGGCGTGCGCTTCGGCTCGCGCCGACGGCGAGGTGGTGGTGATCGGCAACCTCAACGCGCCCGGCCAGGTGGTCATCAGCGGGTCGGTCTCCGGCGTCGAGCGCGCCGCCGCCATCGCCCGCGAGCGCGGCGCGCGACGGGTCATCCCCCTCAACGTCAGCGGCGCCTTCCACTCCCCGCTGATGGCGCCGGCGGCGGAGCGGTTCGCCACCGTGATCGAGGCCACCCCACGAACAGAGCTGCGCGTCCCGGTGGTCTGCAACGTCGACGCGGTCGCAGTCGAGCACAGCGCCGAACTCCCTGACAGGCTCTCGCGGCAACTCGAGTCCGCGGTGCGCTGGACTGACTGCGTGGCCACGCTGGTCGGCCTCGGGGCGGAACTGCTCGTGGAGGTGGGGCCGGGAAGCGTGCTCAGCGGCCTGGCGCGTCGCATCGACGCACATGTGGCGACGGCCAGCGTGGGCAACCTCGGCGAGGCTGCGGCGTTCGCCTCGTTGCGGACAGCCCCGGCATGAACTCGCAGCCGCTCGCGGGCAGGGTGGCGCTGGTCACGGGCGCCTCCTCCGGCATCGGCAGTGCCTGTGCCCTCGCGCTTGCCGACGCCGGCGCCGCCGTCGCCGTGGGCTTCAGCGCCAACCGCAGCGGGGCCGATGACGTGGTTGCGCGCATCCTCGAAAGGGGAGGCGCGGCCACGACCATCGGCGCCGACCTCTCCGACCCCGCCGCAGCCATCGCGCTGGTCGACACCACCGTGAAGGAGCTCGGCGGCATCGACATCGTGGTCAACAACGCCGGGATCACGCGCGACAACCTCGCCGTGCGGATCACCGACGCCGACTGGGACGCGGTGATCGCTGTCGACCTCAGCGCGGCGTTCCGCATCTGTCGCGCCGCGCTGCGGCCCATGTTGCGCCGTCGCGAAGGCAGGATCATCAACATCTCCAGCATCGCCGGCGTGGTCGGCAACCCCGGACAGGCCAACTACTCGGCCGCCAAGGCCGGCCTCATCGGCCTCACCAAGTCACTCTGCCGCGAGGTCGGCTCGCGGGCGATCACCGTCAACGCCGTCGCTCCGGGCTTCATCGCGACCGAGATGACCAATGTCCTGGGTGCCGAGGTGCTCGCCACCATGACCGCCACGATTCCCCTGCGCCGCATCGGCACCGCCGAGGAGGTGGCCGCGGCGGTGCGGTTCCTCGCGCTTCCCGAAGCGGCATACATCACCGGGCACGTCCTCCACGTGGACGGCGGCCTGGCTGCCTGATCCACACCTTGGAGACACCCGTGTCCGACACACCCCCCGAGCAACCGGCTCCGGGACAACGGCGGCCTCGCCGGCGCCGTTCGCCAGCCAGCGCCCCTGCATCTGTCGCAGAGCCCGACGCCTCGGCGAGCCCCGCTCCAGCGCCTCCTTCGCCGGCCCCGTTTGTCGACGGCGCCTCCGGGCCATTCGCCTGGACGCCCCCCAAGACGGGCTCCGACGCTATCGTTGCAGCAAACCAGGAGGCGGCCCCAGCCGCCCCGCCACCAGAAGGAACCATTGATGGCAGATCTCAGCTTCGATCGGTTCAAGACGATCGTCGTCAGCCAGCTCGGCGTCGAGCCGGACCAGGTGACGCCGGAGGCGTCGTTCGTCGAGGATCTCAACGCGGACTCCCTGGACCTCGTCGAGCTGATCATGGCGTTCGAGGAGGAGTACAAGATGCAGATCTCCGACGAGGACGCGGAGAAGATCGGGACGGTGAACCAGGCCTGGGAGTACATCCAGGAGAAGGTGGGGGCGGCCTTCTAGGCACGTCCGCGCCGCCCGCGGCTGACTCCGTCGTGGTCGATACCGCACTCGTGGACGCAGTGGCGTTCCCCTCCTCGGTGGCAGATGCGTTCGCGGTCGCCGATGACGCGTCTCAGCGCGGCAGCCGGCGGGACACAGCGGCCGCGGCACTTGCCGGCCTCAGCGACGAGGAGATCGCTGGTTTCGAGGCTCTCCAGCAGCGCATCGGCGTGCGCTTCCGCCGGCTCGAGCTGCTTCGCGAGGCGATGACCCACGCGTCGTGGAACAACGAGCAGGGCCACCCGAGCGGGCCGGGTCACGACAACGAGCGTCTCGAGTACCTCGGCGACGCGGTGTTGGAACTCGTCGTCGGCGAATACCTCTTCCGCCGCTTTCCCGCCTACGACGAGGGCCAGTTGACGCAGTTGCGGGCGGCATTGGTGAACACCGTCTCGCTGGCGCGGCTCGGGGAGCGGCTGAACCTCGGCGAGACGCTGCTCCTCGGCAAGGGTGCGGCCAAGACGGGCGCGCGCAAACTCCCCTCGCTCCTGGCCAACGCTTTCGAAGCGATGACCGGCGCCATCTTCCTTGACCAGGGGTACCGGGTGGCCACCCGCGTGTTCATCCAGAACATCGGCGACCTCGCCGACTGGACCGACGAGAACCACAAGGGCCGCCTCCAGGAGGTGTCCCAGGAGCGCACCGGGATGCCGCCCGTGTATCGGGTGGCCGCCGAGTCCGGACCCGGCCACCGTCGTGCCTACTCGGCCGAGGCCGTGGTCGGCGGCCAGGTCGTCGGCAGCGGGCGCGGATCGACCAAGCAGGCAGCTCAACAGGCTGCGGCCCGCGCCGCGCTCGACGGCTTCAGCAAGATCCCCGCCAACGCCGCCGCCCGGGCCGCCGGCGCCGCTCGCGCGGCGGCCCAGGGCGCGTCGACCGAGCCCGCCCGCGTCCGCCGCCGCGTCGCCGAGGTGGCGGCGGACCGTGGGGCCAGCGCCGGCTCAGGTCGTGACCGCCGGCCGGCCGCGGCCGGGGCTGCGGAGCCGGAGGCACCGAGGTCACCCCGCCGTGGCCTGCTGAAGGCGCTGCGCGCCGCTGCCGACGTCATCGTCGGCCGCCGCGATGACGACCCCCCGCCGCCCCCGGAACCGATCGTCCCGGAGCGCAAGCGCACCCGCCGGGGCCATCGCGGCGGCCGGGGGCGGGGTTCGGGTGGTGGCAGTGGCGGCGGGGCTGCCCCGGCATGAGTGGCAGGGGTTGTGGTCTGTGGCGGCACAGACCACCATATGTTGACGTGCTGACCTCGCGGCGAGGAGAATCGATGCGATGAGGCTTCGCCGCGTCGTGATGACGGGGTTCAAGACGTTCGCGAAACACAGCGAGGTGGAGCTGGAGCCGGGCATCACCGCCATCGTCGGCCCCAACGGCAGCGGCAAGAGCAACCTCGTCGACGCCATCCGCTGGGCGCTGGGCGAGACCAACGCCCGCGAACTGCGTGGCGCGCGCATGGACGAGGTCATCTACTCGGGCGGCAATGGGCGGCCGCGCATGGGCTACGCGGAGGTCGAGCTGATCCTCGACAACGAGGATGGGCGTCTGCCCGTGCCCGACATCGAGGTGTCGGTGAGCCGCCGGGTCGTGCGCCACGGCGAGAGCGACTTCCGCCTCAACGGCGACCGCGTCCGCCTGCGCGACATCGAGCGCGTGCTGGGAACGACCGGGCTCACCCAGAGCGGCTACGCGGTGGTGGCACAGAACGACATCGACGCCATCATCGAGGCCAGCCCGGCGCAGCGGCGGGCGCTCGTGGAGCAGGCAGCCGGGGTGCGATCGCTGCGCGCCGCCTGCGAGGACGCCCTGGGGCGAATCGGCCACGCCGAGGTCACGCTGCGGCGCTTCCATGACCTCCTCGCTGAGATCGAGCCCCGCCTCGCGGAGCTGGCCGTCCAGGCCGGCCTCGCCGTCGAACAGCGCGAGCTCGCCGAGCAGCTCGGCAGCCTGCGCGGCTCGCTCGCCCGCGAAGCCTGGCGTGCCGCCCGCGCTCAACTCAAGCAGGCTCAACGCCGGCTCGATGCCGCCGAGAACCGCTTCGAGGCCGCGGCCACCGCCGAGTCCGCCTTCACCACACGGCTCGGCGGCCACCGGGCCCGACTCGAGCAGCAGCGCACCGGTCAGCGCGAGGCCGTGGCTCGGCTCGAGGAGGCCCGCCTCTTCGCCGAGCGTTCGAGCGGTGACCTTCGCCGGAGCGTCGAGCGCGCTCGTGCGGGTGTCCTCGGCAGGGCCGCCGCCGTCGCCGCCCTGCGCACCGAGGCCACCGACCTGGCGGAGCGGCTCACCGAGCTGGCCGGATTGGCGGACCACGGCAGTGCCGGCGCCGCCGCCGTGTCGTCGCTCGCCGGCCGCCGCGACGAGGCCCGGCGGGTCCACGAGGACGCGATCGCGGAGGCGCTCCATGCCGAGGCCGCGCTCGCCGCCGCCGACGAGGCGGCGCGTGGCGCCGAGGACGAGCGTATGGAGGCTGAGTCCATGGTCGGCCGCCACGGCACCCAGCTGCAGCTCGTGGTCGTGGCCGCCGAGGCACTGAGGGGCCGGGTCGAGACTGCCGCCGCGCAGGTTGCGACAATCGAAGCAGGCGCCCTCGAGGCGACGTTGAGCCGCGACCACACCGCCGCCGCTGCCACGGCGGCGGTGGGCGCCCGCGCCGCTGCCGACGGCCTCGCCGCCGAGGCCCATGGTGCCGTCGACGAGACACAGTCGGCGCTCGACCAGGCCCGTCAGGCCGCGCGCAGCGCGCTGGCCAGGGCCGCCGCCTTGAAGGGACAGGTCGAGGGCGCCCTCGGCGGCCCTGGGGCGATCGCGGCGGCGGTCGCGGCGGGCGATCTCACCGCGCGCCGGCTCCTCGACTGCTTCAGCGTCATCGATCCGTCGGACGGACCCGCGGTGGAGGCGGGTCTGGAGGCTCACCTCGGCGCCTGGGTCCTGACCGACCTCGACGCGGCCGCCTCGCTCTTGGACGCGGGCTCGGCGCGCGAGGAGGTGCTGCTCGAGCAGAGCACAGCTCAGCCACCCCCGTCCGCGCACCCCGGGGCCAGGGCACTGGTGTCCTGCGTCCGTGCCGACCCTGCGGCGGCGGGGACAGTGGCTGCCTGCCTGGACGGCGCCTGGCTGGTCGCCGACCGCGCCATGGCCCGGCGTCTGGTCGCCGAGGTCGGGGGCCGCGCCGTGCTCCCCGACGGCACGGTGGTCACCGAGTCAGGACTCCGTGGCGGTGGGCGGCCGGGGCACACGCTGGTGCTCGCCTCGCACGAGCGCGACGCCGCGTCGCTCGCCGAACGGGCCATGGACGCCGAGCGCGCCGCCGAAGCCTCGCGGGCCTCCGCGACCGCTGCGCTGGCGTCAGCCGAGGCTGAGGCCAGGCGGGCCACCGAGCAGCTCCAGACGGCGCGAGTGGACGCCGCCGAGGCGGCCGCCCGGGCCGCCGCCTTCGCGGACTCGCTGGCGGTCGAGCGGGTCCGTCTCGCGGCCACGGCCTCGGAGTTGACCGCGCGCGACGAGGAGAGGGACCTGCTCACCGGAGCTGATGGCGCCGCGGCGTTGAGGTTGAAGGAGGCGCATGCCGGGCTGGGCGAGGCACGCCTGCGCGCCGATGCCGCTCGTGCGGCCGTCCTCCAGGCGCGCTCCACGGCCGTCGCCGTCGCTGAAGCACTCCGAGCGGTCGAGGTGGAGGAGGAGAGGGTCGCGGCGGACCTCGCCGAGCGGCGCCGCCGCCTCGACGCCGCCACCGTGGCGGCGGAGGATGCGCGGTCACGATGTGCGTCTGACGAGCTGCGGCTGCTCACGACCGAGCTGGACGTGCTGGTGGCGCTGGCACACTCCCGGGCGGCGCGCTCCGCCGTTGCCCAGACGTCGGCGGCTGTGGCGGCTGCCCTCGCCGAGCTGTCGTCGTCAGCACCCGGCCTGGCCGAGAGCGAGCGCGCCGTTGCGGCGCTGGGCACGGAGCGCAGCGAGGTGGCGGTGGTGCTGGCCCGAGCCGCGGACGAGCGCGCTGCGGCCGAGGGCGACGTGGCCGTCGCGGCGTCGCGGGTGACCGACCTTGCAGACGCGGTGCGCGGCGATGACGAGGACGACGGCCCCGAGCCGCAGGCAGGGGACGCGGAACGGGCCGAGCGAGAGATCGTCCGCCTTGAACGTCGGGTGGCGGCACTCGGGCCGGTCAACGCCCTTGCGCCGGAGGAGCACGAGAGGCTGGCCGCCCGGGTGCGAGTGTTGAGGGCCGGCAGCGACGACCTCGCCGCGGCCTGCAACGACATCAGGCTCATGGCCAAGCGCCTGACCAGCGCCATCGACAGCCGCTTCGAAGCTGTCTTCGGGGCGGTTTCTGTGCACTTCCACGAGCTCTTCGCCGAGCTGTTCCCCGGGGGCCGGGCGACGCTGCGTCGCGAGGAGCCGGCACCCACGGACGACGACGACGGCCCCGGGCTGGGCTCGAGGCAGCTGGTGGGCGTGGAGATCCTTGCCCAGCCGCCGGGCAAGAAGCTGCAACCGCTCAGCCTCTTCAGCGGCGGGGAGCGTGCCCTCACAGCTCTCGCCGTGATCCTCGCCCTCCAGCAGGTGAACCCGTCGCCGTTCTACGTGTTCGACGAGGTGGACGCCCCTCTCGACGACAGCAACGTGCTCCGTTTCACGAGATTGCTCAAGCGGCTGTCCGCCAGCCAGCAGTTCATCGTGGTGACCCACAACCACATCACCATGGCCGCCGCCGACGCTCTTCACGGCGTGACCAGCGACGCCGACGGGATCAGCTCGGTGATCAGCGTTCGCTTTGACGCCGGCAGCGGTGAGGCCATCCCCGAGGGCCACGTCGTGGGTGTGCGGGAGTCGACCCTGCGCGCCGCGGTGTGAGCGCGTCGCCATGAGCGACGAGGTCGTCTCGCGCATCCACCGCGAGGCCTGGTGGAAGCGGATGTCGCGGAAGATGGACCGCGCCTCGCTGGCCTTCAGCGAGCAGGTCCGGGACACTGTCCTGCTCCGCCGCGACCTCGACGACGACTTCTACGATGACCTTCTCGAGATCCTGGTCGGGGCCGACGCTGGCATGGGCGTCGCCGAGCAACTGGTGGCGTCCCTGCGCGAGCGGGTGCGCCTGGAGCGCCTGGGCACGGCGGAGGGCGCACTGGGCGCCCTCAAGGCGGAGATGCTGGTGATGCTCGAGGCTCGCGACCGGGCCCTCCACCTCGACGACCGCCCCAGCGTCGTGCTGGTCGTCGGCGTCAACGGCAGCGGCAAGACGACCACGCTGGGCAAGCTGGCCCATCGCCTCCAGGGCGAGGGACGGACGGCGCTCGTGGCCGCAGCGGACACCTTTCGTGCCGCCGCCATCGACCAGATGCGCATGTGGGCGGAACGCAGCGGCACCGACGTGGTCGCCCACCAGCCCGGCGCCGACCCCGGGGCCGTGGTGTTCGACGCCATCCAGGCGGCGCTGGCCCGTCGCGTCGACGTCATCCTGGTGGACACCGCCGGTCGCCTGCACACCAAGAGCAACCTCATGGCCGAGTTGGAGAAGGTGCGCCGCGTCATCGAGCGGTCGCTGCCCGGCGCTCCCCACGAGACACTCCTCGTCATCGAGGCCGCGACGGGGATGAACGCCATGGCTCAGGCGCGTGCGTTCCACGAGACCATGACCCTGACCGGCATCGTCCTCACGAAGCTGGACGGAACCTCGCGTGGGGGCACGATTTTGGCCATCGAGGCCGAGTTGGACATCCCTGTGAAGCTGGTCGGCCTGGGGGAGGGGATCGACGACCTCAACGTCTTCGACCCCGCGGCCTATCTCGATGCGTTGTTCGCCGGTGTCCTCGACGTCCCGACGCCCCGGGATGCGCAGGACGAGACCGGCCGGGCGGCGACGCCGTGATAGGATGTCAAGGCTTTGTCCTTGACACCATCTCTTCCACCAGTTCCGCTCGCGTCCGCGCCGGCAGTCAATACGCGCCGGCAGAGGCTCTTCGACGTGTATGGCCGCGTGCTCACCGACCACCAGCGCGAGGCTTGTCGGTTGCACCTCGACGAGGACTGGTCGATCACCGAGCTGGCCCAGCACCTGGGCTGCTCGCGCAGCGGTGCCCACGACCTCGTTCGCCGCGCCGTCGCCCAGCTCGAGCACCTCGAGGCTCGCCTCGGTCTGGCCGCCGAGCTGGAGCGTCGTGATCTGGTGGAGGCCCGCCTGCGCGGTCGGCTGGCCGCCGATCGAGGCAGGACAGCCTGATGTTCGACTCCCTGTCCGACCGCCTCGGTGACGTCTTCAAGCGCTTCTCCGGCAAGGGGAAGCTGAGCAAGGAGGACGTCGAGGTCGGTCTGCGCGAGGTGCGCATGGCGCTGCTCGAGGCGGACGTCAACTTCAAGGTTGCCCGCGCCTTCGTCGAGCGCATCCGCGAACGCGCGGTGCAGACCGAGGTGCTGGAGTCGCTGACCCCGGGGCAGACGATCGTGTCCATCGTCAATGAGGAATTGACCGCCCTTCTCGGTGGCGAGCAGCGACGCATCCGTTACGAGTCCAAGCCGCCGACCGTGGTCATGCTCCTCGGCCTGCAGGGCAGCGGCAAGACGACCACGGCGGCCAAGCTTGCTCTCTCCGTCCGCAAGGAGGGCCACCGGCCGCTGCTGGTTGCCGCCGACACGTACCGGCCGGCCGCAGCCCAGCAGCTCGAACGTCTCGGCAAGGACAACCAGATCCCGGTGGCCATGCCCGACGGCAAGATGAAGCCGCCGGAACTGTGCCATCGCGGAGTCGAGGAGGCGCGCCGGCTCAACTGCGACGTGGTCATCCTCGACACCGCGGGTCGTCTCCAGATCGACGAGGTGATGCTCGAGGAGCTGAGAGAGATCCGCCGCCGCATCGACGTACACGAGACGCTGCTGGTGCTCGACGCCATGACCGGCCAGGAGGCGGTGAACGTCGCCCGGGCGTTCGAGGACGCGGTCGGCGTTGAGGGTGTGATCCTCACCAAGCTGGACGGCGACGCCCGCGGCGGGGCCGCGCTGTCGATGCGCGAGTCGATCGGCAAGCCGATCCTCTACTGCGGCACCGGTGAGAAGGTGTCCGAGTTCGAGGCGTTCGCGCCGGACCGCATGGCCTCTCGCATCCTCGGCATGGGCGACATCCTCACGCTGATCGAGCGCGCCCAGGAGAACGTCGACAAGGGCCAGGCAGAGCAGATGCTGGAGCGGTCGTTCGCGGGCAAGCTGACCATGCAGGACTGGCTCGACCAGATGCGCCAGGTGCGCAAGATGGGCCCCCTCGAGGGTGTCCTTGGGATGATGCCCGGGGGCAAGAAGCTGCTCGCCCAGGCGCAGCAGCAGGGGGGCGCCATCCCCGGGGACAAGGACCTCGCCCGCATGGAGGCGATTGTCCTCTCCATGACGGCGCAGGAGCGCGTCCATCCCGAGGTCATCAAGGGGTCGCGGCGCAAGCGCATCGCAGCCGGCAGCGGCACGTCGATCGCCGACGTCAACAAGCTGCTCAAGGGCTTCGACCAGATGCAGTCGGTCATGAAGATGCTCGGCGGCGGCAAGGGCACCAAGGGTGTGCGCGGCAAGGCGCGCATGCTCAACCAGCTGCGCAACATCGACACCAGCCAGCTCCCGTTGTAGACGGCCGGGTCACTGGTCACAGAGAAAAGGAGGAGACGTTTTGGTCAAGATTCGCCTGAAGAGGATGGGCGCGAAGAAGCGGCCGTTCTACCGGCTCGTGGTCGCGGACTCGCGCAGCCCGCGCGACGGACGGTTCATCGAGTTGCTCGGCTTCTACGACCCATTGCCCAACCCCGCCAAGGTGCAGATCGACGGCGACAAGGTGCGCGAGTGGATCCGCAAGGGCGCTCGCCCCAGCGATGCCGCCCGCGCCCTCCTGGTGCAGGAGGGAATCCTCGCCAAGGTGCCGCGCGTCTTCAAGCCGGCGCCCGAGCCTGACTCCGCAGCGCAGGCACCCGCCGCGGCGCCGGTTGCGTCGGATATGCCCGGCTCAGCCGAGGAGGTCGAGGCCGCTGAGGACGCTGCCGCTGCGGGTGCAGCGGAGGCTGCCCAGGACGGCGCCGACGAGCCGGAGGCCGCCGTGGCTGAAGGCGAGAGCGCCGACGCCGAGGCGGAGACGGCCCCGTGAGCGACTACGCCGACCTGACCCGGTTCATCACCGAGCACATCGTCAACAACAAGGCGGCGGTGTCGGTGCAGTCGGTCCCCAGGGGACGGACAACGATCGTCGAGGTCAGCGTGGCGGAGGAGGACATGGGCAAGATCATCGGCAAGGGCGGCCGCAACATCGAGGCGATCCGCGCCGTGGTGAGAGCCGCCGGGCTGCGCAAGCACGAGCGTGTGCAGGTCGAGCTTGCCGACGGCGGACGGCATGCCTGAACGCGACACACCCGCATCCACGGTGACGCCGCCGGCGTTGCTGCGCGTCGCCCACGTGCGCCGTGTTCACGGCGTGCGTGGCGAGGTGCGGGTGCAGAGACTCGGTGGCGACAGCGGCCGTTTCGCTGCGGGGACAATCCTGCTCGATGAGCGCGACCGGCGATCGCTGACGATCACGTCGTCGCGCCCATTGGACGGCGACGACATGCTGCTCGCATTCGCCGAACTGCCCACACGCGAAGAGGTGGCAACACTGCACGGCAACTACCTCTGCGTGGCGCCCTCGCAGGCGCGCCCCCTCGGTGAGGACGAGTGGTTCGTGTGGCAGCTGATCGGGCTGCACGCAGTCGGCGACGATGGCGCGGCCCTCGGGGTGGTGCACGACGTCGAGGAGCAGCCCTCCAGCGATGTCATCGTGGTCAGGGACGGAACCGTGGAGCGCCGCTATCCGCTGGTGCGCGAATGGGTGCGGTCCGTCGACCTCGCCGAGGGAGTTGTCGTGGTGACGCCCTGGCCGGAGGCCGACGAGTCGTGAGGTTCGACGTCGTGACCATCTTCCCGTCGGTGTTTCCCGGTCCGCTGGCAATCGGCGTGGTCGGCCGCGCCATCGAGAGCGGGAGCTTGTCGCTGCACGTGCACGACCTGCGCGACCACACCGCCGACCGCCATCGCCAGGTCGACGACATGCAGTTCGGGGGCGGCGCCGGCATGGTGCTGAAGCCCGAACCGCTCATCCGAGCCGTGCGCGCCCTTCGTGACCAGGTGCCGGGGTTGCGGAGCATCCTGCTGTCCCCACAGGGTCGGCTCTTCACCCAGGACGTCGCTCGCGAGCTCGCCGCCGAGGCGGCGGTGCTGCTTGTGTGCGGGCGCTACCAGGGGGTGGACGAGCGCGCCCGCGCCGAGATCGGTGAGGAGCTGTCCGTCGGAAATTTCATCCTCAGCGGCGGCGAGGTTGGCGCCATGGTGATCATCGAGGCGACAGCGCGCCTTGTG
The DNA here is from genome assembly GCA_036828955.1 of Candidatus Dormiibacterota bacterium. Lineage (GTDB taxonomy): Bacteria > Chloroflexota > Dormibacteria > Aeolococcales > Aeolococcaceae > Aeolococcus. The sequence continues at coordinate 2,007 of DAISRJ010000010.1, read as the reverse complement.
CCCGGCGTGGTCGGTTCGCCCGAGTCACTCGACGCCGAGACCTTCAACGAGAACATCGGCGGTGGGCTGGAGTCGCCGCTGTACACCAGGCCCGCCGAGTTCGAGGGTCGCGAGGTCCCGCCCGTGCTGCGCAGCGGTGATCACGCCGCGATCACCGCGTGGCGGCGTCGGCAGAGCGAGGAGCAGACCCGGCGTCTTCGCCCTGATCTGATACGGTTGCCCGCGATTCCCGGAGGAAACAAGTGAATGTCATCGACCTGCTCCAGCGTGAGCAGGAAAAGTCGGAAGTTCCGGTTTTGCGTTCTGGCGACACCGTGCGCGTCCACGTCAAGGTCGTCGAGGGAACACGGGAGCGCGTCCAGGTGTTCGAGGGTGTCGTCATCGCTGTCAACGGCACGACCGGACTGCGCACCAGCTTCACCGTGCGTCGCGTGTCACATGGCGTCGGCGTCGAGCGCACGTTCCTCGTCCACTCGCCGCGTCTCGACAGGATCGAGGTGCTTCGCCACGGTGATGTTCGCCGCGCCAAGCTCTATTACCTGCGCGACAAGGTGGGCAAGCGAGCCCGCATCCGTGAGCGCCGCGAACCCATCGGCGGCGCAGCAATGGTGTCGCGCCGCGAGGCAGGTTCCCAGGATGAGGCGAACGACGTCGTCGACGGCGAGGTGATCGTGCCCGGCGACGAGGCTGCAGACATCGACGACCAGGAGGTGACCACAGGTGAGGTGATGGACACCGAGCCCGTCGAGGTCGCGGCCGGCGAGGCGGAGACTGACAACGGCTGATCGCGGTCGCCGTGAGCCTGAGGCGCTCCCCCCGGCTCGGCCACTGCGCGAACGTGTCGGACACGCCGGTGAGCTCGCCGCCTTGAGACACCTCAAGGAGCAGGGCTTTCGGATCCTGGCGCGTGACTGGCGCAGCCGTATCGGCCAGATCGACATCGTCGCGGAGGATGGCGACACCCTGGTGATCGTCGAGGTCAAGGCCCGGCGCGGGGTGGCGTTCGGGCTGCCCGAGGAGGCAGTCGATGCGCGCAAGCGGCAGAAGCTGCGGATGCTCCTGGAGACTTACAAGTCGGCCACGAAACGGCAGAAGCAGCCGTGCCGCATCGACGTCCTCGGCCTGCTCCTCGACCAGCACCTCGCGGTGACGCGTTGTGAGCACATCCGAGACGCGGTGCAGGACACCTGATGGGACCGGGACCTCAGTCGCGCTGAGCGATCCACCAGTACGCCAACACCCAAGCCGAGACCACGATCGCGTAGAAGCCGGACATCGCGAACCCCCCTGACCCGGCGCGAGAACGGTGCGCCGATCCCCCAGGGGTGAGTGTGGCACGAAAGCGTCAGATGCGCCATACCCTTCTAACGGGGCGCGGCTGAGACGGCATCTCAATCGCGAGCGGATGGCCTCCGCGGGTGCGGGGTGTGACGGAAACTGAGCGCCCACCAGACCAGCGGCACCTGGAGTGGCAGACGCAACCACGCCAGTGCCGCGTTGCCGGACGGGAAGCCGGCGCCGACAGAGCCGCCGTCGAGGGCCATCTGGATGTTGGCGGGGAACACTGCCACGAAGAGCAGCGCGCTCGCGTAGGCACCCAGACGCCGCGTCCTGGGCAGGAGAAGCAGGAGTGCGCAACCGATCTCGGCCGCACCGCTCACGGCGACGATCTCTGACCGCCACCGCATAAGCGGCGCCGGAACGATGCGCTGGTACGCGCCCGCCTTGACACGGTGGAGGATGCCCGACCCCGCCAGCAGCGCCGCGAGGCCGGCAAGCGACGCGCGGTCTCGTCGGCTCACGGTTCGACCCTACGCGCACGGGCGCGCCGAGCGTACCCACACAACTCAGTAGTACTACAATCCTGTAGATGCTCGCCCGCGCCATCGCCTGCAGCGTTCACGGCCTCGCCGGTGTCCCTGTGGTGGTCGAGGCGGACATCGCCAACGGGCTGCCCAACTTCACCATCGTCGGCCTGACTGACCGGGCCATCCAGGAGGCGCGGGA
>DAISRJ010000009.1:0-59224 GCA_036828955.1 Candidatus Dormiibacterota bacterium | reverse complement strand
CGAGCGCCTCTCCTAGCCCCTGCTTCGCTCAGGCGCGGCTGGCGACGATGTTGAGACGCACGTAGTCGATGACCCGCGATGGCATCCGCTCCACCACCGCGTCGAGGAAGGCCTGCCGCTCGTCGCGGCTCATGGTGACCACGCACTCGCGCAGGCAGACGGCTTCCAGGAAGTCGCGGAGCTGATCGGCGGTGTCGAACGGTGTGGGCTCGTCGTTGGTCCACACGTCCACGTCGACATAGCCGGCGTGCCGCAGGCGATCGACCGTGTCGTCCACCGACGCGTAGAGCCAGCTGCCCGGGCGCTCCACGCCGAGACCGCGGACCACATCCGTGAGCTGGTCGATGTTTCGGCGCGCGCCGCATTGCGCGACCAGGCGGCCACCGCCGCGCAGGGCCGCCGCGATGTTGCGGAAGAGGTGGTCATGGTCGAGCACCCAGTGGAACGTGGCGGTCGAGAACACGGCGTCCACGGGCGCGCCCACGTCCGCCGGCTTGAACGCGAGAAGGTCGGCGTTGACGAAGCGCACCCGATCGTCGCCCTGGAGGCGCAACCGCGCCGCGTCGAGCATCGACGGGGACGCGTCGAGCGCCACCACGTGGCCGTCGGGCAGGCGCTCGAGGAGGTGCTGGGTGACCCGGCCGGTGCCGCACCCCGCGTCGATGACCGTCTCGTCGCCGCGCAGCGGAAGCCTGTCGAGCACGGCGGCGCCCCACCGCGTCTGCGGGTCGGCGACGCGGTCGTAGGTGGCGGCGTCCCAGTCCGGGGAGCTGTCGGATGCCTCGCGCACGCTCACCGGTGCAGGGTAGCGTGGCGATCGCACCGTCACGCGGGCCAGGGGACCGGATCCCTTAGCATCGCGGGCGTGTCTCCATCACTGCACACGCGCGTCCACCTCGCCCGTCACTGCGACGTCCACAACCCGGATGGCGTGCTCTACGGCCACCTCCCCGACTTCCCGCTGAGCACCAAGGGCGTCGCCCAAGCCCACGCGCTCGGCCGCCACCTCGCGCAGACGTCTGCTCGGCAGATCTTGGTCAGCCCGCTGCTGCGCGCTCAGCAGACGGCGGAGATCATCTCCGGCCACATCCCGGGGTCGACCGTCACCACCACCGCGGACCTCGTCGAGGCGCGCTTCGGCCACTACCTCGAAGGCATCAAGCCTCGCGACGTGCCGTGGCGCCGTCCCCTGTGGATGGTCCACATGGTGTGGCCGGGCCTGCTGCCCAACGACGAGCGCGTCGGCGAGATGGCAGCGCGCGTCGAGCGACCCATCCGCCGCATCCTCGCGACCACGCCGGACGAGGGCGGCATCTGCGTCAGCCACGGTGACCCCATCCAGGCCTTCTGGGTGCGCGGCGAGCACCGGCCGGCCTGGGCGCTGCACCGGCTCCAGTGCGCAAAGGGCGGGATGCTCGAACTCGACTACACCGACGGCACACTCGAGCGGATCGCGTACAGACCCCCGGTCAAGGAGGACGCCGGCGCGGACCCTCACTCGGACGTGGGCGACTCCGCCTGATCGGTCGTCGGGAGGCCGGCGAACGCAGCGGTGACATCCAACCCCCCGTCGCCCCGCCATGGCCCGGCCCCTGGCTGCGCGGGCGTCCCGGCCGCGGCGGGTTCCAGGCGCAGCGTGACGCCGATGACCAGTCCGAGCCGGGTGCCACTGCCAATCGCGAGCCCCGCCACGTCATAGCCGACAACGTCCTTGAGCGTCCGCCCTCCGGCTGAGATCAACGCTCCGGCGCCGGTGAGCAGGTCCACGCCGGCAACGCTGCGACGCGCCAGCTCCCCGAGGGCGATCGACTCCCCCACGCGATCGGAGCGGGTGGTGGGAAGACCGCTGACCGCCAGCTTCTTCGCTGCCGCCTTCTTCCGAACCGCTGCCCATGTGCACCCGGCACCGGCGTGAAGGAGCAACGCGGCCGCCTCGACCCTGATGGCGTCGAGGCGCTCGTCTCCGATCAACACGGTGGCATCACCGCCCGCTGCGGAACCCGCATGCGCCGCCGCGACCCCGGCGACGGAGCACGCGCCCAGCACCGCGCGGAGCTGGGCGATGTCGGCCGGCTGAACGATGTCGTCGGCGCCGATGCCCGAAGCGCCGACGATGGCGGCGAGCTGGGCACGCAGGGCATGGTTCACGCGGGTGACTCTAGGGGGATCAGCCGATCGCGCGCCGTGGTCTCAGAGCACGCCGGCCGGGAGGATGCCCTGCTGCGCGGCCACGGCAATCGTCCACACCAGGGTCACGAAGATGCCCAGCACCAGTGTCCCCGCCCCGGTGAAGACGAGCACAGCACCGCCCGCAAATGAGGTGCGCGACCAGCTGTAGACCGGTTGGCCGGCGGTCGGCCGCGTGTACATGAGCAGGGCGATCCGCAGGTAGTAGAAGACCGAGACGGCGCTGGTGGCGATGCCCCAGAGGGCCAGCGGCACCTGGTTGGCGTTGATGGCGGCGGCGAACACGAAGAACTTGGCGAAGAACCCCGCCGTCGGCGGGAAGCCTCCCAGGGACAGGAGGAACAGGCTCATGGCCGCGGCCACGTACGGCCGCCGGAATGCCAGGCCGCGCAGGCTGTCGTAGCTGTCCATGTCCTCGCCCCGCCCGGCCATGATGGTGATCACCGCGAAGGCCCCGATGTTGGTCACCGCGTACGCGGCCAGGTAGTACAGCGACGCGATGGTGCCGAGGGGACTGAGCACCACCACGCCGATGAGGATGTAGCCGCCCTGGGCGATGCCCGAGTAGCCGAGCAACCGCTTCACACTTTTCTGGCGGAGGGCGGCGACGTTGCCGACCACCATGGAGGCGATGGCCACGAAGTACACGATGATCTTCCAGCGGTCGTACACGGCGGTCTCACCCAGCGTGTAGGTGAAGACGCGGATCAGCGTGGCAAACGCGGCCACCTTGGTGGTCACGCTCATGAACATCGTCACGGACGTCGGCGCGCCCTGGTACACGTCCGGCGTCCAGGTGTGGAAGGGTGCGGCGCTGATCTTGAAGGCGAGGCCCACGAAGAGCAGGGCGACGCCGGCCATCAGGAGGGGATCGACGCTGTTGCCGGCGTTCTGCAGCGCGGCCGCGATCTGGGCCAGCTGGGTATGCCCGGTCTCGCCGTAGATGAGAGCCATCCCAAAGAGCAGGAAACCGGAGGCAAACCCGCCGAGCAGCAGGTACTTCATGGCCGCCTCGTGGGAACGTGGCTCGGTGCGGCTGAAGCCGCTGAGGATGTACAGCGCGATGGAGAGCAGCTCGATGGCGAGGAAGATCACCATCAGGCTGCTGGCCCCGGCGAGGATCATCATGCCGGTGGCGGCGGCGAGGATCAGGGAGTAGTACTCGCCGTAATGGAGACCGCGACGGTTCAGGTACTGCGGGCTGATCATCAGGACAAGAGCTGTGCTGATCAGGATGATCGCGTTGATGAACAGGCCGAAGCGGTCGTACGCGAACGAGCCGCTGTACACCGTGTGCGGCGTGCTGGCATCGAACCAGCCCCACACCGTCGACCCGAATGACGCCGCGACCGCCACCAACCCGAACGCCGCCAGCCGGCCTCGGTGGGCCGGGCTTGTCACGAGGTCGAGCATCAGCAGGGCGACAAAGCCGCCCGCGAGGATGACCTCAGGGAGGATGCCGAGGATGTCGACACCGCTCGGGGTGACCAGGGAGGGAATCACGGCGAGCACGTCAGGGAGCCACTGCTGGTGAGGTGACCAAGGGGACGCTGACCGCCGTCGCGCCGAGCGACCCGTTGGCCACGGCGACCGACTGCTGCACGCTGGGTCGGGCCACGTCCCCGATCGGGCGCGGGAACACGCCGAGCAGCACCATCAAGGCGGTGAGCGGGAGCAGCACCAGTCCCTGGCGGACGCTGATGTCGCGGACGCTCTCCGTACGTGGCTGGGGCGGGTCGTGCATCAGCCCCTGGTGCAGACGGAGCATGTACCAGCACGCCAGCACCACTCCCACCCCCGCGAGCACCGCGTATACCGGGTAGAGCTGGAAGGCGCCGAGCATGATCGAGAACTCGCCGACAAAGGAGTTCATCCCGGGCATGCCGAGGCCGGCCAGGGTGGCCACCAGGAAGAAGGCGTACAGCCAGGGCATGCGCTTCTCGAGGCCGGCGAGCTCGCGGATGTCGCGGGTCCCGGTGCGCTGCTCGACCACCCCGACGATGACGAACAGCGCGGTGATGATGATGCCGTGGTTGACGATCTGGATGACCGCGCCGTTGACCCCGTTGGTGGTCAGCGTGAAGATGCCGAGCGCGATGAAGCCGAGGTGGCTGATGCTCGAGTACGCGACGATCCGCTTGAGGTCGGTCTCGCTGAGGGCCATCAGCGCCCCGTAGATGATGCTGAGGACCGCAAGCGCAGCGAACAACCACTTGAAGGTGTTGACCGCGTCGGGGAAGAGCGTGAGCCCGAAGCGGATGAAGCCGTAGGCGCCGAGCTTGCTCACCAGGCCCGCGAAGAACACCAGGACGGGTACAGGCGCCGACACGTAGAGGTCGGGAAGCCACGTGTGGAACGGGACCATGGGGATCTTGATGGCAAACGCGGCGGCGAAGCCGAGGAATGCCCACTGTTCGGGGCTGAAGGTGCTGATGTTGACCCACGGGATCACCACCGGCGTTCGCGACATCTGGCCGCCGAGCAGCGCGGTGATGTCAAAGGACTGATGGCCGCCGGCGAACTGCAGGGCAATGATGGAGACGAGCATGAGCAGGCTGCCGGCGACTGTGTAGATCATGAACTTCACCGTCGCCCGGCCACGATTCTCGTTGCCGTAGTTGGCGAGAATGAAGTAGAGCGGGATGAGCATGCCCTCCCAGAAGAGATAGAAGAGCAGCAGGTCGAGGCTGAGCAGGACGCCAGCCGTCATGGTCTCGGTGAGCAGCAGCAGCCCGCAGAACAACTTCAGCCGGTCGGTGTCGCGCCGTGAGATCAGCACCGCCCCGAGCAGGAAGACAGCGGCGTTGAGCGCGAGAATCCATGCCGAGATACCGTCGAGCCCGAGGTGATAGGAGGCGCCGATCGCCGGGATCCAACTGTGCTGCTCCTCATAGTGGAAGCCGAGCGGACCCGGGGACAGGCGCGTGCCGTTCATCGCCGCGACCAGCACGGCGACGATCACCGCCGTCACCAGCGTCGCTCCTACCGTGAGTGCCTTGATGGCGCCCGTCGCACTGCGCGGGACCGCCTGGAGCAGCAACGACGCGCCCAGCGGAAGCGCGAGGACGACGGTCAGCCACGGGACGTTCATCGCGACACCAGCACGATGGTGGCGACCACGAAGATGCCCGCGGCCAAGATCATGTAGGAGGCGTAGTCGCGGATCAGACCGGTCTGGTAATCGCGCGCCCAGCCGCCCAGCTCGGAGCAGGCGTCAGCGATGGCGCGGACCCAGCCGTCCATCACGCGTGGCTCGATGACCTTGCGCGTGGTCCTGGCCAGCGCGATCGTCGGGCGCACCAACAGAGCGTCGTAGATCTCGTCGAAGTAGAACTTGTTGTACGACAGCTGCGGCAGCGCCCGGGGCAGTCGCTCGAGGACCACCGACGGGTCGGGCCGGTGCTGCAGCCACATGCGCGCCGCAAGCCCGGCACCGGCCAGGGAGGCCAGGGTCCCGATCGTCCCAGCCAGGACCGCCTGCCAGGTGCCGAGGTCGACGGCGATCGGCCCCGAGGTGGCGGTGGTGAAGACCGGCGCGAGGAAGCTCGTGAAAACCCCGACCAGGACGTTGGCGTGCAGGAACAGGGCCCAGATTCCGAGCACGATGCCGAGGCTGGCGCTGAGCACCGCCAGGATCGTGACCGGGCCGAGCATCATCGGCGGCGCCTCGTGGGCGGCGTACACGCGCGCGGTCTGCGCCTCGCCCCGGAAGACCGTGGCCCAGAGGCGGAACGCGTACAGGCCGGTGAGCACGTTGATGACCAGTCCGACGATGTAGAGGATCCACGGCACAGCCCCCGGGCCGTTGGTCAGGCCGAAGCCGAGCAGTCCTTCCTTGCTGAAGAAGCCGGCGAAGAACGGGATGCCGGCGAGCGCGAAGGTGCCGCTGAGGAAGCACAGCTCGGTGCGCCGCATTCGAGCCGCCAGGCCACCCATGAGGCGGATGTCCTGCTCGTCGTGGAGGGCGTGGATCACGTTGCCCGCGGCCATGAAGAGCAGCGCCTTGAACACCGCGTGCGCGGCCAGGTGGTACATGGCCGCGGAGTAGGCGCCGATGCCCACGGCGAAGATCATCAGGCCGATCTGTGACATCGTCGAGTAGGCGATCACGCGCTTGATGTCGACCTGGCTGAGGGCGATGACGCCGGCCATCACGGCGGTGCCGATGCCCACGCACGCCACCATTCCCTGGGCCACGGGGGCGCGGTCGAAGAGCGGGTGAAAACGCGCGATCAGGTACACACCCGCGGTCACCATGGTGGCGGCGTGGATCAACGCGGACACCGGCGTCGGGCCCTCCATGGCGTCGGGCAGCCACGTGTGCAGAGGGAATTGCGCGCTCTTGGCGAAGGCGCCGATGGCCAGCAGAGAGCAGATTCCTGTGACCAGCAGGCCGCTGGAGGGGAATGAGCCCGCGGAGGCGAAGATGCCCGGGATGCTCAGAGTGCCCACCTTGAGCACGATCAGGAACGCTGCGATGACCAGGGCGACATCGCCGATGACCTGGGTGATGAACGCCTTGCGAGCGGCGATGACCGCGCTGGGGCGCTCGTACCAGAAGCCGATGAGCAGGTAACTGCTCAGCGCCACGAGCGCCCAGCCGATGATGAGGATGACCAGGTCCGCTGCGAGAACCAGGACCAACATCGAGAAGATGAAGAAGTTCATGTAGCTGAAGAACCGCGCGATGCCGCGGTCCTCAGCCATGTACCCCACCGAGTACACGTGAATGAGGAAGCCCACTCCTGTGATCACCATGATCATCACGGCGCTGAGTGGGTCGAGGGTGAGGTCGACGCCGACGCTCAGCCCACCGTGACCGAGGTTGATCCACTGCCAGAGGCTCACCGTGGCCGACTTGGCCGAGGCCGGCGCGCCGACGACCAGCGTCAGCATGACGCACGCAACAACGAAGGCAGCGAAGATGCTGACGGTGCCAACCAGGTTCACGGTGTTGCGGGACAGTCGTGGACCGGCGAGCCCGTTGACGAGCGCGCCGGCCAGCGGGAGGAGCATCAGCAGCGACCCGCACACCGCCACGGTGGTCGTGTTCACTTGCTCATCTCATCGAGGTCGTCCACGTCGAGCTCCCGACCCAGGCGAAACACCTGGGTGATCAACGCCAGCCCCACGACCACCTCGGCGGCGGCGACCACGATCACCATGAAGGCGAACACCTGGCCCTCCTCGCTGTTGAGGTAGCGGCCGTAGCTGACGAACACGATGTTGACCGCGTTGAGCATCAGCTCGATGCACATGAACACCACGATCGGGTTGCGGCGGATCAACACCCCGAGGGCGCCGATGCTGAACAGGAAGGCGGCGAGGCCGAGGAGGAACGGGAAGTCGTTGGTGGCGTTCATCCGATCTCGACCTCGATGCGGTCCTCTTCGAGCGCCGGCTCCGGCTTGCGGGCCAGGGCACGCTCGCGGCGCTCGGGCGGGTCGCCCGAGCGGGTGCGCCGGGTCAGGTACACAGCCCCGACGGCGGCGACGAGGAGCAGCAGCGATGTGATCTCGAAGGGCAGCAGGAACGTGGTGAAGAGCTGGCCGCCGACGGTTTGCACGTTGCCCGCGGTGTTGACCAGGCCCAGGTCGCTCTGGTCGAACGAGAAGGCGTGGTAGGGGTCGGAGGCCTGGCCGATCTGCTGCGCACGGAACACGTTGCTGTTGTTGAAGGTGATCCCGTTGCGGGCCGCCACGACCATGGCCACGGTGATGCCCAGCGCCACCACGGCCCCGATCACGAACCGGCTGTCGACACGGACGCGGTCCTCGGCGCCGGGCGAAAGCAGGGCGATGATGAAGACGAACAGCACCATCACGGCGCCCGCGTACACGATCAGCTGGACCACGAAGAGGAACTGCGCGTTGAGCACCAGGAAGATGACCGAGAGGGCGCCGATGGTCATGACCAGCGACAGCGCGGAGTAGAGCGGCTGCCGCGAGAACACAACGCCCAGCGCGCTGAGCGCGGCGAGGGCGCCGGCGACCCAGATGATCACGGTCATCGCGGCTCTGCCTCATCAGGGGAGATCACCCGGGGCACGTGCGACGGCACGCCGAACTCATCGGGGCGGGGGCTGTCGGTGCGCAGCTCGTCACTGGCCTCCCAGGCGATGCGAGGGCTGACCCCGGGCTCGTTCAGCTCCCGCCCCTTCTGGTCGGCGCCCACGCCCGTGTCACTGTTGGGGCGGCGCGCCTGCGCAAACGACGGCCACGCCTCGAGCAGCTCTGCCTTGGTCACCACCGTGCGCTCGCGACGGTAGTCCGCAAGCTCGAAACGGGGCCCCAACGTGATCGCCTCTGTGGGACACGCCTCCGCGCAGTAGCCGCAGTAGATGCAGCGCATCAGGTTGATCTCGTAGCGCTCCGCGTAGCGCTCGCCGGGCGACACCGGGTCGGCGGGGTCGTTCTCCGCCGGCCCGACGTAGATGCAGCCCACCGGGCACGCTGCGGCGCAGAGCTCGCAACCGATGCACTTCTCCAGACCGTTGTCGTAGCGGTGGAGGATGTGACGGCCGCGGTGACGGGCGGCGGTGGGCTTCTGCTCCTCCGGCCACTGCACTGTGATCGGCTTGCGGAGCATCGTCTTGAGGGTGAAGGCCAGTCCCTTGGCGACCTCGATCAGCATCAGCGGCTCCTCACGACGCCCGGATGGCCACGATGGCGCCGGTGACCACGATGTTGACGAGTCCCAGGGGCAGCAGCACCTTCCAGCCGAGGTTCATGAGCCGGTCATAGCGGAAGCGCGGCAGCGTCCAGCGCAGCCACATCATCGTGAACAGCAGCGCGCTGACCTTGCCCAGGAACCAGGCGACCCCGACCAGGCCACCCAGCCAGTCGGAGTGGATCCAGGGGAGGAGCGGCAGCCAGCCGCCCAGGAACACCAGCGTGGCGATCGAGCAGACGATGACCATGTTGATGTACTCGCCGAGGAAGTAGAAGCCGAATCGCATCGACGAGTACTCCGTGTGGTAGCCCGCCACGAGCTCCGTCTCCGCCTCAGGCAGGTCGAAGGGCAGCCGGTTGGTCTCGGCCAGCGCCGCTGTGAAATAGAGGAGGAAAGCCAGCGGCTGGAGGAGGACGAACCACGCGCCCTGCTGTGCCAGCACGATCTTCTCGAGGTCGAGCGAGCCGGCGAGGATGACCGCGCCGACAAGCGCGAAGGCGACGGCCATCTCGTAGGAGATCAGCTGAGCCGAGGAGCGCAGGCCGCCGAGAAGCGAGTACTTACTGTTCGCCGACCAGCCTCCCAGGAACAGTGAATACACGCCGAGCGAGGTCACCGCGAGCACGAAAAGGAGGCTGACGTTGACGTGGATGAGGTCCCAGTGGAACGGGTAGCCGCCGTTGCAACCATCGCCGACGACCGTTCCGCCGACGCATGTCAGGCCGCTGATGGGGATGGCGGCGAAGGCGAAGATGGCAGCGCCGCCGGCGAGGGCGGGGCCCACCAGGTAGAGGAGCTTGTCGCGCCCGCTGGGCGCGGCGTTCTCCTTGAAGAGCAGCTTGACGGCGTCGGCCGCGGGCTGGAGCAGGCCGAGCGGGCCGACCCGGTTGGGCCCGATGCGCAGCTGGATGCGTGCGGCGACCTTGCGCTCAGCGAAGGTCAGGTAGGCAGCGGCTGTGGCCAGGGCGAGGAGGACGACCACGGCCTTGACCATGATCACGACGATGCCGTCCTCACCAACGCGCCCGACGCTGAAGATGTCGGAGAAGTTGGCGATCACGCGGTCGCCGCCACGAGGAAGTCGGCACGTCCCCCGTTGCCGGCAAGGCCGTACGCGGGGATGGCCGCCACCAGCTCACGATGCACATGGAGGGGATCGGCCGGCCAACCGGCCGCTCCCAACTCGGCGGCGAGCGCGCTCAGCACGCGCGTCTCGGTCGGGGTCTGGGTGGCCGGCGGCAGTGCCGCACGGAGACGCTGCACGCGGCCCTCGGTGTTGGTCACCGTCCCCGCCTTCTCGAAGTAGGCGTGGCCGGGGATGAGCACCGTGGCCGCCCGGCTCAGGGGCCCGGGGCGGGTGTCGATGACCACCAGGACGTCGAGCTTGGCGGCGGCGCGCTCGACCAGCTCGGCGGCGCCACCGGCCCAGAGGCTGCCCCCCATCACCACCAGGGCGCGGATGGCGCCGGCCGCAGCGGCCTCGAGGATCTCGCGACCCGCCTTGCCCCCGGCGCCGACGCCCGCGTAGCCGGGCCCGCTGTTGGGCAGGACGCCGACATCCTTGGCACCCCGCCCGTTGACCTCGCGTGTGATGGTCAGGCGACGCACATCGTGCGACCGCCCCAGCTCGGCGCACAGCCGTGCAGCGTGGTCGCGGTGGGTCTCGTCGGCGATCACGCCGATGACGCCCTGGGCGGGCAACTCGCCAATCGCCTCGGCTCCCGCGTCATGGTCGATTCGGTACACCGACACGCCGCGTTTGGTCGCTGCCTTGCGGAGGCGCAGGGTGAGCACGGGCGCCTCGTGCTCCGGCTCGGCGCCGAGCACGACCACGGCCGAGCACTCCTCGACATCGGCGATGGCCAGGGCGTGCTCGGCGGGCCCGATACCCGGGAACGATTCCAGCTGGTGATCGATGTGCGGAGTGCCCAGCACGTCCCGTGCGAGTCGCTGCAACAGCCACAGCTCCTCGTTGGTGTTCTGCGCAGACCCCATGACGGCGATCGAGCCGGCCCCGCTACTGTCCAGCACCTCACGAAGCGACCGGGCCGCGGACGAGATCGCCTCGCTGACCGAGACGTCGCGAACTGTGCCGTCGCGCCTCACGGCGGGGCGGCGAACGCGATCGACGTTGTTCCAGCTCTCGGCGCTGTAGCGGCCGCGATCGCACAGCCACATGTCGTCGACCTGGGGGTTGTCACGCGACGCGAAGCGGCGCACCTCGAAGTCGCGGGTGTCGACGTTGATGTTGCAGCCGTATGAGCATTCGGGGCAGACGCTCTTGGCTCGCTGCAGGTCCCACGGACGCGCCTTGAATCGGTACTGGCGGTGGGTGAGCGCGCCGACCGGGCAGATCTCCGGGAGGTTGCCCTGGAAGACGGAGGTCAGTGGCTGCCCATCGAAGGTGTTGATGAGCGTGTGGACGCCACGCTCCTGGAGCACAAGCTCCTTCTCGCCGGTGATCTCGTCGTAGTAGCGCGTGCAGCGCCAGCACAGGATGCAGCGCTCCTGGTCCAGCTCGATCCTGTCGCTGAGCACCACCCCCTTGTTGAAATGCCTCTTGTCGGTGATCGGGAAACGCGAGCTCGGCGGACCGTAGCGGAAGGCGAAGTCCTGGAGGTCGCATTCGCCGCCCCGGTCGCACACCGGGCAGTCGAGGGGATGGTTGAGAAGCAGGAACTCGAGCATGCCCTCACGAGTCTTGGTGACATCGGCACGTTGCGTGTCGACGACCATGCCGTCGGCGGCGTAGGTGGCGCAGGCGGGCTGCAGCTTGGGCATCTTCTCGACGTGCACGAGGCACATCCGACAGACAGCGACGGGGTCCATCTTGGGGTGCGAGCAGTAGATGGGGATATGGATGCCGAGCTCGGTGGCGACATCAGTGACCAAGCTGCCCTTGGGGACCCGGGTGGACTTCCCATCGATGGTGATGCCGACCAGACCGTCGTCGGCCCCCGTGGGTGGCGACGCGTCGGCGGCCATCTACGCGGTCACCAGCTGGGCGGCACCGCTGCGCACCGGGCATGACCCTGCCCCGCAGTGCGCGTCGAACTCCTCACGGAATGCCTTGTACGCCGACATCACGAACCACGTGGCCGTGTCACCAAGCGGGCAGAAGCACTTGCCGTTCATGTTGTCGCAGATGTCGGCGAGGGTGTTCAGCTCCTCGCTGGTGCAGGCGCCTGCCTCGAGGCGGTGCATGAGGTCGGACTCGAAGTAGGTGCCCTCCCGGCACGGCGCACACTTGCCGCATGACTCGTGGTGGTAGAAGTCGACGAGGCGCATGGAGACGTTGACCATGCAGGTGGTCTCGTCCATGAACACCATCGCACCAGCCCCCAGCGACGAGCCCGCCTGCTGGACGGCGTCCATGTCGAGCGCAAGATCGAGATGCTGGGGCAGCAGCACCTGCATGGAGCCGCCGCCGGGCTGAAAGGCCTTCAGGGAGCGGTCCTTCCACATCCCCCCGCACTCCTCTTCGAGCAGTTCGCGGATGGGCGTGCCCATGGCCATCTCGTACGTCCCCGGACGGTTGATGTGGCCGCTGCAGCAGAACAGCCGCGTGCCCGCACTCTTCTCGGTGCCGATCGATTTGAACCACGCGCCGCCGCGCTGCACGATGTGCGGCAGGTTGGAGAGTGTCTCGACGTTGTTCACCACCGTCGGCTTGCCGTACAGGCCCTTGATGGCCGGGAATGGAGGCTTGAGACGGGGCTGACCGCGATACCCCTCGAGAGAGTCGATCAGCGCCGTCTCCTCGCCGCAGATGTAGGCGCCGGCGCCGCCGTGCACGATGACGTCGCAACTGAAACCGCTGCCGTGGATGTCAGTGCCGATGTGCCCCGCCGCGCGAGCCTCCTCGACGCACCGTTCGAGGAGAAGGCGCTGGTCGAAATACTCGCCGCGGATGTAGATGAATGCGACGTTGACCTGCAGCGCGTAGGCCGCGATGAGGAGGCCCTCGATGAGCTGATGGGGGTTCTCGTCGATCAGCTTGCGGTCCTTGAAGCAGCCCGGCTCCGACTCGTCGGCGTTGCAGCAGAGATAGCGGGGGAACACGTCCTTGGGAAGGAATCCCCATTTCATCCCGGTCGGGAAGCCCGCCCCTCCGCGGCCGCGCAGCCCGCTCGCCTTGACCTCGTCGACAAGGGTTTCGGGAGTGAAGCGCTGGAAAGCCTCGCGCAGTCCCTGGTATCCGCCCAGGCGCTCGTACACGGCGAGCGTCTGCAGCCCCTCGGTGCCGAAGTTCTTGGTGAGCAGTCTGTGTTCGGCCATGTCCGCGCGATCCTACAGATCGTCCGCGCTGGGGCGCGGTCGCCGGCGCGGCTTGCTCCGAGGGCCGCGCGGGTTGGCCGTGGTGCCGGTCCGCGGCCCCGTCATCTCGGCTCGCTCTGTTGGCGGAGCGGCGACGGCCTCGCCGGCGGCCCTGGCGAGGCCGTCGTCGGCCGGCGGGCCCTCCGCCGTGGCGAGCGGCGGCGTCTCCGCCGTGGGCGGATGGGGTCCGCTGGGTGGTGCGCCCGCGCCCGCGTGGGCACCCGGTACGGACCGCAGCCTGTCTAGAAGCGCATCGACCGCGTCAGGAGTGAGGTTCTCGTGGAAGTGATGGTCGACCTGCATGGCCGGGGCCCCGCCACAGGCGCCCAGGCATTCGACTGTGCTCTCCCAGGTGAATGCGCCGTCGGCGGTGGTGCCGCCGGATGGACAGGCAAGGCGCCGCTCGACGTGGCCGACGATGTCGTCCGCGCCGCGCAGGGCGCAGCTGACGTTCACACAGATGAGCACGTGATGCGCGCCCGCAGGCTTCTGGAAGTACATGGAGTAGAACGTGCTGACCGCCTGCACCTCGCTGGGCGCGAGGTGCAGGATCTCGGCCACCTCGGTCATCCCCTCGACGGTCAGGAAACCCTGCTCGTTCTGCACCGCCCAGAGGCAGGGTAGGATCGCGCTGCGGGGGTGTGGATACCGATCGCGGAGAGCGGTGATCTCCTTGCGGGTCGCCGCGCCTAGCACCGCACTGTCTCGGTCACCGTGGCGCGACGCGCCGTCTCCCCCACCACGCCGCGCGTCCCCGCCGCCCGCCCAGCGCTCATCGGTCCACGTCCCCGAGAACGATGTCGATCGAGCCGATCACCGCCACCACGTCGGCGATGAGCTCGTTGCGCACCATGTGGGGCAGGGCACTGAGGTTGCTGAACGAGGGGCCCCGCACCTTGCATCGGTAGGGGCGGTTGCCGCCAGTGCTGACGATGTAGAAACCCAGCTCACCGCGGGGCGATTCGATGGCTTGGTACACCTGCCCATGGGGCACGTGGAAACCCTCGGTGACGAGCTTGAAGTGGTGGATGAGCGACTCCATCGACGTGTTGATCTCGTTGCGGGGAGGCAGAGCGACCTTGCGATCGCTGGTGTTGACCGGGCCGCCGGGAAGGCTGGCCATTGCCTGGCCGATGATCTTGATCGACTCGCGCGCTTCGCGCATGCGCACCAGGTAGCGGTCGTAGACGTCGCCGTGGCTGCCGATGGGGATGTCGAAGTCGAAATGGTCGTAGGAGCTGTAGGGCTGCGCCTTGCGCAGGTCGTACGGGATCCCGCTGCCGCGCAGGGTGGGGCCGGTGGCGCCGTACGCCATGGCGTCGTCGGGGCTGAGCACGCCCAGGCCGCGAGTGCGGTCCATCCAGATGGGGTTCTTGGTGATGAGCAGCTCGTACTGGTCGATGAACGAGGGGAACGTCTTCACCACCTCGTTGACCAGCGCGTAGAACTCGTCAGGCACGTCGGCGAGCAGACCACCCACGCGGATGAACGACGTGTGCATGCGCACGCCGCTGATCAGCTCGTTGATGTCGAGGATCTTTTCGCGCTCGCGCCAGGCGTAGACGAACGGCGTCGTGGCGCCGAGGTCGAGCGCGCTCGTCCCGTACCAGAGGAAGTGGCTGGCCACGCGCGTCAGCTCGCACATGATCACGCGCAGGTACTGGGCGCGGAGCGGCACCTCGATGCCGAGCAGTCGCTCCGCCGCCAGGGAGAAACCGAGGTTGTTGAACAGCGGAGCCAGGTAGTCCATGCGGTCGGTGAACGGGATGCACTGCTGCCACGTGTGCGACTCGAAGGACTTCTCAAAGCCGGTGTGGAGGAAGCCGATGTCGGGTCGGCACTCGCGCACCACCTCGCCATCAAGCTCGAGGACGAGGCGGAGCACCCCATGCGTGCTGGGGTGCTGCGGACCCATGTTCAGTTCCATGGTCTGGTCGTCGAGCTGGACCAGGTCGATCGCATCGTTGTCGGGGTCGACGCCGAGCACAGACCGTCCCCGGTCGAACGCCTCAGACTCCTCGTCGCGCGTCGGGGTGCCGGCGCCGCGCATCGGCGGCAGCACCGCCATCAGCGCGACTCGCCGGGCATGTCGCGCGGCCGCTCGGCGGCGGGCAGAGCCCATTCGAGGTTGTGGGTGAACGCGACCGGTTCCCCGAAGCTCACGTAATCCTTGCGCAACGGGTGGCCCACCCAGTCCTCGGGGAGCAGGATGCGGTGAAGGTCGTGGTGGTCGGTGAACTCGATGCCGAAGAGGTCGAAGGTCTCGCGCTCGTGCCAGTCCATGCCGGCGAACACGCGCTCTGCGCTGGGAAGGCGCGGCGCGTCCTCGGAAACCTGAACGATGAGGCGGCACTGGTCGTTGTGCTCGATGGAGCGCAATTGGTAGACGACGTCGAAGCGCGGCGCCGCGGGCTCTCGATCGGGCCAGTCGACCGCCGTCACGAAGACGGGCAGCCGGTACAGGGCGTCGGCGTGGTCGCGAAGAAGGGTCAGCGCCCCGATCAGGTGCTCGACGTGCACCAGGATGGTGAGCTCGCCCACCCCCTCGTCGACGCTGATCACTGCGAGCGGGAGCTCGCGTGAGAGCACGTCGGCGGCGCGGCGACCACGCGGCGGACCTGCCGAAGTGACAGGAGCGGGGGTCGTGGTCACGGTTCTATCCCCGCAGCGAGCTGGGCCGCTCGGCGGCGATCTTCATCTGCAGTTTGAGCACCGCGTCGAGCAGCCCCTCGGGACGAGGCGGGCAACCGGGCAGATACACGTCCACCGGCACCACCTTGTCAACGCCCTGGATGATCGCGTAGTTGTTGAACATCCCTCCGCTCGAGGCGCATGCGCCCATGCTGATCACCCACTTGGGCTCGGGCATCTGGTCGTAGATCTGTCGGAGGACGGGACCCATCTTCTGGGAGACACGGCCGGCCACGATCATCAGATCGGCCTGGCGCGGCGACGCGCGGAAAACCTCGCAGCCGAATCGGGACATGTCGTAACGCGCCGCTCCTGTCGCCATCATCTCGATGGCGCAACACGCGAGGCCGAACAGCGCCGGCCACAGCGAGCTGTAGCGGCCCCACTGGATGACCTTCTCGATGCTCGTGGTGATCGCCCCCGCCTTCGCTGCGGTCCGCTCGAGGTCGCCGACGCGGGGCAGCGGCAGCGCGCCGGCATCACCCTGCGCGTTGAGCAGCGGCACACCGGTCGCGCGGTCATACGTCAATCCCACCGCAGCGCTCCCTTGCGCCAGATGTAGATGAGTCCGATGAGCAGCGTGGCGATGAAGATGCCCATCTCCACGATGCCGAAGATCTTCAACTGGCGCACGATCGTCGCCCACGGGAGAAGGAAGATCGACTCGACGTCGAAGATGATGAAGAGCATCGCGGTGACGTAGAAGCTGACCGAGAAGCGCCGCCGCGCTGTCTCGACGGGGACGATGCCGCACTCATAAGGAAGGCCCTTGGCGGGGTTGGCGCGGCGCGGTCCAAACCACGAACTCAGCGCCTGCACGCCGGCCCCGAACGCGACGCAGACGGCCAGGAAGACGAGGATCGGCGCGAAGTCCGAGAGCATCTGTCGTGATCCTAACAAAGCTGCGTCGCGACGCCTCCCGAAGCCGAACCGATGCTGACAGGACGCCCGCAACGCTGCCACGACCGCGTCGATCGACTGCCATTCCAGACGCGCCGCGGCGCCCTCCGGCGGCTCAGCCGGCGGCGGAACCGCCCAGTTCCGCGCACCGTTCCCGCCAGAACGCGAGCCGCCGGGAGAAGCGCTTCATCTCCGCGTCGAGGACGACGAGGTCGGTGCCGGCGACCTCGTGCCGAACCTCGGCGGGCATCTCGGCCAGGCGTTCCTCGGAGACGGTGAGGAGGTCGCGCTTCACGGCCACCAACTCGGCGTAGACGGTCACCCAATGGGCGGCGTCATCGAGGTACGGAGTGGCTGGGTTCTCGCCGTCGAGCAGGCGGTCGTCGTCGACTGTCTTGTCCGCCGCGTCCTGCGCCACCTCATCGGTCATGCGGTTCTCGTCCTCGGTCTCGCGGCCGTCCTCGCACCCCGGCCGGCTGCGGTCGTCGCCGTGGGGCGCTGAGTGTAGAACCTGGGGAGAGGGCTCAGCCGTGGCTGTGAGCCATCTCCGCGGCGGCGCCGGCGCCGAGCAGCGCTCCACAGTGCGGGCAGAAACGGCCCGCTTCCGACGTCCGCCCACAGTGCTGGCAGTGGACCTCGCGCAGGCCCAGAGAGGCACCCTCGTCGAGCACCGACGCATGGATGAGCAAACGGACGGCGACGAGAACGCCCGCAACCACGACGGCCTGCCAGAGGAGGACGAACAGGGGCGTCAGACCGGCGTCGTCGAGCACCTCACTTCCCGCGGCGAACGCGATGGCTGCGATCACGGCCAGGGGGAGGCCGGCGGCGCGCAGCGCGGCCGCGTGCCCACCACGCGGGCGCCACAGGGAGGCCGCGACCAGCCCGCTGCAGGAGCCGTGCAGGAGCGGGATGAGCAGCGCCGCGCTGAGCAGCGTGAACACCCAGTTGGCCGGGTCCACGCGCAGGGCAACACCGCCCAGCGAACCTGTGAGGTTGAGCAGCGTCTGGGCAAGTGCGAAGCCGGCTCCGGCCGCGACGCCGAAAACGAGCCCGTCGAGTGTGTTGGGAAAGCGCCGGCGCAGCAGGAGGAGCGGAAGCGCCGGCTTGAGGAGTTCGGCGACCGCCGCCAGCACGGTGGTGAGGAGCACAACTCCGCCCGCTCCGAGCCCCTTGCCGATGGCGTCGCCGGCCGCAGTCACGGCCACCCCGACGACGGCGCCGGCGACGACTGTGGCGAGCAGCACGAGCAGCGGCTCGTCGGCGAACACGTCCGCCTCGCGAAGGTAGGAGATGTAGAGGGCAGGCACCAGGAGAGCCGCCACCCAGATCGCCGGCACCACCAGCCCGGTGACGGCAAGGAGGGCGACGAGTGCGACCCCGCCGAGAAGGCCCCAGCGGAAGAGGTGGCTGCGCTCGTGGGCGAGGCGCGGCATCAGGGTGGAGAGCACGCTGGGGGTCGCCAGGTGCTCGCCGGGATGGAGCGCGAAGTGGTGGAGGCGCAACGGTCCCCTGTCGCGGTGCGCTCCGCAGTGGGTGCAGAACTGGCCGTCGGGCACCTCAGCACCGCAGTGCGAACAGGTCACCGCCGAATACTACGTCGCCCCAGGGCCCTCGTCGCCCCTCACGCCGCTATCGGCCCCGCGGGCGCGGCCGTCAGCCGGCGATCGCCATGACCTCGTTGTCGCTGTATCCGCACGGCGTGGCCGTCACCGCGACCGGGCGGCTGACGCGGGCGTAGATGGCGGCGATCCTGCCCACCGCCCGCGCCCAGGTGAAGGTCGCCGCGCGCAGCCGGGCGGCCTCGCCCATGCGTTCGCGACGGTTGGTGTCGTCGAGCAGGGAGGCGATCGCCTCGGCGAACGCGCGCGGCTCTCGGCCGGCGACGAGGATGCCGGTCTCACCGTCGGCGATGACCTCGGTGAGGCCGCCGACGGCGCTTGCGACCACCGGCGTGCCCAGCGCCTGCGCCTCGAGCGCGACCAGGCCGAACGTCTCGGTGCGGGACGGCACAACGCAGATGTCGGCCAGCGCGTAGTAATCGGCGAGGTCCTCGTGCTCGATGGCGCCGAGGAAGCGCACGCGCCCCTGCAGGCCGTGGCCACCCGCCCTTGCTTCGAGGCGGCGACGTTCTCCGCCCCCCCCGGCCGCGGCACCGTCTCCGCTGTCGTCGCCGATGACCAGCGTGACCACGTCGTCGAAGCGCTCCTCCGCGCAGAGCGCGGCCACGGCGTCGAGGAGTGTCTCCGCCCCCTTCAGCGGCTCGAGGCGCCCGGCGAACAGCAGGACGCGGTGGCCGCCGAGGCCGAGCTCGTCACGAAGGGCGATCGTGTCCTTGGGGTGCAGCACGCGCAGGTCCACGCCCGGCTGGGCGACGCAGATGCGGGAGCGCGAGGCCCCATAGAGCCGCATCAGGTCCTTGGCCTCGGCCACGCTGCCGCTCACCAGACGGTCCGCGGCGGCCACCAGGCGCGCCTCCGCCGCCGAGCGGCGCGCGTCCATCGGCAGCCCCGCCCGTGCCTTGGCGCGCGCCAGGGTGTGGAACGACTGGACCCAGGGCACGTGCCAGAGGTCGCGCAGCTGCTGGGCCACCAGGCCGCCGAGCCAGTAGTGGCCGTGGACGACGATGTAGCGGCGCCGCTCGCTGATTGCGTGGGCAGCCACGGCCGCGGCGAAGGCGTCGACAAGGTCGACGAGGTCCTGTTTGGGGAGAGCTCGCGACGGCCCCACGGTGAGGCGGACCAGCCGACTCATCGGGGCGATCATCTCCTCGGCCGGGGCCGCGGCGTCATCGCGTCGCACGAACACGTCGGTGGGGATCCCCGACTCGGCCAATCCCTCGCACAGCCGGCGGACAGCCAGGTTGGCGCCGCCGTTCTCGCCGCGGCCCAAGGCGCCCAGCGGGGAGGCGTGCATGCTGATCACAGCAACTGGTCCGGACACGTTGCGTTGCATGCATCAAGTCTACCCGCACGTCTTGACCCGAACCCCGTGCGCTACCGTGGATGTGCAACGGAGGCACTTCGATGGCCCAGCCAGAGGCGCCTAGGAAGGGGCGCGTCGAGACGACCACCTACGGCAACTTCCGCTCCATCATCACCGGCGAAGACCCCTCGTGGCAGATCGGCGGCTTCAGCCTGCCCGACGGGACGGAGTGGAAGTACCGCGAGCCCAACGCCACCGTGATCGTCGAGCACGACAAGCTCCGCGTCCGGGCCAACCCGCTGTCACGATCCCACGACCGCATCCAGGTCCTCGACAACGCCAAGCACATGTACTTCTCGACGACCAAGTTCATTCCGCCAGACGACGGCACCATCAGCGTGGAGCTGGCCATCGCGGGGCGGCGTCACCAGGGCCTTGCCGGCGACCTCTACGACGGCATGGCGACCGTGAACCTGCTCGACTTCAACACCGGCGCTGCCGTCGACTTCTTCGCCAGCAACGACATCCTCGCCACCGTGTACGGCCGTGTCCTCTTCCCGGGAGTGGTGGCAGCCCCGCCCGCCGACCTCAACCGACCGACGTACTTCTGCATCTTCAACGAGCTGCCGCTGGCGACCAAGCCCGGCCAGACGCACCTCTACAGGATCACCTACGACAAGGGTGCCGACCAGCTGTGGTGGTTCATCGACGGCGAGCAGGTGGACCACCACCGCGAGGTGCCGTTCAAGATGGAGTCGTTCCTCGTGGCCCTCGGCCTCATGACCGAGAGGCCCATCGACGACGACCACAGCATCAGCCTCCACGGCCAGGGCCTGACCGGCGAGTGGAGCCCGCTGACGATCACGATCGAGCACCGCTAGGACGCCGCCCCGGCGTCCCCGGGTGGAGCGGGCTCGACCGCCATGATCGCCTCGACCACGGCTGACTTGGCGTCAGCGTAGTCCTGCACGTACGTCCAGTGCCGATGAGCCAGCTCCTGCTTGGTGCGCTCGTAGAGGTTGCGGGCACTGCCGTCGCCACGGAGCCTGTCGCGGAAGGCGAGCATGCGCTCGATCTCCGGGCATCCCACTGAGAACACGTGCAGGTTGATATCGGCTGCCGGTCTCTTGAACATCCGGTGCTGGTGCCAGTCCTCTTCGCGCACACGCAGGGCGTACCCGGCCACCTCCAGCGTGGGCAGGTAGGCTGCCTCGTCGGCCGAATCCTCGACCACCAGGCACATGTCGATGATCGGTTTGGCGGCGAGGCCTGGGACCGATGTCGAACCGACGTGCTCGAGTTGCAGCGCGCGACCGCCCAGCGCCGCTCCGACCCGCGCGGACTCGACCGCGAAAAGTTCTGGCCAACGATGGCTGTATGCCTCGAGGACGATCGGCCCGGCGTTCAGCGCCGGCTCGCCGACGGTGACCCGCCGGAGTCGGTCGTGGGCGCCGCTCTCAGGGTCTTCGCTGCTCATTGCCTGGATGTGTGGTGCCCCTCCGAGGCGTCGCCGGCCGGGCATGGTTTCGGAATCGCCTTCACGAGGGAAGCTGTCTGTGTGCCGACCTGACACGCACAGGGATTTGATCATGGAACCGCTGACACCGCTCGCCCGACATGCCGAGGCCCTGCCGCCGGACTGGAAGTGGCTCGCCCTCTTCGCCCCGCCCGCCGAGCACCTGGTCGAATGGCGCACATGGCTGGCCCAGGCGCAGCGGGCTGAGCAGGCAGCGACCCTGCACTACTGGTCTGCTCGGGTCGATCGCGCCGCCTGAGCTCCCGTTCTCACGAGGCGGCCCTGTCGCGTCATACTCCGGGGCACACCTGAATATGTGCCCCGGGTGACGGGAAGCCGGTGAGAATCCGGCGCTGTCGCGCAACTGTGAGCGGGGAGCCAGCGACCACGATGCCACCGGACGCAGGTCTGGGAAGGCGGCCGCACCGGCGCCGATCCGCAAGCCAGGAGACCGATCCGGGGTTGAGATTTCCCCACCCCCGCGCGAAACGGGATGTCGGCCTCATGCGGTGAGGTCCTCCTCGAGGGTAGGGGCTGACCGCATGGGGTTTCCCATGTACGACACCCGGAGAGCCGCGGGGCTGGCAGCCGCGGCATTGGTCATCGCGGGCGCTGCCTCTCTTCTTGGGGGCGCCCATCCCGTCAGCGGCCAGGCCGACCCTGCGTCACGCGCGCTGCTGTACCTGCAGTCACAGCAGTCGGCGACGGATGGGTCGATCCCCTCCAGCCCGGGCAGCTTCGGTCCCAGTGAGCTCTACGCCATCGGCGCCGCCGCCGCCGGCTACGACCCCAACGTGCTCGCTCACGGCGGGCCGTCGGTCATCGACTACCTGGCCGCCAACGCCGCCTCCGCCTGCCGCCTGGTCACTGACCCGAGCGCCGCCGCCGGCGCCTGCGGGGAGTTGATCGAGGCCGTCGCCGCCGCCGGCAGGAACCCTGTCTCCTTCGCCGGCCTCGACCTGGTCAGCCGTCTCTCCGCCTACTGGAACGCCACCACCGGCGCCTTCGGGGACGGCCAGGCGTTCACCCAGGCGCTCGCCATCCAGGGACTGGTCGCCGCCGCCGCTCCCGTCCCTGCCGGTGCGCTCTCCTTCCTCCAGCACGCCCAGGACAGTGATGGCGGTTGGGACTACCTCGACATCCGCGACGATCCCAACGCGGGCACCAACTTCGACACCAGCGACACCAACTCCACGGCCATGGTGCTGATGGCGCTCGACGCCGCCGGCGACCACACCCGCGACGCCTCCGCGCTGGCCTGGCTGCACACCCAGCAACAGCCCGACGGCGGCTTCCCCTACTCGGGCAGTCCCTCCGACCCCGATTCCACGGCGCTCGTGCTCCAGGCCATCGTCGCCACCGGCCAGGACCCCCAGGGTCCGGCCTGGGCCGTGGCCGGGCACACAGCCCTCGAGGACCTCGTGGCCACCCAGGGCAGCAACGGCGGCTACACCTTCCCCGGCAACCCCGCTCCCGATCCCTTCACCACCAGCCAGGTCCCCCCCGCCCTGGAGAGGGTGGCGTTCCCGGTTCCGTTCGGGCAGCACGTGTTCTACATCGCCGGGGCAACGCTGAGCGGCAACGGGCCGCCTCCCGCGCCCTCCCCCAGGCCGTCCCCGGTGCCGGCCGGCGTGGTCACCCCACCCGCGTCGGTGCCCACCCCGGCGGCCCGCGGCGGAGTGACCGTCCCGACCGTCGCGCCAACCTCAGCGGCGACCCCCTCCCCATCAGCACCGCCGTCAGCCACCCCCAGTCCGTCGGGCGCATTGGGAGCCACCGCTCCACCGACCCACTCGCAGCCGGGGATCCTCGGTTCGGCTCCGGGTGGGCTCCCTGCGCCCGTCGTGTACCTCCTCGTCGCCCTCGCCGCGGCTGTCGTCATCGGTGGTGGGAGCGCGTTGGTGGCAGCGAGACGCTGAGCTGATGCGCCGCCTGCTCCGGGTCGCCCTGCTCGCCCCGCTGCTGACCACGCTCTTCACGGCCGGCGGGGTGGCCTCGAACGCTGCGCTACCCGGCCGCCCCACCTGCGTCGACGCGGCGTGGACCCACCACGCGGCGTTGGTCGTCGAGCACTCCGACGGTCGCGTGATCCGCGTCTGCGTCGGCTTCGACAGCGAGACCATCAGCGGCGATCAACTCCTTGCTGTCAGCGGAATCGAGGCCGCCACGGCCGGCACCGCGGCTTTCGGGAAGGAGGTGTGCCAGGTCGACGGCGAGCCGGCGACGTACCCGAACACATGCTGGACGACGACGAGTCCCTACTGGGTCCTGTTCGTGTCGCGCGCCGGGGGCGCCTGGACGGCGTCGAACCTCGGTGTGTCGAGCCAGCTGTTCGCCAACGGCGACGCCGAGGGCTTCCGGTACGACGCGCAGAGCGGGCCGGAGCCGCCGCCTCCGTCGCCACAGGGGACGTGCGTGCTGACAGCAGCGCCGAGCGCGCCGGCGCAGCGATCGGCCAGTGCGACCGCGTCACAGACCCGGTCGAGCGCCGGCGGCGTCGCGACCACGGCCCCGCCGGCAACCACCGCGCCGCCGTCCTCGACGCCCGGGGTGGCCTCGGCAGCCGCCCCGTCGCCCGCTGCCACGGCATCGGCTCCGGCCACTCAGAGGTCAGGCCTGTCGCTTGGCGCGCTGCTCGCCGCGGGCGCTGGTGGCGGCCTGTTCGGGCTGCTGCTGCTCAGCGGCTGGCGGGGGCGCCGCCGGTGAACCCTCGCTCCTGGGCGGCGTGGTCGGCGGCGGCGTTGGTGGTCGTGCTCACCAGCACGAACCCGATCTATCGAGCGCTGGTGCTTCTCGTGGCTCTCAATGTTCTGCTGACCCGCCGCCGCCCTGATGCGGCGCTGCGCCCGCTGCTCATCGCCGTCGGCGTCGCCGCGATCGTCGCCGCGGTTCTCAACACCCTGCTGAGCCACACCGGGGCGCACATCGTTTTCAGCGTGCCCGACCAGATCCCGGGCATCGGCGGCCCGATCACCACGGAGGCGGCGCTCTACGGTGTCGACGTCGCCCTGGGAGTGGCGGCCGCGGTGCTCACTGTCGCCGTCCTGAGCCGTGTCATGCACCCATACGACCTCATCGATGCCCTCCCCCGCCCGATGCAGCGCACCGCTGCGCTCACCGGGGCGGCGCTGAACATGGTGCCCGCCGTGGCGCGCACCGCCGTGGCCATCAACGAAGCGCAGCGCATGCGCGGCAGCGGTGGCACCCGACGTCGCGATTGGCAGGCCGCGGCGGCGCCGATCGTGCTCTCCGCCCTCGACGACTCCCTGCAGCTCGCCGAGGCGATGGAGGCACGGGGCTTCGGCTCCGGGCCGCGGACGCGCTACGTGACGGCGCACCTCGACCCGGCGTCCGTCGTCGGGATGGCGGGCGCGGCGGCTGCGGTCGTGCTGACCATCGCGGCGCGGGTCACCGGGCAGCTCCCCGATTGGTACCCATTCCCCTCCGCGAGCCTGCCCGACGTGTCCATCCTGCCCGTGATCGCCTGCCTGCTGCTGGCGCTTCCCCTGGTGACATGGCGCCCCTGGTAGACGTCGCCGGCGTCAGCTACCGGTACCCGGACGCGGCCACGGCGGCGCTTGTGGGTGTCGACCTGGTGCTCGACGGCGGCCTCTGCGTCGTGGCCGGGCCGTCCGGTGGTGGCAAGTCCACACTTCTGCGCCTGCTCAACGGACTGGTCCCGCACATGTACGGCGGGCGCATCAGCGGGCGCGCCCGCGTCGACTCGCACGACGTGCTCCGCACCCCTGCGCGGCGCATGGCGACGTCGGTCGGCTTCGTCTTCCAGGACGCGGAGCGCCAGGCGGTCCACGCCACCGTGGAACGGGACATCGCGTTCGGCCTCGAGAACCGCGGGGTGCCCCAGGCAGAGATGCGCTGCCGCGTCGAGGACGTGATGTCGCGTCTCGGCATCGCGCACCTGCGGGCCCGTGCCATCGCCACGCTCAGCGGCGGCGAACGTCAGCGCGTCGCCGTTGCGGGCGCACTGGTCCTGCGACCGCGTCTGCTCGTCCTGGACGAGCCCTTCTCGCAACTCGATGCCGAGGGCGGGCGCGCGCTCCTCGCGCTGATGCTCGAGCTGCGCGACAGCGGCACCGCGCTCGCCGTCGCCGAGCACCGTCTCGACGACCTCCTGCGTGTCGCGGACGGCGTGCTCGACATCACCCACGGCCGCATCCGCGGCCCGGCGCCGGCCGCATCGCTGGCGGCATCGCTGGACAGCGCCCCGCAGGTGGTGCGTCTCTGTGCCGCGATGGGCTGGACGCCGACGCTGCTCGACCCCGATGCGGCGCGGTCGCGCGTGGCCCACCTTGCCGGCCGCCCCCTGGCGCGGACCAGCCCGCCTGCCGCGTCGGGGAACGAAGCGTGGCGACTCGACGGCGTCGTGGGCGGCCCCGGGGGCGTGCTCCGCGGCGTCGACGCCGCCGCGCGCACCGGCGAGGTTGTGGCGCTGATGGGCGACAACGGGGCCGGCAAGACGACGTTGCTGCGGGTGATCGCCGGGCTGATCACCCCGAGCGCGGGCACCGCCTGGCGCGCGCCCGGACGTGTCGCCTACCTTCCCCAGAACCCCGCCGCCCTGCTCTTCCGCGAGAGCGTCGAGGCGGAGATCGCCTGGACGCTGCGCGATGACCCCGGCCACCGCCCCGACGATCCCGAGCACCTGGCGCTGCTGCGCACGCTCGGCATCGAGGCCATCGCCGGCCGCGACCCTCGCGACCTCAGCAGCGGCCAGCGTCAGCGCGCCGCAATCGCGGCCATCCTGTGCGGGCTGCCACGGGTCGCCCTCCTCGACGAGCCCACCCGTGGCATGGACGGCGCCGCGCGCGAGGGCCTGGTGAGAGCGGTCCGGAGCCTCGCCTCGGGGGGGGCTTCGGTGGTGGTGGCGACTCACGACAGCGACCTCGCGGCCTCGGTGGCCGACCGCGTGCTGGTCATCGAGGCCGGCCTCCTCAACGACCTCGGGGCACCTGCGTGGGCGCTGAGCGGCGCCCGCGCTCGCGCCACCCAGCTGGGCGCGCTGTTCGCCTCCCCGGGCCCGGTCACCGTCGAGGACCTGGCCGCTCTCCTCGGGCGCCACCGCCTGCCCGTGGCGGCACCGCGATGAAACTGGCGGCGATCAGCAGCGCCGGTGTGGCCCTGTTCCTCTGGCCATTCACCGGGCTGGGCGCGCCCGGGGCGGCGGCTGCGGTCGCGGTGAGCCTGGGCTGCGTGCTCGTCCTCCTCGCGGTCGAGGCGATGAGCCGCCGCCTCGACACCCGCGGCTTGGCCGTGATCGCGGCCATCGCGGCCATCGACTCCGCCCTGCGCCTTGCCCTGGTCAGCGGTATCGGTGGGTTCTCGCCGATCTTCCTGCTCATCCTCTGCGCGGGCTACGCCATGGGCGCCGAGTTCGGTTTCCTCTGCGGGGCGACGACCCTCCTCGTGTCGGCCCTGGTCACCGCCGGCGTGGGCCCCTGGCTTCCGTACGAGATGATCGCCGCTGGTTGGGTCGGGGCGGCCGCCGGGCTTGCCGGTGCGCACCGGCGGGGCTGCGCGCCCAGCCGTCGCGACGTCGTCGTCCTTGCCATGGTGGGCGTGGTGTGCGGCTTCGCCTACGGCGCCGTCATGGACATCTGGGACTGGACGTTCTTTCGCGGTGCGGCCGGGATCGGCTATGTCGCCGGGCTGTCGATCGGGGCCACGGCGGCCCGCTTTGCCCACTTCTACCTCGCGACCTCGCTGGTGTACGACTGCTTCCGGGCGGTTGGCAACGCGGTGCTCGTCGCCCTGCTGGCGACACCGGTCCTGGGAACACTTGTGCGCCTGAGCCGCCGCCACACGGTGGTCATCGAGGAGGACGCGTCAGTCCGGGCGGCCTGAGCTCATGCCGGGAAGCCCTCGCGCAGTCGAGCAGCGTGGTGAGGTCGGAGGTGACACGCGGCCAGCCCGGCTGACGCTCTTGCGGTGGGACGATCAACGTGGGTGGCGCACAGTCGGCGTATTGGAGGACCTGACGTGAGTGACGAGGTACGCCTCATGGACGTGGTGGCCCGTCCGACGGCTGTCGTCGGGACAGCCACGACGTGGCAGCCATTTCCGATCGTGTAGAAGGAAGTGCTGGACGAAGTGTGGGCGTGCCTGCTGGCTGGTGGGATCCACTCTGGTTGCCGCAACGTCATGCTCTACCTCGACGACGCGCCAAACGTCGAGGTCGGTGTCCAAGTATCCGAGCCATGGGTTGCATTCGGCACATCGGGCAGTGCTCGACTGGTGTGCGGCCAACGGTGAACGGGTGTCCGGGACACGGTGGGAGGTCTACGGTCCTCACAACGACGACATTGCTCAGATCTGGACCGAGATCTACCGGCTCTTGGCCTAGCGACTCTCGGCGGCGTGATGGACAACCGTGACGCCGGACGGCTGCATGTCAAGCCGCGCGTCGCCGATGCGCCTACGCGCTCCCCGTCGTCGCTGCCCTCAACCCGAAGAGAGCCGTGGCCGCAGCGCCGTAGAGCAGGTACAGCATCTCGGCGCGAGGTCCGCGGTGGCGGCCCATCGCCTCAGCGATGGGGATCGGGATCACCGTCGCCGCTCCATAGAAGAAGTGGAGGGCTTCGGCGGGGCGCTGCCCGGACACGACCATGACCAGCCCGATGAACGCCTCCACCGCGGCGGCGGCCGAGCAGAGCCGCACGAACACCCGCACCGTCGGGACGGCGCCGGGGCGGGAGCGAGCCACGAACGCGAGGACGACCCCCACGACCGCGACCAGGATGACGGCGAGACCGAGCCGGGCGTGGACGCTCACCGCGGGATCATCCGGCACCGCGAGGGGTGGCCGTCAATCCGGCCAGTACTGCTCCTCGCGGATCTCCTTGTCGCTGAAGCCGCGCCGGCGCATGATGCCGCGACTTCCCGCGATCATCCCGGGGTGCCCGCACAGGTAGATGGCGCCGTGTCCAGGGCCCATCCCAGTGGCGTCGGCGTGCTTGCGGAGCACATCCTCGACGCGGCCCGTCTCCCCCTCCCACCCGAGGTCGTCCCATGGTCGGCTGATGGTTGGGATGTAGGTGAACCAGGGGCACTCGGCGTCCAACGTGCGCAACTCGTCCGCGTAGCCGAGCTCCTCGGATCGGCTCGCCCCCTGCAGGGCAATCACCGGCTGGTCGGGCGCCCACTCCCCGGCTGCCGCGCGGCGGCGCAGGCTGCGCAGGATGCTGACGAACGGCGCGATACCCGTGACGGTGGCGACGAACACGTGCGGCTGGCCCTCGACCGGCGCATCCTTGAGGAAGAGCCCCTTGCAGCGCCGGCGCACCAAGGTGGTCTCGCCGATGGGCACGTCGTGGAGCGGCGCGGACAGCTCTCCCTCGGGGACGCGCTCGATGAACAGCTCGATCTCACCCTCGGCCGGGTCTGAGGCGATCGAGTAGGGCCTCTCCACGATGTGCCCATCGATCTCGAGCCCGAGCGTCACGTACTGCCCGGGGCGGAACGGCAGCTCGCAGTCCGGCCTGATGCGCACCACCCACAGGTCGGTGGCCAGGTCGCGGCGCGACACGACGGTCGCCGTGGCGTACTTGTCGCTGTCGATCATGCGCGCGACAGTGTAGGGAGCCGGGGCCGGCAGGCCGTTTTGATCGAGCCACACACGGTCTGCGGTGCGGCGGCGAGACTCTGGCCGTGTCCGATCGCCTTCCACCCCGAACACGGGCCACTCCGGATCCCCTCGGAGAGCCCGCCGGCGCCGCCGAACCGCGCCCGCGGCGTTCGGCTCTGCGCAGGGCGGTGGCCGCGGTGGCGGTCGACCCGTCGCCGTTGCGGGAGTCGCGCGACTTCCGGCTGCTCTTCATCGGCCAGGCGGTGTCGAACGCCGGCACCATGATCACCTACGTCGCCGTCTTCTTCCAGGCGTACGCGCTGAGCCGTTCGTCACTGGTCGTGGGCCTGGTCAGCCTCACCGAGCTGGTCCCGATCCTGTTCATGTCCCTGGTCGGAGGTGCGCTGGCCGACGCCGTCGACCGTCGCCGCATGGTCTGGCTCACCGAGCTGGCGCTCTGCCTCGTGGTCGGCGCGCTCGTCGTCAATGCATCGCTCCCCCACCCTCAGCTGTGGGTGCTCTTCGTGTGCGTCGCCGTGGCGGCGGGCATGGATGCGTTGCAACGACCCTCGCTCGCCGCCCTCGTGCCGCGTCTCGTTCCCCGGGACAGGCTCACCGCGGCGGCAGCGCTCGAAGGCCTGCGCGGCAACCTCGGGCAGATCGCGGGGCCGGCTCTCGCCGGCGTGCTCATCGCCGCGGTGGGGCTGCCCGCCGCGTACGGCGTCGACGTGGCGACGTTCGTGGTGTCGCTCGTCGCGCTCACCCTGATGGGTGCAGTCCCCCCGGCACCCGGCGCAGAGGGCGTTCGGCTTGCGGCCATGCTCAGCGGGCTGCGTTACGCGAGGACCCGCCAGGACCTCCTCGGCTCGTACCTCGTCGACGTGAACGCCATGTTCTTCGGGATGCCCATGGCGCTCTTCCCGCAGATCGCCAGCAGCTTCGGCGGGCCCGCAGTCCTCGGGCTCCTCTACACCGCTCCGTCGGTCGGCTCGCTCGTGGCCACGGTGACCAGCGGATGGACGCTGTCGGTGCGCGACCACGGGCGGGCCATCGCGTGTGCCGCCGCGGCGTGGGGCGTCGCCATCGTCGCTTTCGGGCTGGCGCCCTCGCTGTGGATCGCGCTGCTCGCCCTGACCGCCGCCGGCGCCGCAGACATGGTGAGCGGGCTTTTCCGGATGACCATGTGGAACCAGACCATCCCCGACGTGATGCGCGGGCGGATGGCGGGCATCGAGATGATCAGCTACACGTCGGGCCCCGCCCTCGGCAACCTCGAGGCCGGTGTCGTCAGCTCGCTCGCCGGTGTGCGCGTGTCAGTCGTGAGCGGCGGCGTGCTCTGCGTCGTCGGGACCGCGGTCGTGAGCGCGCTGCTGCCCCGCTTCTGGCGCTACCGCGCCGAGTCCGCCGCGCCCGGTGTCACGCCCGGGTCGGGGTGATCCCCCACGACGCCGCATGGCTCTCCCCCGGCTGGAGAACGATGAGATGGTCGCCGCTGGCGAGGGCGTTGGGAGGACACGACATCGGCTCGATGGCGAGGCCCTGGCGCGGCCGGTCTGCAAGTGTGTCGCCGGTGAACGCCATCACGTACTGGTGGGCTCGGTCCATCCAGAGCGTCAGCGCGATTCCCTCGTCCGGAGCGGTGAACACGACCCGCGCGACGCCGTCGGCGTCGCGGGCCAGGTCGCAGAAGGCGCTGTCAAGCCTGGTCGAACCGATCAGACGCGGTTCTCGGTAATCGAACTCGGTGCCGGCCACCGGTGTGCGGTCGACCGGGATGTGGCGATCGTCGCTGACCAGCCGCGTTGCGGCGGGAATCTGCAACGTGCACGAGTCGATCAGCCCGGCTGAGGCCCGCAGGTAGGGATGCGCACCGATGCCGTAGGGAGCGGGAGCTGCGCCGCGATTGGTGGCGGTGAGCGTGACGCTGACGCCGTCATCATCGAGCGTGTACGCCGCGCGCAGTTGGAGCAGGTGCGGGTACCCCATCTGCGGGATGAGCCGCAGCCCGAGCACGACGCGCTGTCCGTCGCGCTCCTCGAGCGTCCAGTTGTGCCAGCGCGACAGGCCGTGGATCGCGTTGCCGGCGGCGGGCTCGGTGAGAGCGAGCTGGTGGATGTCGCCTCCGAACTCATACCGACCGTCGCGGACGCGGTTGGGCCACGGGATGAGCAGCTGGCCGCGGGCGCCAGCGCACATCTCGTGGCGGGCGTAGCCGTCGAGGAGGTCTCGACCGTCCAGCGAATAGCTGCGGATCCCGCCCCCACCGCTGACCACGACCAGGCGCTGTCCGCCCGAGCGCAGTTCGAGCTGCTCGCCCGACGGCGACAGTGGTGCGGTGAGGTCGGTCACCAGCGCGACGTTAGCCCCTGCGCGGTCAACGGGGGGGACCGGAAGCGGGCAATGTCTAGACTTCGTCGCCGGTGACCCAGATCAGCCCGGCGGACCGCATGGCGCTCATCGAGCGCAACACCTCGGAGGTGATGGGTCGCAGCGACCTTCTGGAGCTGCTGGCCACGCCGACGCCGATACGGCACTACATCGGTTTCGAGATCTCCGGGAAGGTGCACCTCGGCACCGGCCTCGTGTCCATGGGAAAGGTGCGCGACTTCCTCGCGGCCGGCGTCGACTGCCACGTCCTCCTCGCTGACTGGCACACCTGGATCAACGACAAGCTCGGCGGCGACCGCGAGGTGATCCGGCGCATCGCCACGGGCTACTTCACCGAGGCAATGCGCGCGTCGCTTCTGGCGTTGGGGACGGACCCGTCGCGCGTGCACTTCGTTCTCGGCACCGACCTCTACAACAGCCACCCCGACTACTGGACGACGGTCATCGAGGTCAGCCGCAACACGACGCTGGCGCGGATGCTGCGCAGCATCAGCATCCTCGGTCGCGAGCAGAGCGACTCCGTCGACTTTGCCAAGCTGATCTACCCGGCGATGCAGGCGGCCGACATCTTCGCGCAGGGCATCAACCTCGCTCACGCGGGCACCGAACAGCGCAAGGCGCACGTCATCGCCCGCGACGTGGCCACGAAGATCCGCACCAATCGCCTGACCGATTTCGAGGGGCGCACCGTCAAGCCCGCCGCGGTGCACCATCCGCTGCTCCTCGGCCTGCGCAAGCCGCCGGTGTGGCCGCTCCCCGAGGATGTCGACCCGTCGACGCTGAAGATGAGCAAGTCCGACCCGTCCTCGGCCGTCTTCGTTCACGACGACCCCGATACCATCCGCCGCCGCGTGGCGAAGGCGTTCTGCCCCCCGGAGGAGACGCGTTTCAACCCGGTGCTCAACTGGTTCGACCAGCTCGTGTTCGCCCTCGACGAGAGGCCGGTGACGATCGAGCGGGGCGCCGGCAGCGGCGGTGACGCCACCTTCGACACGCACGCGGAACTTGCCGATGCCTACGGCCGAGGGCTGCTCCATCCCGGCGACGTCAAGAACACCCTCGCCGCGCGCCTCATCGATCGACTCGAGCCGGCGCGCGCCCATTTCGCCAGGCCCGAGGTGGCGGCCATGCTCGAGGAGGTCGACGCGGCTCTCGACACTCGCCGCTGAGCGCTTCCGCGTTCAACGCGGGGTGCTCGCCGCGCTCCGGTCGACCGCCGCGAAGGCCATTGCCACCGCCTCGTCCGGAGTGTTGGCCCGCTGGATGCCGGGGTCGGCGCCGCGGGCGCCGGGAGGCCGGATCTCCCATGTGTCGAGCCCGATCACCGGGCGACGGTTGCGCAGGGCAAGGCCGATCTCGCTGATCGTTCCGTAGGCGCCGCCGATGGCGATGATCACCGGGCAGGCGCGCACGATGAGGGCATTGCGCATCTCTCCCATCCCGGTGGGGATGGCCAGCGACACGTCGGCGGCCGCGTCGTCGGCGTTGCCGCCGGGAAGCAGGCCGATGCTGAAGCCGCCGCCGCGAGCCGCCCCTCGCGCCGCCGCCGCCATCACGCCGCCGAGGCCACCACAGACGACGATGCCGCCGCGCGCCGCGATCAACCGGCCGACGCGCTCCGCGATTGCGTCGGTGCTTGGGTCATCGCGGGACGTGCCGCACACACCGATGAGAGGTGGTCGCTGACGGCGCGTCGACGTGGCGATGGTGAAGCTCACCGCAGCCCCACGGCGCGCTGGGCGCGCAGAAGCGTCGCGTCCGCGACCACCCCGGCGCGCTCGGCGCCGTCCGCGAGCACGGTGTGCAACACGGCCTCGTCGGCGCGCCAGCGGCGGTACCGAGCCTGCACCGGTTCCAGGACCTCGTTGATGGCGTCGGTCACCGCTTGTTTGAGGCCTCCGTAGCTGACACCCGTGAACCGCGCGACCGTGTCAACCCGGCTGTCGCCGCGAATGGCGGCATGGATGTCGAGCAGGTTGGCGACGCCCGCGCCGACCGGTTCGACGACCGCGGGGTTGGCATCCGTGGTGGCGCGACTGATCTTACGGCGCACCACGTCCGGGGGGTCGAGCATGAGGATGGCGTGGGCCGGCTTGACGAGAGCCGTGCTCTTGCTCATTTTCGTGGTCGGGTCGTCGAGGCCCATGACGCGCGCGCCGGTGGCGCGTATCAGGGGTTCCGGGATGCGGAACACCTCACCGCGCAGGGTGTTGACCCGCTGCGCGATGTCGCGGCAGAACTCCACGTGCTGGCGCTGGTCGTCGCCGACCGGGACGAATTCCGCGTTGTACAAGAGGATATCGGCGGCCATGAGGTCCGGGTAGGTCAGCACCCCGGCACTCACCCGCTCGCGCTGGCGGCCGGTCCCGGCCTTCGACCTGAACTGGGTCATCCGCTCCAGCCATCCGAGTGGCGTGTGGCATTCCAGGATCCACCCCAGTTGGGCGTGGGCGGGCACCTGGGACTGCACGAAGATGACGCTCCGCCCGGGGTCGAGGCCACACGCCAGGTACAGCGCGGCCAGTTCGAGCACGCTGTTGCGAACCAATTCCGGGTCCGGCACGACGGTGAGCGCGTGCAGGTCGACGATGCAGAAGAAGTTGTCGTAGCTGTCCTGCTCGCTGGCCCAGTGGCGGAGGGCGCCGAGGTAGTTGCCGAGATGGAGCTGGAAGGTCGGCTGAATGCCACTGAACACGCGCGGACGATCGCCGCGCGGTGGCGGGAAGTCGGCGCCGGGGGCGGTGGACATGACCGGCGAAGGATACCGGCCGGGTTCACGGCTACCGCGGGCGACGAGGTCCCGGGACGGTGCCACGTCGCATTGAGGCGCCCGGGCGGCCGCGGGCGCGCCGCACGGCGGCCCGAGCGCCCCCCCCAGGGCCACGTGCTCCCACGAGGCGCAGGTCAGGCCGCCACACCTGGTCGAGGAATCGTTCGATCTCCCCCAGGAGCCTTCCCGGGCGGAAGCGCATCTCGAGGATGGAGCTGGCCTCGACGAGGCGGCCGTTGGGGAGCTCGCGCGACAGCATCCCGGCGTCCGAGAAAGGATGGATCGGGTCGCGGTGATGGCCGATCACCAGGCTGGGCGCGGTGAACGTTTGGCGCTGCTCCCGGGGCGGGGCGGTGCGACCGAAGAACGTGCCCGTGAGCAGCGCGCCGCTCGGCCCGGGGTCCTGCCGCACGGTGTCGAGAAGCGCATCGAGCGGCAGCGGGATGAGCTTCGACGGCACCAGTTGCGCCAGCCGCGACAGCGCTCCCATGAGCGGCTCGCCCATGGTCATGGCCACCAGCAGAGGAGTGAAAGCCGACACGGTGGCCACGAGAGCGTTGTCGAGGACGGGCATCTCCAGCACCATGCCGCGCAGCCTGTGCGGGGCCAGGGCCGCGAGCTCGAGGGTGATGTTGGCACCCATCGACGTGCCCCCCACCACGGCCCGCTCGATGTCGAGGTGATCGAGGAGGGCAGCGACGTCCATCGCGAACTGGCTCATGGAGTAGCGCCACGCCTCGCGGGGACGCGACGAGCCTCCCTGGCCGAGCGGGTCGAGAAGGATGACCATGTTGCCGCGGTCGGCGAGGTGTTCCGCGAGAGGCGTGTTCATGCGGGCCGGCAGGAGCAACCCGGGGAGGTACACGAGGGGGCGGTCCCCGCTGCCGTGGATCGTGTATGTGAGGCGCTGCCCGCGGCTGCCGAACGCGCCCTGTCTGACCTCGTGCGTCACGCGGGCGTCAGTCGTCCGGCTCGTACTTGAACGAGAGGGCCAGGCGCGTCCGGAAGCGGGCAACCTTGCCCTCTTCGACGGTCATGTCCAGCTTGACGACCTCGGCGACACGCAGGTCGCGCAGGGTCTGAGACGCGGTCTCGACGGCGCGCCGGGCCGCGTCCTCCCAGGACTCGGTGCTGACCCCGACCAACTCGGTGACGCGGTACACGGAATCTGCCATGCAGGCTTCCTCCACGACGCTGATGACGACGCTCATTCTGGCGCAGCGGGAGGAGCCGACGAGTGAGCGGACGGCGGGCCCGTCAGGCCGTCGCCCCCTCGATGGGGAGCGAGCTCGGCCGACCGCCCCAAATCCACACGCCGCCGACCACGATGATCATGGCCGCGCACGCGGCTTCCACGGCCACGTCCCAGTGCAGAGAATTCGCGGTCGCCAGCGCCCACAGGGCGCCGACGAACATGCCGGCGTTCAGCGCGATGAAGATCACCGAGTTGTAGCGTCCCATGAACCCCTGCGGAGCGCTGCGCTGGATCTCCGTCGCGCCCCATGTGTCGAAGGAACTTCCTGCGATGCTGCTGACGGCCAGCACGAGGAATGCGAGCGGGACCTCCGTCGACCCGCAAAAGGCTGCCACTGCAACCAGTTCCACCGTGACGGCGAGGAACACGGCCAGTCGTGTCCAGGAGCGCGAGGGGATCCAGCGCAGGGCGATGAGTGCGCCCACGGTACCCCCGACCCCCACACCGGAATACAGGTATC
Organism: Candidatus Dormiibacterota bacterium; assembly: GCA_036828955.1. Lineage (GTDB taxonomy): Bacteria > Chloroflexota > Dormibacteria > Aeolococcales > Aeolococcaceae > Aeolococcus. The sequence goes on along the minus strand of DAISRJ010000009.1, from coordinate 23,561 downwards.
CCACGGCGGCGTCACCCCCGAATCGTTCGTGGGCCGCGACCACGAGCAGAGCCTGGGTGACGGTGATGGTGAGCCCGCTGGCAAAGTTCGCCGCCGCAACCATTCGTATCCCCGGTTGCCGCATCGCTTCGCGCAGGGCTCCATCGCGCGGACGGGGTGACCGCGCTGCCGCGATCGCGGCGGCCGCCGGCATCGTCCTCGGGAGTGTGGCGACGAGGAGCGCGCACACAACGAAGCTCGCCGCGTCGATCGCGAAGAGCGGATCGGGACCCACGTTGCTGAGCAGGAGCGCGCCGATGGCGGGAGCGACAAAGATGCTCGTGCTGAACAGAAGCCAGTAGATGGCGTTGGCGCGTGGCAGCTCACGTTCTCGCACCAGGCTGGGAATCAATGCACCGTGGCTCGGCCGGCCGAGGGCGCCGGCGAACTGGGCAACGGCCACGATCGCGTAGATCGCCCAGATCAGGCTGGCGCGATGGGACCAGATCAGCGCCGCGGTCAGCACCCCTTGAACCGCCGACGTGCTCATGATGACCACGCGCGGAGAGAACCGGTCGGTCAAATGGCCGCCCAGCCAGGGGCCGGCCACTCGTGGAGCGATCCTCGCGACCATGTACCCGGCTGGCGCGGCCGGAGTGCGCGTCACTTCGAAGAGCACGACGAGCAGTGCGACTGTGGTCAGCCAATCGCCGTAAAGCGACAGGCACACGGCCACGTAAAACCGAACGGCGGGCCCTCGTGGTGGACCGGCGCGCTCGGATGGTGAGGCCGGAGCCGCCAACGCGTCAGGTGCCGGCGGCCCCTGAGCCCCCTCACCGGGGGTACCCAAACCTGCGCTTATTGCCATGGCGGCAACATTCGCAGAGGGTCCTCCCCTTGTGTGACGCCGCACGTTACCGGTGCGTCACACCTTTGTCCAAGATCCCGTCACATTGAACGGCTACCTTGGCAAGACTGGTTCCTTCTCGAACTCAGCCCCAAGAACTGCAGCGGCACTGGGTGTCCCAGGTTGCCATGTGTGTCCCTCCGTCCAGCTGAGCCCGCGCCCAGCACTTGGGCAGACTGTGCCGGAACCGCGATTTTCAATGGGCGCGACTGATTCGTTCCCATCGTTCGGCGCGCCCGCTTTACAAACCTGTGCAGATCTTTACATCTGCGTGCGAACCTCTGCTCGCCGCGCTCACGGAGGTGTGGCGATCGTGTCGCGAACCGCTGATGCGGCCTGGTCGACCCCGACGATGCGACCGATGGGACGCACAGGCACTGCCCTTTCGGCCGTACGCCGGTTGCGAGATCTGCTTCCGGAGGAGGATCCCCCGGCGCCCGTTGAATACACCGTGCCGCTCGTCGCGTTTGTCGCGTCACTCAGCCTTTCGTCCGTCGCTCTTGCGATCGTGACTTTCCAAGCAGTCAGCGATCCGACCACACTCCTGATCGGCGGCGTCGTGGTCACGTTCGCCGCGTATTGCAGCGTGCGCATGTCAGAGGGCGTGGACAGCCTCTGGACGGCGAGCATCATGGTGCACCTGGCGCTCACCTTCACGTTCGGGCCGGTCGGAGCGCTCGTCGCGTCTACGACACAGGCGGGCGCCACCGCGGCTCGGATGAAGCAAGGATGGTTCCGCGCGGGTTTCAACGCCGCGAACTTCGTCATGGCCGATCTCTTGGCGTGGATCGTGTACGCCGGATTGACCAAAATGAACCACGGGGTGTTGTGGAGTGCCGTCTCAGCCACATTGGCCGCGGCAACGCAGTGCGTCGTGAACCACGCCCTACTGGCCATCGTCATCGCCCTCGCGTCGCGTGGCAAGGTAAGCGGTTGGGGTGTCCTCGTGCGCTCGCTGAAGTCCCTCATCCTCTACAGCGTCGGGTATGGGTGGGCGGCGTATGGCGCCGTTCTGCTCTACCGCGTTGCGGGCACGGTTGGCTTCACCACCACCCTTCTCCCCATCCTTCTGCTGCAGGGGTTCCTAGTCCTCCTGGCGCGGCGCATCAGGGCGCAGGCGCTGGAGCGGACGGCGCATACCAAAGAGCGGGAGGCGCTCCTCCAACAGGCGATCGACGCCAGCGACGTCGAGCGCAAGCGCATCGCCAGTGACCTCCACGACGGTGTCGTGCAGACCCTGGCCGGCCTGGCGCTCTCGCTTGCGGCACGCGGATCCGGCCCGACGGAGGACGACCCGCAGCTGCTCGAAGCCGCCGGCACCCTGCGGTCGTCGGTCACCGACCTGCGCACCCTCATGATCGAGATCGCCCCACCCGATCTCGAGGCCAGTGGCATGGACGCCGCGCTGCGCAAGTTGCTCGAACCTCTGCCGGGAAAGGGCATCGCCGTCGAGCTCGAGGCGGCCGCCGCCACACACATTCCCGCTGACAAGACCTCCCTGGTGTTCCGTGTCGCCCAGGAGGCAATCCGCAATGTCGTCAACCACAGCCAGGCCACCAAGGTCGTTACCACGCTGCGCCTCGTTGACGGAACACTGACCCTGCAGGTCGCTGACAACGGCCGTGGCTTCTCATCGGACGACCGCTCCCGCCGCCGCGAGGAGGGTCATGTGGGCCTGCACCTGCTCAACAACGCGGTGGAGGCATCGAGCGGCAGCCTGTCGCTGCAGAGTGAGCCGGGCCACGGGACCTCGCTTATGCTGACCTTGCCATGCTGAAAGCTGAGGAGGCGGTGATCCGCGTCCTGATCGCCGACGATCACCCGCTCATGCGCAAGGGTCTAGCCGACATCCTCAACGGCGTCGAGGGGATCGAGGTGGTGGGCGCTGCCGAGGACGGGGCCGCCGCGGTGGCGCTCGCGTACGCCGTGAAACCCGACATCGTTTTGATGGACATCTCGATGCCCGGGATGGACGGTATCGAGGCCACGGAAAAGCTGGTGGAGATGGACTCGCACGTGCGCGTGGTCATGCTGACCTCCTACTCGGAGCGCGAGAAGATCACCCAGGCCCTCGCCGCGGGCGCGGTCAGCTACCTCACCAAGGACGCCCCGCCCGAGGCCGTCATCCGGGCCATTCGTTCCGCGGCTCAGTCCAGCGCGCCCTAGCCACCGGGCCCGGGCCAGTTTCACTCCTCGAACGCGCAACGACTGACGGCACGCCTCGTGTGATGTAGCGTTGGGCCTGCGACCGACGCACCATTGAGAACCAACCTCGACGGAGGACCGACGACATGGCCAGCGAGAAGAATCGAGGCGCGCCGAAGAAGCAGGTGAAGAAACCCAAGGCGCCGTCGACCGCCAAGGCGGCGCGTCGCGAGGCGGCGAAGAAGGCACACCAGGTCGGGCAGAACCCCGGGGCCTGAGCGCCGTCACGTCCCGCGCCTCCCGCGGTGGTCACGCCGGTGCGGGTCGCGTCAGCGGCGCCTCAGGGCGGTGGGCAGGTATCGCGCGCCGGGGCCGGCGCCGGCCGCGACGTCACTGGGGTTGGAGAGCGCGCACCGTTGCAGTGACAGGCAGCCGCAGCCGATGCACGTGGTGAGACCTTCGCGCAGCGCGACGAGCCCCGCGATCTGCTCGTCGAGGCGCTCGCGCCAGCCACGGGACAGGCGCGCCCAGTCGGCGCGATTGGGCACCCTCGAGTCAGGAAGCGTGGCAAGGGCCGAGCGCACCTCATCGAGGCTGAGGCCGACGTTCTGTGCCGCACGCACGAAGGCGAGGCGGCGAAGCACGCTGCGCGGATAGCGACGCTGTCCGCCCTCGCTGCGAGTGCCACTGATCAAGCCCTCCTTCTCGTAGAAGCGCAGGGCCGACGCCGCGAAGCCGGCGCGCTCCGCCACCTCGCCGATGGGCAGCACGTCGGTGGTGCGCGCGGTGGCCGGGCTTGACATCAAGTTAACTTTAACTTCTAGGATGGCGGCATGACAAGTGATGTCGACGACGAATCCCAGCAGCCAGTTGCCGTGGTGACCGGTGGCTCCCGCGGCCTCGGCGGGGCGCTCAGCGCGGAGCTGGTGCGCCGGGGCTGGCACGTGGTCATCGACGGCCGCGACGCGACAGCCCTGGCGGCAGCCGCAAGCACCCTCGGCGACACCGCCGTGACCGCGATTCCCGGGGATGTCTCCGATCCCGCCCACCGCCACCTCATCGCCGCCGCCGTCGCCTCCGGCGGCGTCGACGTGCTCGTCAACAACGCCAGCGTCCTGGGTCCAACGCCACAACCGCGGCTGGCCGACTACCCCCTCGAGGCCATCCGGGCTGTCTACGCCGTCAACACCTTCGCCCCCCTCGCGCTCCTGCAGCTGCTCCTCCCCCACCTGGCTCGCCGCCACGGCCGCATCGTCAACATCTCCTCCGACGCTGCGGTCGAGGCGTACGACGGGTGGGGGGGCTACGGCTCCTCCAAAGCCGCCCTCGACCACATCACCGCGGTCGTCGCCGTCGAACATCCGGAGCTGTCGGTGTATGCGTTCGACCCTGGCGACATGCGCACCGACCTGCAGCAGGAGGCGTTCCCGGGCGAGGACATCAGCGACCGCCCCACCCCGGAGAGCGTGGTCCCAGACCTCATGCGCCTGATCACCGGGACGCTCCCCAGCGGGCGATACCGCGTCGGCGCGCTCGCCGGCGCGGATGGGTCGGCATGATCGCGACGGCCGCGACTCCGCGGCCTGAGACGAGCTTCGTGGTTCCTCAGGTGCTCGAGGCCACGCTGCCGCCGGAACGCCGGGGCATCCCGCGTGACGGAGTGCGCCTCCTCGCCGCCACGCCGGCGGGAGTGTCCCACCATCGCTTCACCGAGCTGCCCCGCCTGCTCGAGCCGGGTGACCTCATCGTGGTCAACACGTCCGCCACCGTCCCGGCCGCGCTCACGGTGCGCGCAGCTGGTGGCAACGCAGCTCTGTTGCATGTATCGGACTGGCTCGACGACTCCTCGTGGATCGTCGAGCTGCGCTGTCCGGACAACGCCGGCCCCGACCTGGATGTGGCCGCCGGCGACGTCCTGCGTAGCGGGGATGTGAGCTTGACCTTCACCCGCCCACATCCCGATCCGACCGCGGCGCCGTCGCGCCTCTGGCAGGTGGAGGTCAGCCCTCCGACCGACGCGGTCGCGCACCTCGCACGGCACGGCCGCCCGATCGTCTACGGCCACGTGGCACGTCACCTGCCGCTCAGCGACCACCAGACGGTCTATGCCGACGAGCCGGGCAGCGCCGAGATGGTCAGCGCCGGCCGGCCGTTCACCAGCGCGCTCCTGGCGCGGTTGAGGGCGCATGGTGTGATCGTCGCGTCACTGACCCTGCACGCCGGTGTGTCCAGCCCGGAGTTCCATGAGCCGCCCGCGCCGGAGCGCTACGTTGTGCCCGGTGAGACGGCTCGCCTCGTTTCGGCAACCAGGGCAGCCGGCCGCCGCGTCATCGCGGTGGGCACCACCGTCGTGCGCGCATTGGAGACCGTCGCCGACGACAGTGGTCGAGTCCGCGGCGGCGGCGGCTGGACGGACCTCGTCCTCGGACCAGGTCGCCCTGCGCGCGTTGTCACCGGCCTGATCACAGGCCTTCACCTCCCGGAATCGAGCCACCTCCTTCTCCTCGAGGCGGTCGCCGGCGCCGGCATCGTTCGGCGCGCGTACGATGCCGCGCTCGAGCGGCGCTACCTGTGGCATGAATTCGGCGACTCCATGCTCCTCATGCCCTGATCGCGGCGGCCGATCAGTGTCGCCCCCACGAGCACCGGCGATGCATGATCGGGTCACGGGCAACACAACAGAGGGGCACGAGGTGGCCGACGGCTCAGTGATGAACGACCCCATCGGCGATCGCATCAGGGCCGCGCTCGAGTCCGCCGACCTCACTGCCATCGCCGCACTCCTCGACGCCGATGTGACCTGGGGAGCCCCGGACGATGAGGCGCCGGCCTGCCGGAATCGCCGCGAGGTGCTCGCCTGGTACCAGCGCGGCCGGGACGCGGGTGTGCGGGCACACGTGACGGAGGTGGTCGTCCACGGCGACCGCGTGCTCGTGGGCCTGCTTGTCACAGGGAGAAGTGCGCCCGATGAGGCCGGCGGCGAGGTGCCGCGTTGGCAGGTGCTCTCGCTGGCGGGCGACCGTGTCGTCGACATCCGCGGCTTCGATGACCGCGAGGAGGCTGCGGCACGGGCCGGGATCGCCCCGTGAGCCGGGTCTGCGGCATGGAGGTGCTCCGCTACACCGCCTTCTCCGACCAACCCTCAGGGGGCAACCCCGCAGGCGTGGTGCTCGACCCCCGGGGTGTCGACGAGGCCACCATGCTCGAGGTCGCCGCCGAGGTGGGCTACAGCGAGACGGCGTACCTCTGGGCACTGGATCGGGCCGGCTCCTACAGGATCCGCTACTACAGCCCCGTGGCGGAGGTGCCGTTCTGCGGCCACGCCACGATCGCGTCCGCGGTGGCGCTGGCGGACGCCGGGCGCGGCGGCGAGCTCCTCTTCGACACTGAGAACGGTGAGGTCGCGGTCACCGTGGTGCACGACCCGGACGGTCGGGCGACGGCCACCCTCACCAGTGTCACCCCGTCGGTTGGGCCGGTCGATGCCACCGTCGTCCGCGAGGCGTTGGCGGCCTTCGGCTGGACCGCCGAGGACACCGACTCTCTGCTGCCGCCCCGTGCGAGCTTCGCCGGCGCCCATCACCTCGTCCTCGGTGTTCGTTCACGCGCCCTGCTCGCGGCCATGTCGTACGACTTCGAGCGGCTTCGGGAGTTGATGACCCGCCAGGGCTGGACCACCGTTGAGGTGGTGTGGCGGGAGAGCCCGACGGTGTTCCACGCCAGGGTCCCCTTCCCCGTGGGCGGTGTCGTCGAGGATCCTGCGACCGGCGCCGGGGCGGCCGCTCTGGGCGCCTACCTGCGCGCCTTGGGCGTCGTGGATCCACCCGCAACGGTGATCATCCACCAGGGCGACGACATGGGCCGGCCGAGCCTGCTGTCGGTGGCGATCGACCCCGGCAGCGGCGGGATCCGCGTGTCAGGAAGGGCCGTCCCCATCCCGGACTGAGCCAGCCTCGGCGCTGCTCAGGAGCCCACGAGGTCCCGGGCGAACTCCCGAAAATTGTCGACGTAGCGCTGTGCGTCGGCCTCGTCGTGCTGCACGGACAGCGTCCAGTTCTCCTCGGCGCCGGGGGCCATGAGCACGCCCCGGTTGCTCTGGTAGAGCCACGAGAGGTACGGCACCGCCTTGTCGATCTCGAGGTAGTCGCGGTAGTTGCGCACGCGATCCTGGCGGTAGGTGACACAACCGCGGGCGGCCAGGGTGAGCACGTGGAACGGCAGCTCGTAATCGGAGATGACCCTGTCGAGGCCGCCCTGCAACTCCTCGGCGAGCGCGTCGAAGTGCGAGTACGCCGCCGGGGTGAGGACATCGAACAGCGTGGCGTGGGCCGCCGCGATGGTCAGCGGATTGCCGTTGAATGTTCCCATCTGCGCCACGCGCCCATCCGTGATCACCGCCATCACGTCCTCGCGACCACCGATGGCCCCACACGGCAGCCCGCCGCCGATCGCCTTGGCGAGACAGATCAGGTCCGGGACTACGCCGAATCGCTCCGTGGCGCCGCCGGCCGAGATGGTCACGCCGGTCTTGACCTCGTCGAAGATGAGCAGAGCGCCGTGACGATGGGCGATGTCGCGCACGCCTGCGAGGTAACCGTCGTCCGGCAGCACGATGCCGATGTTCATCATCACCGGCTCGACGACGACGGCCGCGATGTCGTCGTGCGCGGTGAAGGCACGCTCCAGGGCCTCGAGGTCGTTGAACGGAACCACCGTGACCAGGTCGACGCTGGCCTGGGGGATGCCCTCGCAGTAGCGCACCGAGTTGGGGCTCTCGACTGGCCCCATGAGGTCGCGGGGCGGCTCGACGCTGACGAGCAGCGAGTCGTGGTGGCCGTGGTACGAGGCCTCGATCTTCACCAGCCTCTCCCGACCGGTGAAGCCGCGCGCCAGCCGCACGGCATCGAGCGTCGACTCCGTGCCGCTGTTGGTGTACCTCCACTGTGGCAGCGAGAAGCGACGCGCCAGCTCCTCGGCCACACTGGCGTCTTCGGCGACGGGCTGGGCGAAATGGGAACCGCGCGCCATGCGCTCGTTGACCGCCGCAACCACGGCGGGATGCGCGTGTCCCACCACCATCACGCCGAAGCCGTTGTGGAAATCCACGTACTCGTTGCCGTCGACATCCCATACGTGGCTTCCCTTGCCGCGGTCGATGAACACGGGCTGCGGAGGCGTGTCCTGGAACGACGAGGGCACGCCGCGCGGCATCGCAGCCGTCGCCTCCTGCCACAGCCGGCGCGATGTCTGGCGCTTGGCGAGGAACTCGCGCTCCTCACGCGCGGTCAGCTCCGCCATTCGCTGCGGGTCGATGCGGGAGGGCGCGGCGTCAGTTGGCATGACTCTTCCCTGTGGGGGCCGCTGCAGCGGCCACGGTGGTTGCTGAGACTGCGGCCTCGAGAGCCTGCGCGAGGAGGTCGAGGCCGGCCGCCAGGTCGTCATCGTCGATCGTCAGCGGCATGAGCAGGCGGATGACGTTGTCGTGGAGCCCGGCGCGCAGGAGCGCCAGGCCACGCGAGTGGGCCTCGCGCAACACGGCCAGTGCGAGGGCCGGTGCCGGCTCGCGGCTCGAGCCGTTCTCCACAAGTTCCATTGCGGTCATGGCACCGATGCCGCGCACGTCGCCGACGCATGGATACCGCTGCTGCAACTCCCGCATGCGCTCCATCGCGATGTCGCCGACGTGGCGAGCCCGCGCGCAGATGTCGTCGCGTTCGATGACGTCGAGCACGGCCAGCGCAGCCGCGCAGGCGACAGGGTTGCCGCCGAAGGTGCCGCCGAGCCCCCCCGGGGCCGTGGCGTCCATCAGCGCTGCCCGGCCCACGACTGCCGCCAACGGAAGGCCGCCGCCCAGCGACTTGGCCAGCAGCACGAGGTCCGGCTCGACACCGACGTGGTTCACGGCGAACAGCTTGCCGGTGCGCGCCACGCCGCTCTGGATCTCGTCGGCGATCAGAGGGATGTCGAGGCGGCGAAGCAATGTCGACAAGCGGGGCAGGAAATCGGCTGGCGGCACCACGAAGCCGCCCTCGCCCTGGACGGGCTCCACGATCACGCCGGCCACGCGGTCGGCCGGGACCTGCGACGCGAACAGCGCCTCGAGAGCTTCGAGGCTGGAGTCGGACGTCTGGTCGTGGTACGGGTTCGGGTAGGGCGCCTGGTACACCTCGGGCGCGTACGGACCGAAGTTCTGTTTGTACGGGTCCACCTTGCCGGTGAGGGTCATGGTCAGCAGGGTGCGCCCGTGGAAGCTGTTCTGGAAGGAGACGATGGCCGGGCGCCCGGTCGCTTGGCGCACGATCTTCACCGCGTTCTCGACCGCTTCAGCGCCGCTGTTGAAGAGCACGGCTCGCGAGGGCTGGGGTACCGGCGAGAGGTCGCAGAGGCGGGCGCAGAGCTCGACGTAGACGTCGGGAAGCATCACCGGCGCGCCCGAATGGATGAGGCGATCGACCTGCGCGTGGATGGCCGCGCGGATGTCCGGGTGCCCATGGCCGAGGTTGGTGACGCTGATGCCGCTGGCGAAGTCGAGGAACCGCCTGCCGTCAGCGTCGACCATGGTGACGCCGTCCGCCGAGTGGGCGAAGCCGGCCATGCTGGAGCCCATGCCCCGCGGGATGCAGCGCTCGCGCTGCCGCTGCAGCTCGGCGTTGCTCACAGAGCCGCCCCCCCGACCGAGCCCGCCGGACGCCACGATCGGCGCCGACGGGCCTCGACGTTCACATGTCGGTGTTGACGCACGGCTTCCTAGCTTGGCGATCCTGAGGTCGATGCTGTCAGCTTTCCGTTGACCATGAGGTAGGAGACCGTCTTCTCGTGAAAGAAGCCGGAGTGGTTGGTTGCCACGGCCACCGCCATGAGCGGCACGCCCGCTCCCACCGCGATCAGCACCGGCAGAGTGGCACCGACGTCCGCGATCCAGGACTGGTACACGACGTACCCCGCGATCGCGAAGAGGAAGATGCCGCCAATCAGTGGAAGGATGCCCGCGAAGAGGAGAAGCCGGACGCTGCTGGAGAGCACCTTGCGGAAGGCCCAGAAGGATGCCAAGCCGGTCACTCCGTAGTAGAGAGCGACGAGCACGCCGATATCGAGGATCAAGTTGTTGAAGACGTTGTTGATACTGTCCACGGTGACCGTCAATACGATCACGAGGGTGGAGAAGATGGCGGTGATCACCGTCCCGAACCATGGCGTCTTCCAGGAGTGATGGACGCGGCCGAAAGCCTTCGGGAACACGCCGTCTCTCGCCATTGAATAGGTGAGCCTGCTCGACGGCAACAGTGTGGTCTGCGTGGTGGCGACGGTCGACGACAGAACCGCCAGGACCATCAGGTACGCAAGCGGGGTACCGGAGAGCTGTTGAGCGAAGTAGTAGAGGATGTCGCCCTGGTTGTTGGGATCGTTCAGCGCGCTCTGCGAGAGAAACATCTGGATGGCGATGATCGCGAGCAGAAAGATGAAGAGCAGGATGAACATGCTGAGAATGCCGGCAATACCGGGCGACGTCTCGGCGGCTTTGGTCTCCTCGTTCACATTCGCCGCAGTGTCCCAGCCCCAGAAGAAGAAGACCGCCAGGGCCGCGCCGGTGGCGATCCCGCTGAGGCCACCCAGGGATCCCGGGTTGAACCAGCCGCCGTCGAAGGAGGTCGCCGCCGGATGGCTGCCCGTGATCACCTTGATCAGGGCTGCGATGGCGAACCCGAGCACGATGAAGTACTCGATGAAGACCAGCACCCACTGGAAGTTGGCGGTGACGCGGATGCCGCGAGCAACCATGAAGGTCACCAGTGCGAGCCACAGCACACCGACAACAGCAATCCAGCGGTTGTCGCCCGCGACGTCGGAGCTGATCCATCCGAAGCTGTTGAGCAACTGAAGGGTGTAGGCGCCGCCGAGGATCGGTGCCGCGGCGCAGAAGAGGACATTGGCGGCGAGCTGTATCCACCCGGAGAACCATCCGACGTATGGGTTGAGAGTGCGGCTGACCCACGAGTACGACGCGCCGCAGTTGGGGTCCATCCGGTTCAGGTAGTAGTACGCCAGCGCGATGAACAGCACCGGGAGAAAGCCAACCAGGATGGCTGCGGGCGACGCGAGGCCGACGGCCGCCACCAGGACCGCAGCCGTCGCCGCGAGGGTGTACGCGGGAGCCACGCTCGATGTGGCGATGACAGTCGAGTCGAACAGGGTGAGAGTGTTCGTCTTCAGTTGCGAGACGACCGGCTCGCCGTGAACGATGGGCTCAGAGATCGTGGCCATTGTCACCTCCTATCCGAGCCTGGAAAGTCAGGCCGTCGCTGCTGATCATCCCGTGCGCGACACGCGCGGTCGGACCTCGAAAACAACCGAGCGGCTGGAGACGGACGTCCGAGTTGACCCGCCGCTCGCGGTGTCCGCGCCTGCTGCCCTCCATCCGCCCGACCTCCACGCGCCGCCCCCTCGCATTGCAGAACACCTGCAACGAGCGCTGCACACCCTAGCGGCGGGTGGTAGGCTCGTCAAGTGGTTCCAGCGTTGGTGGACGAGGGTGTGAGCGCCGAGCCAGGGGGACGTTACTCGGTCGGAGAGGTGGCCAGGATGGTGGGCATCAGCCCGTCGACCCTTCGCGCCTGGGAGCAGTACGGGCTGCTCCGATCGTCGCGCACGCCGGCCGGTTGGCGCCGCTACGACGCTGGGGAGGTGACCCGTGCTCGCGAGGTTCACCGCCTTCGGGAGGTCGAGGGACTGGCCGTCCATGCGATCCGGCGCAAATTGCGCGATGCGCCGCCCCGTGGACGACTCCGACCCCGGCCGCCGACCGCGAGAAGCGCGGCTCCCACCATCAACATCGGGACACCGCTGCGTCAGAAGCGCCTGGAGCGCCGTCTGTCGATGCGTGCGCTGGCGACCTCGGCGGGCGTCTCGGCGTCGCTGGTCTCGGGTGTGGAGCGCGGAGTGGTTCAGCCCTCGGTGGCGTCGCTGCAGAAGCTCAGCGCCGCGCTCGGCACGACCGTCGGCGCGCTCCTCGGGACGACGCCGCCGGCGTGCCGGCCGATCGGCGGCGAGGTCACGCTGCTGCACCTCCCCATCCCGGGCGTGCGCATCGAGGATCTGTCGGGCACGGCGGAACTGCTCGAGCCGCAGCGGTTCATCATCGAGCCCGGGTTCGGCAGCGGCGGGGAGTACGCCCACGAGGGGGAGGAGTTTCTCTTCGTCATCGACGGCACGCTGTCGATCACACTCGACGGTGGCGAACAGTTCGACGTCTCCGCCGGCACGTCGCTGTGCTTCGAATCGACACGCCGGCATCGCTGGTGGAACCCGGGCCTGACGGTGACCCGCGTTCTCTGGATCAACACACCGCGCACGTTCTGACGCGGTCACCTCACACACCGGGAGTCTGGACATGGCTGTGACTGTGGAAACGCTGCGCAACGTGGTCGGCGGCAGGGCGGTGGAGACGCGCGGCGACGGCACCCTTGCCCTGGTCGATCCCTCCACCGGGGAGGTGTTCGCACACTCTCCGTTGTCAAGCGCCGAGGACGTCGATGACGCCTACCGCGCCGCCCAGGAGGCGTTTCCCGGCTGGCGGGACACCACTCCGAAGGAGCGCAGCCGGGCGATGCTGCGCTTCGCCGACCTGCTCGAGGAGCACGGTCGCGAGCTTGTCGAGATCGAGTGCCGCAATACCGGTAAGCCGCTTGCGCTGACCGAGAGTGAGGAGCTGCCCATGCTCCACGATATCGTGCGGTTCATGGGCGGAGCGGCCCGCTTCCTCGAGGGCACGTCGGCCGGCGAGTACATGGCGGGCCACACCAGCTGGGTCCGCCGTGAGCCCGTCGGGGTGTGCGGTCAGGTGACCCCGTGGAACTACCCGATGCTGATGGCCGCCTGGAAGTTCGCCCCGGCGATCGCCGCGGGCAACACGGTGGTGCTCAAGCCGTCGGAGACGACCCCGCTGAGCACCATCCGCATGGCGGAACTGGCCTGTGAGGTGCTGCCGCCTGGCGTCTTCAACGTGATCTGCGGTGACCGCGCCACCGGGGGCGCGATCGTGTCGCACCGCATCCCCGCGATGGTGTCGATCACGGGCAGCGTCCGCGCCGGCCGCGAGGTCGCCGCAGCGGCAGCGGTGGACCTCAAACGTGTCCACCTCGAGCTTGGCGGAAAGGCACCCGTCATCGTGTTCGATGACGCCGACGTCGAGTCTGCCGCCGAGGGGATCGCCGGTGCCGCGTACTTCAACGCCGGCCAGGACTGCACGGCGGCGACACGCGTGCTCGCCGGGCCCCGCGTCCACGATGACTTCCTCGACGCCCTCGCTGCGCAGGCGAAGTTGACCCACACCGGTCCGCCCTCGGACGAGGACGCCGCCTATGGGCCGCTCAACAACCGCGACCAGCTGGCCCGGGTGCGCGGGTTCATCGACCGCCTTCCCGACCACGCCTCGATCGCTGCGGGTGGCGCTGCGTCGAGCGGTCCGGGGTTCTTCCAGGAGGCAACCGTGATCGCGGGACTGCGCCAGGACGACGAGGTGATCCAGCAGGAGATGTTCGGCCCGGTGGTCACGGTGCAGCGGTTCACCGACGAGGGCGAGGCGCTGCGCTGGGCCAACGACGTCGAGTACGGACTGGCGTCGAGCGTGTGGACTCGCGACCATGGGCGGGCCATGCGCATGTCGCGCCTTCTCGACTTCGGCTGCGTGTGGATCAACACGCACATCCCGGTGGTGTCCGAGATGCCCCACGGCGGCTTCAAGCACTCCGGCTACGGCAAGGACATGTCGATGTACGGCTTCAACGACTACACGCGCATCAAGCACGTCATGTCGAACATCGAGGTGTGACCGCGGCCGACCCGCAGCGTTATCGTCGCCTCAGCTTCTGGCTCGACGCGATCGACGACGACCTGTCGCCGCGTCCGCCACTCGACGGCGACTCTGACGTGGACGTGGCCATCGTCGGTGCCGGGTACACGGGTTTGTGGACCGCGTACGCGCTGCTTCACCGCGACCCCAGCCTGCGTGTCCTGGTGGTGGAGCGCGAGATCGCGGGTTTCGGAGCGAGCGGGCGCAACGGCGGCTGGTGCAGCGACCTGTTCCCCGTGTCCTGGGACCGTGTCGTGCAACAGCAGGGCGCGGACGCCGCCCGGGCCATGCACCGCGCCCTGGTCGAGGGAATCGAGGACGTTGCGGCCACGGCCGCTCACGAGCACATCGACGCCGACATTCGCCGAGGAGGTTGTCTGACCCTGGCGATGACGTCGTTGCAGGAGAGCGACCTGCGCGCGCGCACGGCGGCCTCGCAGCAACGCGAGGAGGCTGACCTGGCGCTGCAGTGGCTCGACCACGAGCAGGCCGCTGAACGTGTGCGCGTGCCCGGCTGCCGGGGCGCTCAGTTCACCCCCCACTGCGCCCGCCTCCACCCCGGCAAACTGGTGCGGGGCCTCGGCCGTGCGGTCGAGCGAGCCGGCGGCCGAATCGTCGAACGGACCGCCGTGGGAGAAATCCGGCCCCACGCCGTGGTCACGTCGCATGGAACCGTCCGGGCGCGCACCATCGTGCGCGCCACCGAGGCCTACACCTCTGAACTCCGCGGTGAGCACCGAGCCCTCCTGCCCCTCTACTCTCTGATGATCGCGACCGAGCCGCTGCCCGACTCCGCGTGGGCAGAGATCGGCTGGTCGGCCGGCGAGACAATCAACGACGGCCGCCACCTGCTCATCTACGCGCAACGCACTGCGGACGGACGGATCGCGTTTGGTGGCCGGGGCGCGCCGTATCACTTCGGCTCGCGTGTGTCCGACAGCTTCGATGGTGACGCTAGGGTTTTCAGTGCGCTCGAGAACGCTCTCCACGAACTGATTCCGCAGACGCGCGAGGTGCAGGTCACGCACCGCTGGGGAGGTCCCATCGGGGTCGCCAGGGACTGGTATCCGTCGGTGCGCATCGACAGGCGCAACGGCATCGCGTCCGCCGGCGGTTACGTCGGTGATGGCGTCGCCGCCAGCAATGTCGCCGGGCGCACGCTCGCGGACCTCATCCTCGACCGGGACACACCCCTGACGCGCCTGCCCTGGGTGCAGCATCGGTCCCGCCCGTGGGAGCCCGAACCACTGCGATGGCTTGCGGTGAACCTCAGTGTGCGGGCGATGCGCGGCGCCGATGAGGTGGAGCGCCGCACCGGGAAGCCGTCGTGGCGGGCGCGGTCCGTGACCCGGCTCCAAGGGCGCTGACCGACGGCATCGCCCTTGGCGGAAGCGACGGGCCCCGTGCCGTGTGGTGCACGGGACCCGTCAAAAAGGGGAGCTCAGTGAAGCAGCTGCAGGGTATTGGTGGCGTCGTCGACGAAGTACAGCCCTCGATCGCTTGGCGTCACCACGAGCCCGAAGAGAGCACCGGCGCCAGGAGGTGATCCGCTCGAATCGAGTTGCCGAACAGCGACCTGGCCGCCATGCGGCGTCGTCTCGACGAGGTTGCCGTCCGCCCCGTCGACGGTGAGGATGTCGCCGTTGGGGGCGACGGTGAGGCCCAGCGGGTCATTGAGGGCGCCGGCCATGCTCACGTCGCGGCCCGTCCCGGCGCTGCCGCGCCTGCTGAGCGCGTCAGGGATGGCCGCCACGCGGCTGTGGAGACTGTCGGCGACGAAGAGGGTGCCGTCAGCGCCCAATCCGACCCCGGTCGGGCCGATGACGAGCGCAGCCGGGTCGGTGCGCTCCGCGAATCCTGAGCCGATGACCGTCCGCGAGATCTCGGCCGGAGATCCAGCCGAGCCGATGCGGAGGTCGATGCGCACCACGGTGCCCCGATGCACGACCACTCCGCCGGCCGCGACGGTCCCGTTGAGGACGTTGGTGACGAACAGGTCGGCGCCATCGGTGGTGGCGACCGCGGTCATGTCCCAGGGGCCGTTGATGCCGTCCCCTGACAGCGTCTCGACCACGCGGCCCTCGCTGTTGAGGACGATGAGACACCCGGCGCGTGCCGTCGCGGCCGTGCCATCTGTTGTCGGAAGGCTGCCCACGACGACGAAGCCATGGGGGAGCACGCTGAGCGCGGTGGTCAGGCCGACGCCGCCGGGACAGCGCCCCGGCAGCGATGCCGCGTCAACCCGCGCGAACAGCCGCCGCGACCCCCCCGGGGAGACCTCCACGATCGTCTTCCCCGTCCCCTGGAGGTTGCTCGCCGCGTTGAAGTTGCTGATCAGGACATCACCGACCGTCAGGTCGCCGCCACTCTGCGGCACCACCGCCATGCCGTAGGGATTGACGTCGCCAATCACCGGGACGGTGCTGCCGATCTTGGTGATCGTCGACAGACCCCCGACAAAGCTGCCACCCGCAGAGGCGGTCGACACCTGCAGCACGGCCGCCAGCGCGGCGGTCGCCACGCCGCCCAGGCGCAAAACACGTCTCGGCGTCACGGCACGTCCTCCCCGAGATGCGGCAGCCCGCGGCTGCGCGTTGAGCATCCGCTGCGAGTCTCGGGGCGGGCCGGCGGCGGCGATAGAGGACGTTGGTCGTAGGACCTCCCGGTATCAGCGCTTGAGCACCTTGTCGAGGATGAGGATCGACGCCTCGAAGAAGAGGATCAGCGGGATGAACAGCGCCGTCGGCGTGTAGGGGTCAGCCCCGGGGGTGACCACAAGCGCGGCGACGATGATGCCCACCCAGATCGCCTTGCGCTTGCGGCGCAGCAACCGCGAGGACACGAGGCCGACGACGCCCAGAAGGATGATCACCACCGGCAGCTCGAAGGTCACCCCGAAGGCGACGATCAGGAGCAGCAGGAAGGACAGGTAGGCATTGATGTCGGGCAGGTAGATGGCGCTGTTGCCGAGGAAGGTGGCCAGGAAGTTGAGGCCGATCGGCATCACGAAGTAGGCGAAGGCCGCGCCGCCGGCGAAGAGCAGGAAGGCCGAGCCCACGAACGGCCCGACGAACTTCCGCTCCACCGGCCGTAGCCCGGGGGCGATGAACCCCCAGACCTGCCAGAGGATCACCGGGGCGGCGCCGACCACGCCCACGATCGCCGAGATCTTCATGGGGATGGTGAGGCCTTCGGTGGGGCTCGTGAAGATCGCGGTCGAGCTGATGTGGTTGTTCCTGGCCAGGACCGTGGTGAGTGGGCGCAACAGGAACTCGAAGATGGCGCCATGGAAGATGAAGGCGAGAACCGTGGCCACGCTCCACGCCACCGCTGAGATCAGCAGGGCGCGTCGCAGCTCCTCGAGGTGCTCGACGACCGTCATGGGCCGGTCGCCGGCCACCCCCTGCATCAGTGATCGCCTCCGCCGCTCGGTGCGTCGAGCTCAGACGCCGGCGCCGCGACTGGATGCGACGGGGACCGCCTGCGCGGCCGGATCGGGCGCGGCATCAACCGGCGCCGGGGTCTCGACGCGGGTCGCCGCGTTGAACTGCTCCTTGGTGTCGCTGGAGGCCTTGCGGAACTCGCGGATGGCGCGGCCCATGCCGGAGCCGACATCGGGAAGCTTGCCCGGGCCCCAGATGATCAGGACGATGACGAGAAGGATCCCCAGAAGCCAGATGTGCCCGGTACCAACGAACGGCATGCCGCACCTCCCATGTGAGAGGCCGAGGGCGCTTCACCCCCCGACCCTCGTGTGCTGTCGGATTGACGCCGTCCGCCCGCTCGATGCGGTGGTGACGCTGCCGATGTGTACGGAGCGGGGGCGCCGCCGGATGACCCGACGGCAAGGCGGCTTGGTCAGAGAATCCGAACAGCGTCGCCGAGGCGAACTCGGCCGGGCTGGATGACCTCGCCCCACACGCCGAAGGGCAGGGGCTCGGTTGACGGCGCGCCGGCGCGGAGGTCGCCCAGGAGGTGCAGAGTGCGCAGGTCGGCCACGCCGGTCACCGGGTTCTCCGTGGTGACAGCGCACCGCCCGACATTGCCGTTGACCCGCACCGTGGCCTGACCGATTGCGACCACTCGACCAAGCCACTCGTCCTCCTCGAACGCCGCTGGGCCTTCGAGACCGACATTCATCCTGAAGCGGCGCCTGTCGACAACCGTCAGGCCGGCCGCCCCCGCCAGCGCCTCCACCGATGCGGCGGACAGCATGGTGACCCCACCGCCCGGGTACCGGTCCACTCCCCCACCGCCCTCGAGGGGCTGGACAAGCCGCACGTCCACGCCCGCAAAGGCCGAGAGGGCCTCCGACCAGGGACCGATCACGGCGCGAACCGGGCGCAACTCTCGATAGGCGAGGACGGTGGTGCGGGCGCCGAGTTCGATGTCGCCGCTCACCACCTCGCCGTCGGGGAAGCGAAGGGTCAGCGCGGTCTCGGGAGGCGCGCTCTCAGCGATGACCTGCATGAGCGCCCCCAGGCGCTTGCCGTTGAAGAGGTGCCCGTTGCTGTCGCTGAGCAGGAACCGGCGGTCGCCATCGACGCCGTCGGGGCCGAGATGAACCTCGGAGATCTCCTGGATGCGCAGGCTCTTCACCGGCGCCATCGACAGCCAGCCGACCGCCGCCGCCGCTGGGGTCACCCCCCGGGAGCCGGCCGGACGAGCGGCCCGTGGCGACCGCCGCTCTTCTCCACGAGGCCGAGATCATCCACGGTGATCCACCGGTCGATCGCCTTGAGCATGTCGATGACCGTCAGCGCCGCGATGGACACCGCGGTCAGCGCCTCCATCTCGACGCCGGTGGCGCCGCGGCAGCGCGCCGTCGCCACCACGCGCACACCGGGGAGGTCGTCGAGCCACTCGAAGTCGACGGCGACGTGGTCGAGCGGCAGCGGGTGACAGAGTGGGATGAGCTGGGAGGTTCGCTTGGCGGCCATGATGCCGGCGATCCGCGCGGTGTTGAGCACGTCGCCCTTGGCGACCGTTCCTTCCCGAAGACGGCTCAGCGTGCCCTGCTCGTGAAAGCGCACCTGCGCGTGCGCCGTCGCCGAGCGAACGCTCTCGGTCTTGGCGCCGACGTCGACCATCCGGACGCTGCCGTCGGGGGCGACGTGGCTGAGTTCGGACATCGGTCCGACACTAGCAGCGGACCGGGAATCATCGCCGGCGCTTCGCTCGGCGGAGCCCTGGGCAACACATCCGTCCAAGTTCAACAGGCCGTGCAATCTGCCCTGTAGGCTTGAGGTGGGAGTCGGCGGTGGAACCGTCGTCGCCCAACTTCTGGCGGACGCCGTGCGGCGTCCGCCGTCCGCTTCTCAGGGGGTTGTGCAATGAGCCGTTCAGGATTCACAGCAGGTCTGGTCGCTGCCGCCATCGCCGGCGCCGTTCTCAGCGCATGCGGGTCGTCAACGCCCACGGCATCAACCTCGTCGTCGGGAGGCGCGGCTGCGACGCAGAGCAGCGTCCCCACCCTCTCCGTCCCCGGCGGTTCGTTCTGTGGCCAGGTCGTCGGCCTGGGGGCACAGATGCAACACGTGAGCAGCGGCCTCGTGTCGGCCAGCCCCGGGGCGACGCCGGACGTCAACGCGTACAAGCAGCTGTTTGCCACGGCGACGGCGGCCATCGACGGGCTGGCCGGTTCGGCGCCGAGCCAGATCTCGACTCAGTTCCAGACGCTGCGCACCGCGTACGACCAGCTGAACAGCCAGATCCAGGGTGTCACCTCGTTCGCCCAGCTTGGTACCGCGTTCTCGACGCTGGGCACCCCGGCCGTGACCAGCGCCGCGAAGGCGGTCACCGCGTACATGACCAATACCTGCGGGTTGAAGTCGACGCCCACGCCGTAGCCCGCCCGGTCGCCGAAGCCCCTTGGGCTTCTGAGGACAGTCTCAGAGAACTCACAGGTGCACTCGCCAGGCTGTGAGGCATGGACGAGCACGTCACCGACGCCGGATGACCTTCGTGTCGCGGGTCCCCAGGCCACCCAGCCGCCGCGCCGGGGCGTACACCGTCTCGGCGATCGTGGTCGCGGTGGCGGCGGCGTTCGCCGCCGTGTACTTCCTGCTCTTCAGCGGGAGCGCTCCCGCCCCGCTGGCGCTGAGCAGTGGCACCGGCGCGTCCTCGACGCCCGTCCCCACCCCCGCGGTCGCCGGCGCGCAGGTCCCGGGGACATGGAGCGTGGCCGCCGGCTCCGTCGCCGGGTACCGCGTCCGCGAGCAACTCGCCTTCCTGTCGGCGCCGAGCGACGCCGTGGGGCGAAGCTCGTCGGTCACGGGCAGCGTCACCATCGGTGGCACCGACAAGGCACTCACCGTCACCGCGGCAACCTTCACTGTCGATGTCAGCAAGCTCAGCTCCGATCAGTCGATGCGCGACCAGCACATCCGCACTCTCGGCCTGCAGACCGACAGCTATCCGAAGGCGACGTTCGTGCTGTCGGCGCCGGTCACCCTGCCCGGTTGAGCGCCATTGCGATCGAGGTGGTGGGATCGATCACGTTCCCGTTCGAGGAGTTCGGCATGAGCCCGCCGAGCATCGGCGGTTTCGTGAGCGTCCAGGACAACGCGACGATGGAGTTCGACCTGCACCTGCAGCAGGCCTGACGTTGCGGCGGTGACCGGCAGCGACCTCGGCGATGAGGTTCTCGGTGCAGGTCTGTGGCGCGGCGGGGCGGCGTAGGATCACCGCCCGATGGGTGTTGCCGGTGATCGACCCGCCTCCGCGGACGACGTTGCCTGGCGGATCGACGCCGAGCGGCTGCAAGTCGTCGCCCGGCTGGTGGCGCCGCACATCCGGCACACACCGCTGATCCCGGCGCCGGGTGGAGGGCTTCTCAAGCTCGAGTCACTGCAGCCGACGGGCAGCTTCAAGGTGCGCGGCTTCTTCGCTGCGGCCCTCGCCCTCGCCCCGAGGGAGCGTGAGCGCGGCCTGATCACGGTGAGCTCGGGCAACGCAGCCCTCGCCTGTGCCCACGTCGCGCGCGAGCTCGGCGTGCCGTGTCGCGTGGTCATGGACGATGCCGCGCCCGCGCTCAAGGTCGATGGCGTGCGCGCGCTGGGGGCTACCGCGATGATGACGCCGCGCCCGCGCCTGTACGAGTGGATGGCGACGCGGGCGTGGGAACGCGAGCCCGAGGTGTTCATCCATCCCTTTGCCGATGACGGCGTGATGGCCGGACATGCGTCGATCGTCCCTGAGATTCTCGTGGAGTGCCCCGCAGTCGAGCGGGTCCTCGTCGCGGTGGGAGGCGGTGGACTGATCAGCGGCATCGCCGCCGGGTTCGCGGCGCTGAAGCCGGGCGTGCAGGTCGTCGGTGTGCAGTCGGACGGCTACCCGTTGTGGTCGAGAGCCTTCGCCGCGGGCGGGCCCGTCTCGCTCACCGCGGACACCATCGCCGAGGGGACGACCGCGCCGTTCGATGCCAGGATGTTTGCGCGCCTCCGCCAGCTGGTCACGGCGTGGATCGAGGTTCCGGAGGCGTCCCTGCGCGTGGCGGTTGCGCGCCTCGTCACGGAGGCCAAGGTCGTCGCCGAGGGAGCCGGGGCGCTCGCCTTTGCCGCGATGGCGACGGAACATCCCACTCCGCACACGGTGGCCATCGTCAGCGGGGGGAACATCGACCCATCACGCCTTGCCGGGTTGCTCACCCCCGGGGGGGCGGCACGGCCGTGACGACCGACCCCGGCGTGAAGTGCGCATGGAGCCGGCGCGCGTAGAAGTCCTCCCAGGTGCCCGCCTGCGCGGAGCCGGTGTACTCCTTGTCGAGCTTGACGAGCATGTAGACGAGCTCGCTGCGCAGGGGTGTGGTGCCCAGAAGGTCGGGCAGCTCTGAGAGGTCGATCAGCCAGTCCGCGTACCAGGACGCCCAGTCGGGGTCGTCGCCGTCGACGATGCGGAACACTCGGTGATGCGTTTCCGACGCCTCGTGCAGGAGTTCACAGGTCTGGGTCAGCGTGTCATCCATCCCCGGCACCTCGGTTCGCGGCCGCCAATGCGGACCTGCTCGAGGGGACTGTAACGCCGATTGCCCAGAAGTAGACCGGTCAGTCGGGCCGGGCTACTTCCAGAGCCTGCGCCACACGCCGGCGCGGCGCAGCGTGCGTCCGATGGCGATGTTCTTGGCGCGGCGCGCCATGCGTCGAGGATTGCCCGACGTGATCGCGCTGATGTTGTTGGACATGCGTGCGGCACGGTACAGCGCCCGGGTGAGGTTCACCTCCCGAGTATACGGTGGCCATCCTCGGCCACCGTCAGGGGCGCGGATCGTTGCCGGGCCGTCGCGTCGACGAGGGGCACCCGCGCCAGTACGCGCATCCGCCGCGTGGCGGGTCGGGAGGCGCCGATCGATCGCCTCCGATCGCGGGCCGAGCAGGGTCTCGACCATGGCAGGCCGCGCGCCTGAGCCACGCCCGTCACCCCACACTCCCGGGATCCACGTGCACGGGCCGCAACCGCCGCGCCAGTGTGGGCGCCGTGGTCATCAGCATCGCGCCGTACACGCCCGCGACGCCGACTGCGCCCGGACTCACGGCGAGAGCCACTGCAGCGGCAATGCCGAACTCGCGCATGCCCACTGGGAAGACCAGCGCCCGCCAGAGGTGCGCGTGGTGGCGCCACGGCCACGCCAGCGCCAGGCCCAGTCCGTAGCCGATCACAAGCAGGACGGCGCACAACCCGATGCACGGGAGAAGCGACGCCGACAGCACGAAGGCGCGCGCGGACCCCACGCTCACAAACACGACGAGGACGACGCACACAGCCGAGAGGTCGAGCGCGCGAGAACGCAGAGCGTGCAGGCCGGGCCACCACGTGCGCAGGCCGACGCCCACCACCAGCGGCACCGCCACGGACAACGTCAGCTCGGCGATCAGTGCCAGGCGATCGACGTGCGCAGCCGGACCAAGCACCGCGCTCACCCAGAGCGGCGTGAGCACGGTGCCCAATGCGAGCGACCCCGCCATGCACGTGATCGCCACAGCTCCGGAGCCGGCCGCGAGCAGGGCGACAAGCGCACTGGTGATCTCCGCCGGAGCGACCGCCACGATGAGTGCGCCGTTGCGCAACGTCGGGTCGGAGATCACGTTGAAGAGCGCGACGCCGGCCAGCGGCAGCACGGTCCACTGCGCCGCCAGTGCCAGCAGCACCGGGAGTGGCCGGCGTGCGACCGCCGCGAAACGACCGAGTGTCAGGGTCAGGGCCACGCCGAGGACCTGGCCGCCGAGCATGTAGGGCACGCCACCCGCGAGTCGGGCCGCCACATTGGGAAGCAGCAGGCCGGCGGCCACGGCCACGGCGGCGTAGACGATCAGCCGATCGTGGATCGGGCCGGCGAAGCCGGCGACCCTGCCGCGGATTGTCATACGCATCGCGTGGGATCATCGCGACCGCCCGGACAGCTCACCCCGGACAGAGGACTACCGTTTGGGTGGCAGGGACCGGGCGTAGGCGACTCCCCGGTTCACCCATTGCGAGAGTTGTGCCTTGGTTCGCGCGCCCTCCGCGTCGACGCGGAGCCATCCCTGCATCTCGCGCCCGCGCATCACCGCGACAGATGCGTGTGGCTTCGCGGCAAGGTCGCCCGTCTCAGCGGGTTCCACCCGGAGGAGCAGCCCACCTTGGCCGCTCGCGCTGACGGCCATGTTGCCGGCGATCAGGAACGCCAGGCCGCCGAACATCCGC
>DAISRJ010000008.1:0-61220 GCA_036828955.1 Candidatus Dormiibacterota bacterium | reverse complement strand
CAGCCACGGTGCGCACATTCATTGTGTCGAGCAGCTGCGTGATGGCGAGCAGGGTGGCCCGTTTGTCTGGATTGTCCAGGCTGGCGATGAAGGATCGGTCGATCTTGACGACGTCAACAGGCAGGCGGTCGAGATAGCGCAGCGAGGAATACCCGGCGCCGAAGTCATCGAGGGCGATACGCACCCCCCCGCCCCGGAGCTCCTGGAGAACGCGTGTTGCCTCTTCCAGGTCCTCGAGCATGGCGGTCTCGGTGATCTCGAGGCTGAGCTTCCCCGGGGCGAGACGGGTGTTGGCCAGCACGCCGACCACCGAGGCGACGAAGCCGGGCGTCAGCAGCTGCCGCCCCGACACGTTGACGCTCACCGACACGTCGCGGCCAAGCTCCTCCCAGGCGCGGGTCTGCTCACACGCGGTGCGGAGCACCCACGCTCCCAGGGGCACGATCACCCCGGTCTGCTCTGCGAAGGGGATGAAGGCATCGGGCGGGACGAGCCCCCGGGTGGGATGCGCCCAGCGCACCAACGCCTCCACATGATCCGTCGCCGCGCTGGGATTTTGGGTGAGCACGATCGGCTGGTAGTGGAGCACCAGCTCGTTGCGCTCGATGGCTTGGTGCAGGTCCGAGATCAGCTCCAGCCGGTCGAGGACGCCGCTCCGCATGCCCGTCTCGTAGACGTGAAGCGCGGCCTTGCCAGAGTTCTTCGCGTCGTACATCGCGATGTCGGCGTGCTGGAGAGCCTCGGTCCAGGTCACCTCCCCGGTCTCGATCGCGGCCACCCCGGCGCTTGCGGTGACATAGACCTCATTGCCGTCCGCGTCAAAGGGGCGCCGGAACATTGCAAGCACCCGCTCTCCCACGTCGGTCGTCACAGTCGTGCTGGCGCCGTCGAGAAGCAGTGCGAACTCATCTCCGCCAATTCGCGCCACGGTGTCCTGGGGACGCACCACCGCGCGCAACCGCGCCGCCACACCACGGAGCACCTCATCTCCGACGGTGTGCCCGAGCGTATCGTTGATTCGCTTGAAGTCGTCGATATCGATGACCATGACGGCGAGGTCTCGTGCATCCCGGGCGCGGACGGCCTGTGCATGCTCGAAGCGATCGGCGAGCAGCTCGCGGTTCGCCAGGCCGGTCAGCGCATCGTGGAAGGCACTCTGACGAGTCGGGTTCGCTCCCTCAGCCATGCACGTTTCTGACGCAAACAACCGCCGCCGAGATCAGCGGTGACGCGGCAATCACGAACCAAAGTACCAACTTCAGGGAGACGGTGTCTGGGTACGTCGCCTGCATCTTTGCCGACACCAAGAATGAAGCTAACAGCGCGGAAGTGCAAATCAAGAGAGTGTCCGGCGGCGTCACCCCGTCAATATTGCAGGCGGCCGTGAAGTTCTTCTCGCTGGGTGAACCGGTTCAACCCTTTCAACCCTTCTCGGTGGTGGGCATTGGTCACAATGCGTTTGGGGAGAGCACACCGGGAGTGGCCTTCATCGTGTTCTCCAAGGGGGGTGTCTTGGCATACGTCGGAGCCGGCTCGGCATCCCTCAGCGTCTCTTCTTTGCAGGCCAGTGTCGAAAACCTCACGAAGCAGGTCGCAGCAGCGTTGTAGCCGTGAAGAGTTCCCGGACATTTGTAGTGGTTGCGCTGGGGATGCACGCGGCCCAGGCACCGGAGCGCATCCAGCCGCTTCGTAACGGGCCTGAGGTCCAGACAAGGTGCGGGGCGGTGTATTGCCTGAGTAAGTCACGCGTCGCAGTCGGCTCAGGTTACAGCACGTTGCGGACCCCAGAAGGCTCGCATTCGGTTGAGCCGCGCTGACCGGGCAAGCCACTGATGCGAAGTCGGCTCCGGTGATGCTTCCACTGTCTGTCAAGCCGCCACTGCGATGGGCAGCCCGGCTCGGGCAGACGCTGTTGGCGCCGCTGGAACGGAAACGGAGTGCCGGGAAAGGGAATCGAACCCTTACGCCCTTACGAGCACAGCGCCCTGAACGCTGCGTGTCTACCAGTTCCACCACCCCGGCGAGTGACGGCGGCCACCGATCCTAGCAGGGCGCCCAATCAGCCACGCCGCCAGCTGCTGATGTCGGCGAACCGCGAAGCGCTCGACCCCGCGGGCGGAGTCATCACCGTGAGGCCTGGGCGCACAACCAGCGCCACCTCCGGCGTCTCCAGGAACACGGCCGGCAGGTCCTCGACGAGCTGGGACGAGACGGCCGCGGCGGCTGCCGCGCGCATGGCCGGGTCTGTGGTGGTGGTGAGCCGGTCCAGTGACTCATCGAGGAACGGGTCGGCCGGGCCGCCGGACACGTTCAAGCCCGCCGGCGGCACCGCTGTCGAGCGCCAGAAGGAGCTGACGTCAGGATCCGGGCCGCTGTCCCAGTCGGCGATGGCGAGGTCATAGCCAACGCCGCCGATGAGCAGTTGCCGGAGCGACGCGATCGGCATGGAGGTCACCTCCACGGAGATGCCCACCTTGGCAAGTTGTGATGCCACGCCTGCCGCCACATCGGGCAGCGGGATGATGTCGGCGACCACCAGGTGCAGTTGCAAGCGTGTGCTTCCGCGGAAGCGCACGCCGTCCGTTCCAGGCGCCCATCCGGCCGCGTCCAGGGCACTGGCTGCGGCCGCCGGGTCGGGCACCGGCTGCGGCGGTCGCGAGGACGCCCACACCACGCCCGCTGGGATGGCGCCCACCTGGGGCACGGCCATCCCCCGCAGGGGGCCGGCGATCAGCTCCCGGCGATCGAGAGTGGTGGCGACGGCCTGGCGCACCGTGAGGTCCGCGGTCACAGGATTACGCTCGTTGAAGAGCAGGTCGACGAAGCGGAAGGTTGTGATGGAGTGCGAGATGCCGCCGGCGGCGGTGAGCTCGGCCCGCTGCAGGGGATCCGTGGCGAGGACGCCATCGACGTTGCCCGCGCTGAAGGCAGCGGCCGCGTCGGCAAACGTCCCGAAGAGCACGATCGCCATCTGTCTGAGGTGAGGCGCCGCGGCGGCGTGGGGGTTGGGCAACAACAGCACCGTCCCCGCCGTGGTGCCGGCCACCTCGAACGCGCCCGAGGTCGCCATCGGCACCGCCGCCGTTTTGGGCAGTGCCAGGAGTGCCGCATGGTTCAGCGACGCGATCGGTAGGATGGGCAGCTGGGCGAGCTGGGCGAGGAAGGAGGCGCGAGGGCCGGCGAGGTCGAAGCTGACGCCGTCGCCCTCGATGCGGGCGTGCACGTCGCGCCACGCCGACGCGGTGGCCGCGTCACCGAAACCTGGCGACTGCACCCAGTCGATTGTGGCGATGACGTCGGCGGCGGTGAGTGCGTGGCCGTCGGACCACCTCTGGGCGACCTGGAGGGGCAGGTGGTAGACGAGGCCGTCCGCACTGACCGTGTACCCGAGGGCGAGGTCGGCCACTGGAACGGCCCGGCCGTCGAGGCGCAGCAGGCTCCGGTACAGGAGCGCGCCGAGGTCGTGCACCGAGGGATCGCTGGCCCCGACCAGGGGGTTCAGCGAGATGGGGCGCTCGTCACTGACCAGGCCCTCGCGATAGTCGGGCACGGTGGTCTGCAGGCGGGAGAGCACGCTGCCGCCGAGGACGGCGATGGCGACGATGACCAGGACGAGCACCGCACCGATCTCGGCGCGGCGGTGTCGGCGGGCTAGTGGGCGCCGACGTACGTCTGGACGATCGACACGCCCACGAACAGGACGATGAAGATGATCGTCACCCGGAGCAGGCTGGCCTCCAGGCCGCGGCGGCGGCGATAGCCGCCACCCGAGTCCCCACCGCCCCCGATGGTTCCGCCGAGGCCCGTCGCCTTCGGGGTCTGGAGCAACACGCCAAGCATCACCAGCACTCCGAGGACGTCCTGAGCGACGGCGAAACCGACCTTCACGCAACGAAACCTCCAGCTTCCACGGACGCAGAGTATACGTGCCTCCGCTTCTCCACCCATCTCGAGCGCCGTGCTTGCTACACTGATTAGTGTATTCTTGACCGCCATATGCGCAGCCTCGTTGCCGCGGTCATCGCAGTCTCCCTCGCCATCTGCGGGTGCGCTTCGGCCCCGGCCGTGGCCGGCCTGCAGGGTCCCACCGCCACGGAGGCGCCCCTGCTCGCCCCCGCGGCGGCGGTGGCCGACGGCGCCAACACCGTCACGGTTCTGCGCTCCGGGGAGCCCACCTTCGCAGAGCTGAACCGCCTCGTCGACGGGGCCCGCGCCAGCATCGCCGTCGAGGTCTACGAATTCGGTCGCACCGACCTCGCCGCCGCGTTGGTCAGGACCCACGATCGCGGCGTCGCCGTGACCGTCATCGACGATCCTTCAGAGGCGGCCACGGCATCGACCGCCATCGGCCTGCGGGCTGCGGGCATCGACGTCCTCGACTACCCGGTCCGCGCGCGCATGATCGACCACGTCAAGCTGCTCGTCGTCGACGCCACGGTGGCGGTCGTCGGCGGCATCAACTGGGGCGCCGGCTCGGCCGCCAACCACGACTTCGACGTCGAGGTGCGCGGCCCGGCGGTCACCAACCTGGCGCGCGTCTTCACTCGGGATCTGGTCACGTGCGGGCGCGACGTCGTGGTGCCGGCGGCGCAGCCCGATCGGGCGGTTCTGGTCGGCGCCACCCTGCCCGGTGCGGAGATCCTGCCCATGGTGCTGGCGGCGATCGCGGGCGCGCAACGCAGTCTCGACGTGGCCATGTACACGCTCACCGACGCCGCCGCCGTCGACGCCATGGAGGTGGCCCGAGCGCGGGGCGTCGCGGTGCGCGTCCTCCTCGACCCCAGTGAGCGCCCCAGCGACCCGTCGGCCGCGTCGCTCGAGGCGCACGGCGTGGCCGTGCGGCTCTACCGGAGCAGCGGCGAGAAGCTGCACGCCAAGGCCGTGGTCGCAGACGGCGCTTCGGTTGTGCTCGGCAGCGCCAACTGGACCGTGAGCGGGTTCGAGCACAACCATGAGCTGGACGTGGCCATCCCCGGCGACACCGCCATCGCCACCGCCCTCGAGCAGCAGTTCAGCAGCGACTGGATGTCAAGTGGCTGACCCCAGCCCGTCTCGGGCGAGGCTGCGCCCGGTCATCTCGGCGGGCACCTCGAGGCCCATCGCCGTCAGCACCGTGGGAGCGATGTCGGCCAGGCCTCCCCCTTCGCGAAGGCTGGTTGCGTCGGTGCCACACAGGATCACCGGCACAGGGCTGGTGGTGTGAGCGGTCAGCGGCGAGTTGTCGCGTGCGTCGACCTTGAGCTCCGCGTTGCCGTGGTCGGCGGTGATCAGCAGCCCACCACCGGCCGCGAGGACCGCGCGCTCGATGCGGTCCAGGCAACCGTCGACCACCTCGACGGCGCGCACCGTCGCCTCGAAGACGCCGGTGTGGCCGACCATGTCAGGGTTCGCGAAGTTCAGCACGATGAGCGCCTCGTCGTCGCGCTCCACGTGCTCCACCACGCGGTCGGTGATCGCCAGCGCGCTCATCTCCGGTGAGGTGTCGTACGTCGGCACCCGCTGCGACGGGACGAGCAGACGCCCCTCGCCTTCGAACGCATCCTCGCGCCCGCCGTTGATGAAGTAGGTCACGTGCGCGTACTTCTCGGTCTCGGCAATGTGGAACTGGCGCAGCCCGGCGCCGGCCACCTCCTCGGCGAGCGTGTGGGAGACGTCCTGGCGGGTGAAGGCCACCTCCGCGGCGAGCTCGCGCTCGTACTCGGTGAAGGTGACCAGGTCGATGTGTTCGACGACGCGCGATCGGGTGAAAGCGGAGAAGCCGGGGTCGACGAGCGCGTGGCTGAGCTGGCGGGTCCGGTCGGGGCGGAAGTTGAAGAAGACGATCGAGTCGCCGTCCTCGATGCGCACACGGTCGCCACCGTGGGCAAAGATCGCGGCCGGCTCGATGAACTCGTCGGTGATACCCCGGGCGTACTGCGCCTCGATGTACGCCACTGCGTCAGACGCCACCGCGCCGCCGTCGCCGACGAGCAGCTCGTAGGCGCGCTGGGTGCGATCCCAGCGGGTGTCGCGGTCCATCGCGTAGTAGCGCCCCTGCACCGTGGCGACGCGACCGCTGCCGACGGTGGCGAGATCGTCGGTGAACTGGCGCAGGAACCCCGCCGCGCTGGACGGCGGCTCGTCGCGTCCATCGGTGAACGCGTGGAACCACACGCGCTTGAGGCCGCGGCGCCGCGCCAGGTCGGCAAGGGCGACGGCGTGTGACTGGTTGCTGTGCACTCCTCCGGGAGACACCAGCCCCATGCAGTGCAGGGTGCTGCCGCGATCGAGGACACGGTCGACCGCCCGGCAGAGGACGGGGTTGTCGAAGAAGCTTCCGTCGCGGATGGCCCGGTCGATCCGCGACAGGGGCTGAAGGATCACCCGGCCGGCGCCGATGGTGAGGTGGCCGACCTCGGAGTTGCCCTGCTGGCCGTCCGGCAGCCCCACGGCCTCGCCGCTGGCGGCGACCGTCGTGGCGGGCCACCTCGCCAGCAGGCGGTCCACGGTTGGCGTCGATGCCGCCGCGATGGCGTTGCCGAAGGCATCGTCGGAGTGTCCCCAGCCGTCGAGGACGGCGAGGACGAACGGCCTGGCCGGTCTCAACGCTTTCCGGCAGCGGCCACGATGGTGGCGAAAACGTCGGGCTTGAGGCTGGCGCCGCCGACCAGGCCGCCGTCGATGTCGGGGCAGGCGAAGAGCTCGGCGGCGTTGGCGGCGCTGACGCTGCCGCCGTAGAGGACGCGGGGAGCGGCACCGAGGCGCCGCTCGACGTGGACGCGAATATGGGCGCAGAC
The DNA here is from genome assembly GCA_036828955.1 of Candidatus Dormiibacterota bacterium. Classification (GTDB taxonomy): domain Bacteria; phylum Chloroflexota; class Dormibacteria; order Aeolococcales; family Aeolococcaceae; genus Aeolococcus. Next base: position 54,444 of record DAISRJ010000008.1, on the reverse strand, counting down.
CTCCTGGGCCTGCTCGGGCGTTGCCGTGCGGCCGGTGCCGATCGCCCAGACCGGCTCGTACGCGATCACCCACCCGTCCGGCGTCAGCGCCGTCGACTGGGCGGCGAGAACCGCGTCGAGCTGGCGATCGACAACGGCGAGTGTGTCACCCGCATCATGTTCGGACTCCGTCTCCCCAACGGCGACGATGGCGACCAGCCCGTGGCGTACAGCGGCGGCCAGCTTGCGGCCCGTCTCCACGTCGGTCTCTCCGAGGAGGTGGCGTCGCTCGGAGTGGCCCACCAGAACGAGGTCGCAGAGGTCGGCGAGCATGGCCGCGGACACCTCGCCTGTATACGCCCCGGCGTCCTCCCAGAACACATCCTGCGCGCCCAGGCGCACCCGGCTCCCGGCAAGCACCTCGTGGACCGGCTGGAGGTGAACGAACGGCGGCAGCACAACAACGTCCACGGCCGTCTCCGCCGAGCAGCGCTCCAAGACGGCCGCGGCGAGCGCCACGCCCTCGGCAACGGTGGTGTTCATCTTCCAGTTGCCCGCCACCATGGGCAGCCGCGGCGTCCCGCTCACGTGGTCACCGCGTCGCGGTCACGCAGCGCGTCCACGCCGGGCAGCCTGCCGAGCTCGAGGAACTCGAGAGTGGCGCCCCCACCTGTGCTGATGAAGTCGATCCTGTCAGAAACTCCGGCGGCGTCGACGGCGGCGTCGAGGTCGCCGCCACCGACGATGCTGTACGCGGAGCTGTCGCCGAGCGCGCGGGCGACGTCGCGGGTGCCCCGCGCAAAGGCCTCGATCTCGTAGATGCCCAGGGGGCCGTTCCAGATCACGGTGCCGGCGTCGACAAAGGACGCCGCGATCGCCGCCACGGTCCGCGGCCCGACATCGACGACCATGCGGTCGTCGGGGATCGCGTCCCACTCGACGACCTCGATCGCAGCGCCTGCGACAGGCTCATCGACCACCACGACGTCGATCGGCAAGCTCACCACGCGGGAGCCCTCCCGTGCCGATTCGAGCACCGCCCGCGCCGAGTCCACCATGTCATCCTCGACAAGCGAGCGGCCGGTGCCCGCGCCCATGGCGCGGAAGAACGTGCACGCCATGGCGCCGCCGATGTGCACACCGTCGACGCGGCGGAGCAGGTTGGTGAGCAGGCCGAGCTTGCTGGAGATCTTGGCGCCGCCGAGCACCGCGACCAGGGGACGCCGCGGATCGTCGAGGACGCCCGTCAACACCTCGACCTCGCGGGCCATGAGATACCCGGCAACGGACGGGAGCAGGTGGGTGACCCCTTCGGTCGACGCGTGGGCGCGGTGTGCTGTCCCGAATGCGTCGTTGACGAACACGTCGGCGAAGGACGCCAGGCGCGTGGCGAAATCGGCGTCATTGCGTTCCTCTCCCGGCTCGAAGCGCAGGTTCTCCAGCATGGCCACGTCCCCATCGAGCAGAGCCTGGACGGTCGCCAGCGCGGACGGCCCGACAACGTCAGCGGCGACGGGCACGTCGACGCCGAGCAACTCGCCGAGCCGGTCGGCGACCGGCACCACGCTGAGGGCACGGTCGATGTGTCCCTTGGGACGGCCCATGTGCGTGGCGATGATGGTGCGCGCGCCGCGGTCGCGAAGCGCGTTGATGGTCGGCAACGCCTCGCGGATGCGGCGGTCGTCCACGACGCGCCTGCCGTGCAGCGGCACGTTGAAATCGACCCGGAGCAGCACACGCCGGCCGGCGACGTCGATGTCGTCGATGGTGGCCTTGGTCATCGCGGAAAGGTCAGAGACGCCCGGCGATGTGCTCGGCGAGGTCGACGACGCGGCAGGAATATCCCCATTCGTTGTCGTACCAGGCGAGCACCTTGAGGGTGCGGTCACTCACAGCCATTGTCGATGGTGCATCCACCGTGGCGGAGTGGCTGTCGTGGAGGAAGTCGATGGACACGAGCAGCTCGTCGCACACTGCGAGGATGCCGTTCAGCGCGCCGTCTGCCGCCTCGCGCAGCACCGCGTTGACGTTCTCGACAGTGGCCGCGCGGCTGAGGTTGACGGTGAGGTCGACAAGGCTGACGTCGCTCACCGGCACGCGCAATGACATGCCGTGAAACTTCCCCTTCAAGTCCGGCAGCACGAGCGAGATCGCCTTTGCGGCGCCGGTCGAGGTGGGGATGATGGAGAGGCCCGCGGCGCGGGCGCGGCGGAGGTCCTTGTGCGGGGCGTCGAGGATCACCTGGTCGGTGGTGTACGCATGCACCGTGGTCATCATCCCGTTCTCGATGCCGAAGCTGTCACTCAGCACCTTGGCGACGGGCGCGAGGCAGTTGGTCGTGCAGGACGCGTTGCTGATGACGTGATGCTCGGCGGGGTTGTACGCGGTGTGGTTGACGCCCATGCAGACCGTGATGTCCTCATTGCTGGCCGGCGCCGAGATGATCACCTTGCGGGTGCCGGCGTCGATGTGGGCACGTGCCTTGGTGGCGTCGGTGAAGAAGCCGGTCGACTCGATGACCACGTCGACGCCGAGGTCGCCCCAGGGAAGGCGCTGCGGGTCGCGCTCGCCCAGGACGGTGAGGCGGCCGCCGTCGACGACGATGTCGTCGCCCTCGGCGGCGACCTGTCCGGGGAAGCGGCCCAGGATCGAGTCGTGCTTGAGGAGATGCGCGAGTGTGGCCGCGTCGGTCAGGTCATTGACGGCGACGAATTCCAGCGAGGAGTTGCGCTCGCGAGCCGCCCGGTAGACATTCCGCCCGATCCGGCCGAACCCGTTGATGCCAACCTTGATTCCCATGCCGCAATCTCCCTCGACTGACCGGCCCCACGCGCGAGGTCGAAGGCTTCCGAGAGTACCACCGGCCGCGCCGGGGGCGTGCCACGTTCAGGCGTCCGCGGCCTCGACGAGGCGTCGCAGGCGCCCGGCCATGGCAGGCCGGCTGATCCCGGCGTGCACCGCGAGCGATTCCAACGCGGCGTCGGGGTGGGCGCGGCGGAGTGCACCCGCCGCACGGAGCGCGGGCGGGAGCGCATCCCACCGGCCCGTGTCGGCGGCCAGCCGGTCGGCGGCCTCCAGCTGGCGCACGGCGGCGTAGACCGTACGGCGCAGGTTCGCGGTCTCGGCGTTGAGGGTGCGGTTGACCGCGGCGCGCACATCGCGCACCACCCGGCCCTCCTCGAACGCCAGGCGGCCACCCTGCGCGCCCATCGAGCTGAGCGCGGCCCCCACGCCCGCTGCGCTGCGCACCGTGACCACCGGTCGCGCCCGCCGCATCCGCACCATGGCCGGCACCTCCAGCGCGACGAGGTCCGCGACCAGCTGCGCGGCCGCCGCGGCGTCGCGGGTGGGGATCTCGAGGTGGGGCGGACGATCGGGGCGATTCACCGAGCCGAGCGCCATGAATGCGCCACGCAGCCGGCTCCTCCGGCAACAGTTGCCCGGGGTCACGGCGGGTCCGCCGTCGGGAACATCCACGCGATAGTGCAGGCGTCGCGCGGTCCGCACGCGCGAGGCGTGCCCGACACGCCCGTCGGCGTGGAGGATCGCAACCGCACACCGGGCCGCCACCGCCCGAGGTGTCTCGACCACGTCTGCCCCGGCGGCCGGGTCGCCGGTGAGCGTCATGCCGTCCAGCAGCGCCGCCCGGCAATGCGGCAGCAGCGGGAGATGCGGCGCCAGTTCGGCGACCACTGTGTCCGTGAACGATCCGCCGCGCATCGAGGCGACGCTCAGCGCGGGTCCGGGCGGTTGACGTCGCGGTGGCGGACGTCCACCGCGAGGCCGGCTGCGGAGAGGCGCGCCGCCACCTCGACCGCGATGACCACGGATCGATGGCGACCGCCGGTGCAGCCCACCGCAACGTGAAGAGCTCGGCGGCCGCGATCCTCTGCCGCCGACGCGACCCACCCCAGCAGCTCTGAGGTCCGGTCGATGAAGTCGCGAGACACCTCGTGGCCGAGGAGAAAATCGCGGACGGGGTCGTCGAGGCCGGTGAGCGGGCGCAGGGCCGCCTGCCAGAAGGGGTTGGGCAGGATGCGGCTGTCGATGACCCAGTCGGCCTCGATCTGGGGCCCGTACTTGAACCCGAACGATGACACCGTGCAGCGCAACCCGAGCCTGGCGGCCTGCCCCGGCGCCACCACCTCGAGCACCCGCTCGGCCAGCTGCGCGTCAGAGAGGGGACCTGTGTCCACGACCACGTCGGCGGCGGCGCGCAGCGCCGAGATCATGGCCCGCTCGGCGCTCACCGCCGCCTGGCCGGCCCCGGCCGCCGCGCAGGGGTGGGGACGGCTGCTGTCGGCGAGCCGGCGCACCAGGACGGCGTCCGGCGCATCGAGGAACACGACCCGGGCACCGCTGACCTTTTCCAGGTCTGCCAGCGCCGCGCCGCTGCGCGCGTCGACCACGGCCACCGCCGGCTCAGTCCGCGGCACAGCGGTGAACGCCTCGAGGAGGGGCGCGGGCAGGTTGTCGATGCACGGGATGCCTGCCGCCTCGAGCGCGCGCAGCGCGGTGGACTTGCCGGCGCCGCTCATCCCGGTGAGGACCCACGTCGTGGTCTCCGCGTCGGCCCTGCTCACCATCCGAAGTGTACCGGGGTGGCCGGCAATGCCCGGACCAACAGCCGCTGTCATGGAAGCGAAAGGTGGTCCGCGTAGCCTGCTGCTCACAGATCACCCACGGGACGGTGTCGTCCCGGGGGTATCGCTGTGCTCAGACATCGAGCACATCCACGTCATGGCGAGATGTGACCTATCCTCAAAAACACCATGAGCCCCTCGGTGAGGACCTGACTGTGCGCATCCTCGTGGCCGAGGACGACCCGGGGCTCCGTGCGGTGCTCACCCAGGGCCTCCAGGACCACGGTTTCTTCGTCGACGCCGTGTCCCGTGGCGATGAGGCGATCGCCCAGCTCCGTTTCTACGAGTACGACGTCGCCGTCATCGACTGGCGGATGCCCGGTGCGCCCGGCATCGACGTCGTCGCGTGGGTGCGCCGCGAAAAGAAACCCACCCGCCTGCTCATGCTCACCGCCCGTGACACCACGGCGGATCGGATCGAGGGCCTCGACGCAGGGGCCGACGACTACCTCGTCAAGCCGTTTGACTTCGGCGAGCTGCTGGCCCGCATCCGCGCCCTGCAACGCCGCCCGGCGGGCACCGACACCGCGATCCTGGTGCGCGGCGGGCTGGAGCTCGACCCCAACCGCCGCGAGGTCACCGCCCACGGCCGCGCCGTTCGTCTCAGCACCACCGAGTTCAACATCCTCGAACTGCTGATGCGCCGTGCGCCCCAGGTGGTCGACCGCAACAGCATCGCCCAGCATGCGTGGCGCGACGAGACCGACCCGCTCGGCTCCAACGCCATCGACGTCCGGCTTAGCAGGCTGCGAGCCAAACTGCCCGACTCGGGGGTGCGCATCGTCACTGTGCGCGGCTCCGGCTACCGCCTCGAGCAGGCATGAGAGGCCCGTCGATGCGTTGGGAACTCGGCCGCGGAGCGCTCGGGCGCGTCGCCGGCGTGGTCACGCGGCCGGTCCGTGACGTTCGCAGCGCGTCGCTGCGCGTGGCGCTGATCGCGACGGGAGTGGTCCTGGTGGCCTACGTGCTCATCGCGGCCGGCGTGGTCATGATCGTCAACCGCAACCTCACCACCTCGGTCGACGATCGTCTGCAGACGTACATGAGCGTGCTGTTGACGAGGGGACATGCCCTGCCCACCGGCAACGGCGAGACCTTCCCCAGTCCACCGGGTCAGCTCCTCCAGGAGCCGCTGCTGACCTGGGTGGTGCTGCCCAGCGGCCAGGTGGGAGAGGTCAACCCCGTCGGGCTGCTCCTGCCGATGTCCGCCAAGGGGTCGGTGGCCCTCCCGGACACTGCCCGCACCGTGGCCTCACCCACGACGGTGCCTCTCCCGGGAAGCGCCGACCTGCGCGTGGTGGGGGCGGTCACCGACGTGCTCATCGGCGGCACCCCGGTCTCGGGGGCGCATCTGGTGGTCGGCCAGTCGCTGGGCAACGTGGCGGCCACACAGCACAACATCGTCACCGCCGAGATGCTCATCGGACCGCTGCTGCTCATCTCGGTGTTCCTCGGGGCCCTGACGATCGGCCGCCGGGTCGGCGCACCCATCGAGCGCGCCCGCCAGCGACAGATCGAGATGACCGCCGACGCGTCACACGAGCTGCGCACCCCGCTGTCAGTGATCGAGGCGCACGCCTCGCTGGCGCTGGAGCGCGATCGCGACACCGATTGGTACCGCAACGCCTTCCAGGCGGTGGGTGTGGAGAGCAAACGGATGCGCCGTCTCGTCGACGACCTCCTCTGGCTGGCGCGCTTTGACAGCGGTGGTTCAGCGCCGACGGCGGAGGCCACCGACCTCGGGGTGCTTGCCGAGCAGGCCGCCGAGCGCTTCGCGGCGGTCGCGCAGACGCGCGGCCTCACTCTCCGGGTGGCGGTGGAACCGGTGTCCACCATGATCAGCGCCCCGCCCGAGTGGCTCGACCGGCTCCTCGGGGTGCTTCTCGACAACGCCTGCCGCTACACGCCCGCCGCCGGCACCGTCGACGTCAGCGTCGGCAGGCGCGACGGCCGCGTCCGCCTCGCCGTGGACGACTCCGGGCCGGGTATCGCACCCGAGGCACGCAGCCAGATCTTCGATCGGTTCCGGCGTGCCAGCGATACCCCGGGCGGCTCCGGCCTCGGCCTCGCCATCGCGGCAGCCGTGGTGGGGGCGAGCGGCGGACGATGGGACGTGGGCATCGCCCCCGCCGGCGGCGCGAGCATGGCCGTGACCTGGACACCGCTGATCCGCGGCGGTTCGGAGACCGAGGCGGTGATGCAAGCCGGCGACCCCCGCACCGGCCACGGCATCGGGGCCGGTGGGGGCGGTGCGCTGGCGCCCCCGGCGCCGCCTCAGCCCGCCTGACCGTCCCGGTCAGAGCAGCTCCTTGATGCTCAGCGCCACCGGGCGCGGCACCTCCTCCGTCAACGCGTCGACACTGGCGGCGCGGATGCCGTCCACGCTGCCGAAGTGGCGGAGCAGGGCTCGCTTGCGCACCGGTCCGAGACCCGGGACAGCGTCGAGGCGCGAGCGTAGCGCACTCCGGGCGCGCCGCCCCCTGTGGTGGGTGATCGCGAAGCGGTGCGCCTCATCGCGAACACGCTGCACGAGGAAAAGCGTCGGGCTGTCCTTGTCGATGATCGTCGGCCGCGAGACGCCGGGCGCGTACAGCTCCTCGTTGCGCTTGGCGAGTCCGAACACCGGCACCTGGCCGAGGCCGGCCTCGCGGAGGACGCGGTGTGCCGCGGCGAGCTGTCCCTTGCCCCCGTCGATGAGCACCAGGTCGGGCAGCACCTCGAAGCTGTCCTCGGTGTCCGCCGCCCTGGCCTGACCTTCCGCGACCTCGGAGTTGTCCGTCGTCTCCCCGTTGCTGCCGGCCGGGTCGTCGACCGGGATGTCGTCTGCCTGGGCCCCCTCGGTGCGACTGCGCAGCAGTCGCGCGAAGCGGCGCCGCAGTGTCTCCTCGATGGACGCGAAGTCGTCGCTGCCCTCGACGGTGCGGATGCCGAAGTGGCGGTAGTGCGAGGGCCGGGGGCGGCCGTCCTCGAACACGATCATCGAGCCCACCGAGTTGGTGCCCATGGTGTTGCTGATGTCGTAGCACTCGATGCGTCGCGGCGGACCGGCGAGGCCGAGGCGTTCCGCGAGGTCGACGAGCAGCGCCTCGGTGCGCTCGGCGTCGAAGTCGTCGACGATGCGCCGCTGTCGCAGTGCGCTCAACGCGGTGGTGCGCGCCTGCTCGACCAGCTCGCGGCTGGGCCCGCGGCGCGGCTGGCGGACCTCGACCGGGCCGCCGCGCTGCTCGCCGAGGAAGTCCGCCACCAACGCCGCGTCGTCGAAGGCGTCGGACACGAGCACGCTGCGGGGCACGGTGGGCGCGTTGCCGTAGTACTGCGGCACGAAGGCGCCCAGGCAGTCGCCGGCGCTGAGGTCGGCGACGCCCTCGAGCTCGTGGGTCTCCATGGCCATGACCCGTCCGCGCCGCACCGACAGCAGCGCGACCATGGCCCGGCCGCCCTCGAGCGCGACGGCGACGCAGTCCTGGTCGGCACGTGCTCCGGTGAGCATCTTCTGCCGCTCGGCGATGCGGTGGGTGGCCCGCAGGCGATCGCGAAAGCGCGCCGCGAGCTCGAAATCAAGCCTGCCCGCGGCGTCCTCCATCTGGCGGCTCAGCTGCGCGTCGAGCGTGTCGCTGCGGCCCTGCATGAAGAGGTCGACCTGGTCGAGCAGGGTGGCGTACTCGGGGGCCTCGATGAGTCCCTCGCAGGGGCCGCTGCAGCGCTTGATGTGGTAGTCGAGACACACCCGGCCGCGCCGGAAGATCTCGTCGCTGCAGGTGCGGAAGGGAAAGATGGTGCGCAGCGATTTCACCGTGGTGCGCAGTGATTGCGCGCTCGTGTACGGCCCGAAGTAGCGCGCCCCGTCGCGCGCGATACGGCGCGTGTAGTACGGGCGCGGGAACTCGGTGGCGCGGACGCCGCGCTCGCCGCGCGGTGCGCGCAGTCGTTCGCGGGCTGTGCCGGGGGCGTGCGGCGGGCCCGCTCCCGGCTTGGGGATCTTGAGGTAGAGGTAGCTCTTGTCGTCCTTGAGGCGCACGTTGTAGCGCGGCCGATACTGCTTGATCAGGCTGTTCTCGAGGATGAGCGCCTCGCGCTCGTTGAGACAGGTGATCACCTCGAAGTCGAACACCCTGTCGACCAGCGTGCGCGTGCGCGGGGGCAGCGACTCGATGCCGGTGAAGTAGGAGCGCAGCCGGTTGCGCAGGCTCGCCGCCTTGCCCACGTAGGCGACACGTCCCTCGAGGTCGCGCATCACGTATACACCCGCGCCGGTCGGGGCAGCGCGCAGACGCGCCCGCAGAAGGTCGGCGTTGTCAACCAGGCGAGCGTGTCGCGATGCGGTCTGCGTGCTCACGTCTTCACTGTACGGCCGCGGGCTGCCCGGTCCGGACTCAGCCGCCGGCGGCCGTCAGCTCGTCGAGGAAGGTCTGCTCGTCGATGACGCGAATGCCCAGCTCGTGGGCGCGGGCCAGCTTGCTGCCCGGGGAAGCCCCGGCGACGACGGTGTGGGTGCGCTTGCTGACGCTCGAGCCGGGGCTGGCGCCGAGAGCGCGGATGCGCTCCTCGGCGTCGGGGCGGGTCACTGTCTCCATGCTCCCGGTCAGCACCCAGGACTGGCCGTGCCATGCACCGCCGGCGGCGGCGCGAACCCCCTCGGCGCGAACGCCGGCAGCATCGAGGCGGTGAATCAGCTCGCGCCCCTCACCCGTCGCGAACCAGCGGGCCACGCTCTCGGCGACGACGGGGCCGACGCCCTCGACGGCGGTCAACTCCTCCGCGCCGGCGGCGGCGAGCGCCTCCATGCCGCCGAAATGCCGCGCCAGCAGAGTGGCGGTGTGGTCACCGACGTGACGGATCCCCAGGGCGTTGATGAGGCGTGTCAGCGGCACCGTGCGTCGTGCCGCGATGGCCTCGTGCAGTTTCTCGGCGGAGCGCTGGGCGAAGCCCTCGAGGGTGAGCAGCTGGTCGACGGTCACAGAGAAGAGGTCGGCGGCATCGGCGACGAATCCCGCGTCGACCAGCTGGTCGATGATCGATTCCCCGAGCCCCTCGATGTTCATCGAGCCGCGCGACGCGAAATGGCGGAGGCGCTCGCGGCGCTGGGCGGGACAGAGCGGGTTGACACAGCGGCGCACCACCTCGCCCGCCTCGCGCACAAGCTCCGTGGCGCAGGCGGGACAGCGGCCGGGCATCACCCACGCAGCCGACCCGGCGGGGCGCTTCTCGAGGATGGTGCGGACGATCTCCGGGATCACGTCGCCCGCCTTGTGGAGCAGCACCGTGTCGCCGATGCGCACGTCCTTGCGGGCCACCTCGTCCTCGTTGTGGAGCGTGCAGCGGCGCACCGTGGACCCGGCCACGAGCACCGGGCGCAGGTGCGCCACCGGGGTGACCGCGCCGGTGCGACCCACCTGCACCGCGATGTCGAGCACCTCGGTCTCCACCTCCTCGGGCGGGAACTTGTAGGCGATCGCCCAGCGCGGCGAGCGCGACACCTTGCCGAGCTCGGCCTGCAGGGCGAGCGAAGACACCTTGATGACGATCCCGTCGGTCTCGTAGTCGAGCGCGTGGCGCCTGGTCGACCAGTGCTCGATGAATGCCAGCACCTCATCAAGCGATCCAGCCACGTGGCGGTGCGGGTTGACGCGGAACCCTGCCCGCTCCAGGAGGTCGAGGACCTCAGCCTGGGTGTGCGCCCCGGGGGAGGGCTCGAGCTGGTACATGAAGGTCGACAGCCCCCGCTTGGCGGTGACCGAGGGATCGAGCTGGCGAACGCCTCCCGCGGCGGCGCTCCGGGGGTTGGCGTACGTGGGCTTGCCCGCCTCCTCGAGCTGCGCGTTGAGGGCGCCGAAGCGCGCCTTGGGCAGGTACACCTCGCCGCGCACCTCGAACTCATCAGGCAGGCCGCTGCCCTCCTCGAGTCGCATCGGGACCGTGCGGACGGTGCGCACATTGGCGGTGACGTCCTCGCCCTCGACGCCGTCGCCGCGCGTGGCGGCCCGCACCAGGACACCGTCGCGGTAGGACAGAGAGATGGCCAGGCCGTCGATCTTCAGCTCGCAGACATAGGCGTCCACCACGCCCGCGCCACGCTCGGCGCGCCGGAAGAACGCCTCGACCTCCGCAGCGGAGAACGCGTTGTCGAGCGAGAGCATCTGGGTCCTGTGCCTGACCTTGGTGAAGCTGTCCAGCGGTGCTCCGCCGACGCGCTGGGTCGGTGAGTCAGCGGTCATCAGCTCGGGGTGCGCGGCCTCGAGATCGACAAGCTCGCGAAAGAGGCGGTCGTACTCGGCGTCGCTGATCTCCGGGGCGTCCAGCACGTGGTAGCGGTGGGCGTGGCGGTCGATGAGCGCGCGCAGCTCGGCCGCGCGTGCGCCCGCCGCGTCAGCCATCCGTGTCGTGGTCATGAGGGAGGCTCCGTCACTCCGCTGTCGATGGGATAGATGGCCGAGTCCGCGACGGCGAAGATCTTCACCCCGGCGTCGTCGAACCTGATCACCACCTCCTCACCAGAGCGGGTCATGGTGCTCTTGAGGATGGTGCCCTCTCCCAGCTTGGGGTGGGCGATGCGCGCTCCCTCGCGGTATCGCTGGGGGGCCAGCTCAACGGGGTTGGGACGCACCGCGTGGGCGTGCACCGCGGCGCGCACCGCCCCCGGCGTCCGCGGCGGCGACGGCACGCCCGCGCCCGGCCGGCGGACGATGTCGAGCAGCTCCGGCGGGAGGTCGGCGAGGAAGCGGGACGCCTCCGCCAGTTGGGGCGTGCCGTACAGGTGGCGGCGGAAGGCGTGAAGCACGTAGAGGCGCCGCTGCGCCCGCGTGACACCCACGTAGGTGAGGCGGCGCTCCTCGGCGACACCGCTGTCGCCCTCCTCGAGGGCGCGGACGTGGGGCAGCAGGCCCTCCTCCATGCCGGCGATGAACACAACCGGGAACTCCAGCCCCTTGACCTGGTGGAGCGTGATCAGGGTGACGCCGACCGCGGAGTCGTCGAGGGTGTCGACATCCGATACCAGGGCCACGTTCTCGAGGAACTGAGCGAGGCCCTGGGGCGGCGGAACGTCGGCGTACTCGGCGGCAAGGCCGACGAGCTCGGTGACGTTGGCCCAGCGCTCCTCGTTCTCCGGCGCGCCATCGCGAAGCATCCGCTCGTAGCCGGTGTCGTCGAGGACGCGGTCGAGGAACTGCGGCAGGGGCATGCGCTCGGACAGGTCGCGCAGCTCGCCGATGAGGCGCCCGAAACCGGCGAGGGCTAGGCGCGCGGCGGGTGTGATCTCCGCGCTGTCGTCCAGCGCTCCCGCCGCCTCGAAGGGTGAGATGCGCTTGCGGCGTGCCAGGCGCTCCACCTCCGCGACGGTGCGGTCGCCGAGCTTGCGCCGGGGCACGTTGACGACCCGCGCGAACGACACGGAGTCGCGGGGATTGGCGATCAGGCGCAGGTACGCGAGCACGTCCTTGACCTCGCGACGTTCGTAGAAACGCAGACCGCCGACCAGCCGGTAGGGGATGCCCCTGCGCAGCAGCACATCCTCGAAGGCACGGGACTGGGCGTTGGTGCGGTACAGGACGGCGCAGTCGCTGAGCGAGAAGCCCTCGCTGCCGATCAGCATCTCGATCTCGGCCGACACCGCGAGCGCCTCCTCCTGCTCGTCGTACACGGAGATCAGCCGGATCGGCTCGCCGCCACTGCGCTCGGTCCAGAGCTTCTTGGCCGCCCGGTCGGTGTTGTGGCGGATCACCCCGTGCGCCGCATCGAGGATCACCTGGGTGGAGCGGTAGTTCTGCTCAAGCGTGACCACGGTGGCGTCGGGGTAGTCGCGGCGGAAGCTGAGGATGTTGCTCACGTCCGCTCCGCGCCATCCATATATCGACTGATCGTCGTCGCCCACAACGGTGAGGTTGCGGTGCTTGGCGGCGAGGATGGTGACCAGCACGTACTGGGCGAGGTTGGTGTCCTGGTACTCGTCGACGAAGAGGTGGCGGAAGCGTGTCTGGTAGTCCTCGCGGACCGGCTCGCACTCGCGCAGGAGCTGCACGGTGCGCACCAGCAGGTCGTCGAAATCGAGGGCGTCGGCGCCGCGCATCTCCGCCTCATATGCGGCGAAGGCCCGCGCGATGGTCGCCTCGTAGTACGCCCCGGTGTAGCGGGCGGCGTACCCGGCGGCGTCGAGAAGCTCGTTCTTGGCCGCGCTGATGGCGTGGCCGACCTTGTTGACGGGATAACGCTTTTCGTCGATGTCCTCGACGGCCATGGCGCGACGCAGGGCCGCCGCCCGGTCCGCCTCGTCGTAGATGGAGAAGCCGGGTGGAACGCCGATGGCCGTGCCATCGCGGCGGAGGATGCGCGCCCCCAGCGCGTGGAAGGTGCCGATCCACATCCCCGACGTGCTGCCTCCGAGAAGTGCCTCCACCCGGCCGCGCATCTCGCGGGCTGCCTTGTTGGTGAAGGTGACCGCACAGATCTCATGGGGGCGCACGTCGCGGTTGGCGATCACGTAGGCGATGCGGTGGGTGAGCACCCGCGTCTTGCCGCTGCCCGCGCCCGCGAAGATCAGCAGCGGCCCATCGGGCGCGACAACCGCCTCACGCTGGGCGTCGTTGAGGTCGCGGACGAGGGGCGCGGAGGGGGTGGTGGCGCTCAGGGTGCAGTGGCAGTTGGGACCGCGCCGGCGGGCCGCGGAGGGGGAACGACCACAGCATTGTAGGAGTCGGGGCGCCGATCCTCGAGGAGGTTGTTGCGGGGCGTCCGTTGCCTTGCCGCGGCGACGCCGTCGAGGTCGACGTCGGCAACCAGGAGCACCTCCTCCTCGGGGCTCGCCGGGCCGGCCACGGGCCAGCCGTCCGACCCCACGATGACCGAGGCGCCGAGGAACCGCACCTCACGCTCCACGCCGACGCGATCGGCGCAGGCCATCACCACGCCGTTCTGGCTGGCGCTCGCCATCGCGACGATGTCGCCCATGCAGTAGCCGGCGTCATCGTGGAGCTTGCGCCGGAAGGAGGCCACCCAGTTGGTGGGCACTGCGATCACCTCCGCACCGGCCAGTGCCACGGCGCGCACCGCCTCCGGGAACCACAGGTCGTAGCAGATCACCATGCCCACCCTGCCGAACGGCAGATCCACCACGGGCAGCTCGGCCCCGGGTTCGAACCACGACTGCTCGTCGTTGAAGAGGTGCAGCTTGCGGTAGGTGGCCATGTGCCCTTCGGGACCGATGAGGATGGCGCTGTTGTGGCGCAGCTCGCCGTCGCGCTCGTTGAGACCCACCACGCAGTACATGTCGGCCGACGCGCACACCTCGGTGAGGGCCGCCACGAGACCGCCCGTGCGCGCGTCCTCCGCACTCGCCGACGCCTCGGCATCCGAGGCAAAGACGTAGCCGCTGGAGGCGAGCTCGGGCAGCACCAGCAGGCCCACCCCTGCGGCCGCGGCGCGGCGCGCCCAGGTCACGGCAGACGCGTGGTTGCCGGCGACGTCGCCCACGTGGGGCTCGTACTGCGCCACCGCGATCCGCACCGACCTGCTCACCTCACCACCTCGCTCGCGTTGACGGCAATCCTGGGCACGCGCGCCGAAACAGCGCAGAGCACCTCGTAGCAGATTGTGCCGATCCGGCGCGCGGCGGCGGCGGCGTCGATGACGTGGCCGCCGTCTGCGCCCAGCAACGTCACCATGTCGCCGGCGCGCGTGGGGCCGGCGTCGCTGATGTCGATCGTGAGCTGGTCCATGCTCACCCGCCCGATGATCGGACAGATCGCGCCACCGGCGATGACCACGCCGCGGTTGCCATTGCGACGATCGACCCCATCGGCATAGCCGGCCGCCACCATGGCCACGAGTGTGCGCCCCTCGGCGGTCCACTCCCGGCCGTAGCCGACGCTGTCGCCGGGCTGCAGTTCCTTGACCATGGTCACGGCGGCGCGAACGCTCAAGGCTGGTCGCACGTCGACCACACCCTCGCAGTGGTCCGGCGGGTACCCATAGAGCACGATGCCCAGCCTGACCATGTCGTGGTGGGTGGCGCGCACGCGCAGCGCGGCGGCGCTGTTGGCGGTGTGGAGGAGAGCGCCGCTGAAGTCGTCACGGAGATGTGCGACAACGTCGAGGAACCTCTGGTGCTGGCTGGCCGCGAAGTCGGTGGACGCGTCGTCCGCCGACGCGAAGTGGGTGAACAGGCCGGCCACCTCGAGATCAGCGCGGGCGGTGAGAAGCGCGTCGCGCATCGCGGCGATGTCGTCGATGCGCGTGCCCAGGCGGCCCATGCCCGTGTCGATCTTCCAGTGGACGCGCAGCGGCGCGGCGATTTCGCGAGCCGCCTTGCGCGCGGCCGCGACATCGGCCGGGCTGAACACGGCGATGTCGACGCCCGCCGCGCCCGCCGCGGCCATCTCCGAGGGCATCGTCCAGCCCACGTTGAGGATGGGGGCCGCGAGACCCGCCGACCTGAGCGCGACGGCCTCCGGGATCGACGAGACGCCCAGCCACGTCGCCCCGCCCGCCAGCGCGGCCCGGGCGGCGTGCACGGCGCCGTGGCCGTAACCGTTGGCCTTGACCATGGCCATCAGCGCGCACCCCTCCCCCGCCCAGCGGCGTAGCGCGGCGGCGTTGTCGCGCAGTGCGGCGACGTCGACCTCCGCCCACTTGGTGCCCACCGGCGCGGACGTCACATCGTGGGGCGGGCTCGAGGTCATCGCGGAGGCGTCTGGGGCGCCGCGACCGGGCGCATCAGCACGATCGGAGTCTGCTCCTCCCCCTGCCCGAGCGGATTGTCGAGCACCGCGAGGCGCACGTCGACAAGTGGGACGCCCACGCCCGAGCTGGCTCCGAGCACCTCGACGTTGATGTTGTTGGCGTCGACGATCACGACCGGCCAGCCGGTGGCGTCCTCGATCGCCTGCGCGTCCCGTGGCGGATCCTCGGGCCCCAGCATGGCGAACTCGTTGAAGGGGCGCACCGTGTGGGGATTGAACCCGTCGATCTCAGACACACGATTGCCCGCGATCCGGTAGAAGTCCCCGTGGCGGCCGAAGAGGCGGGTGATGCTGCCGCCCACCATCGCGATCGCCATCCGCGCCCACCCCGCGCGCATGATCGCCACCTGCATCTTGGCGGGGTCGGAGAAGCCGACATCGTCCTTCAGCTTGGTCACCCCCTTGACCAGCAACCTGGCCAGCAGACCGGGGCGCACCAGCGAGCGGTGGATGACGCGGCCCTGCGTGATGGCCACGAACTTCTCGGAGAGAACCAGGAAGTCACCCGGTTCGAACACCGGGGAGACGTAGGTCTGGAGCACGTCGACGATCGGCTCCTTGACGTGCACGAGGTGGGTGCGTATGGCGGCGCGGCGGTAGGTTCGCCCGCCGACCACGCTGTTCTCCTGCCAGGAAACCGGCTCGGTCACCATGGTCATGCCGCCAGTGCGACGGGCTGGTCCATGTAGCGTTGCATCCACAGTTCCGTGACCATGGTCCGCCAGAAGATGAGCGGATCGCCCGCCGCGCCGGCGAGCCACGCGTCGAAATCCCTGACCAGGCGGTCGTTGTCGTAGATCCCGCGCGCCCGGCACTCGGGTGAGTCGAAGATGGCTCGCATCCGCGCGGAGTACGCCCGGATCCAGGTGACCTCGGGGTTGGTGAAGCCGATCTTGCTGCGCCGCAGACGGTTCTTCTCGGGGATGCGCCCACGCATGGCACGACGGTACACAGCGCGGTTCCAGCCACCGTCGATCTTCTGGTCGATGGGCAGGTTGAAGATGAACTCGACCAGCTCGTGGTCGAGGAAGGGAACGCGAGCCTCGATGGAGAACGCCATCGAGTTCTTGTCCTCGTAGCGCAGCAGGTTGGGGGTCGAGTAGGCGAGCACGTCGCTGGCCAGGCGGGCGTTGAGGTTGCGGTCGGCGCTGAAGGTGACCCCGTCGAGGGTGCCGTCCTCGTCGGCCAGGAACGGGCGCATGCTGAGCAGACCGCCCTGGCGAGGAAGACGCGAGCGCAGCGCCTCGGCGAGGTAGCCGCGATAGAGGTCCCGGCCAAAGAACAGTTCGCGGGAGAGGGCAAGCCAGCGGTGTTGGTCGAGCGCCGAGGTCATGTAGGCGCGGAAGTACGGGATGTAGCCGGCGAGCAACTCGTCGCCGCCGTTGCCCGACAGCATCACCGTGACGTGCTCCTTGGCGATGCGGTACACGCAGTAGTACGCGTAGGGCGCTGACGCGATCGTCGGCTCCTCCTGGTACCAGATCCAGTCGGTCATCTCCGCCCAGAACTCGTCTCGGTCGGGATACGCGTAGTGAGGCACGCTGTGGGTGCGTTGTTCGACCTCGTGGATGTACTCGCTCTCGTCGATGCTCTGGCCGGGGAAGAGCGCCGAGAAGGTGTGCAGCCTGCCCTTGGTGTGCAGGTCGGTGCCCTGGTCCATGAGGTGGGCCATCGTGCACACCACGCCACTGGAGTCGAGCCCTCCGGACAGCGGCACGCCCACAGGGACGTCGGAGATGAGGTGGCGCGCGACCACGCTGTCGAACAGCGCCGCGAACTCGGCCGCGTAGTCGTCATCGCTGCGGCTCCCCGAGAAGTCCGGGTTGACCTCGGGTCTCCAGTAGCAGCTGCTGCTGCGGACACCCTCGGGGCCGACCGTCATGGTGTGCGCGGGCAGGAGCCGTTTGATGCCCGCAAAGAACGTGTCCTCGGTGGCGTCATGGACGCGGAACATGAGGAACCGCTGCAGCACCTTGAGGTCCTCGCGGCGAGGGATGGCCGGATCCTGAAGGATCGCCTTGATCTCCGAGGCGAAGATGAACCGGCCGCCGTGCTGCGCCCAGTAGAGGGGCTTGATGCCCAGGCGATCACGCGCCAGCAGCAGCTCGGAGCGCGTCGAATCCCAGAGCGCGAAGGCAAACATCCCGGCGAGATGGGTGACCACGTCGCGGCCCCATTCCTCGTAGCCACGCAGGATCACCTCGGTGTCGGAGTGGTCGGTGCTGAACCGATGACCCTTGCGCTCCAGCTCGAGGCGCAGTCCCGGCGCGTTGTAGATCTCGCCGTTGCAGATCAGTGAAAGCCGGCGGTCCTCGGTGTACAGGGGCTGGTTGCCGCCCGCGATGTCGACGATGGCAAGGCGTCGCATGCCCAGGGTGAAATGCTCGTTGACGTCGATGCCGAAGCCATCGGGACCACGGTGCACGATGGAGTCGAGCATCCGGCCCATGAGATCCTGGTCGATGCCGGTGAACCCGGCGATGCCGCACATGCGCTGGCCAGTCTAGGCGGGGTGCGCGAGGCCGCGGCACGTGGGCACGGGCGCCGCGTCAGAAGTCGAGGTCGTCCCCCATCCCCATGCCGCCGCCCATGCCACCCATGCCACCCATCGCGTCCATGCCGCCGCCGTGGCCGTGGCCGTGACCGCCACCGGCCTCGTCCTCCTCGGGCTCGGGCGCGTCGGCGATCAGGGCCTCGGTGGTGAGCACCATGGTGGCAATCGATGTGGCGTGGGACAGTGCGCTGACCACCACCTTGGTCGGGTCGATGACACCGCTCTTGACGAGGTCGGCGTACTCACCGGTGCGGGCGTCGAAGCCCTCGTCGCCGGTCAGCTCCCCCACGTGCTGCGCAACCGTGGGTCCGTCGAAGCCGCCGTTCTGGGCGATGATGCGCAGCGGCTCCTGGAGGGCGCGGCGCACGATCCGGGCCCCGGTGGCGGCATCGCCGTCGAGCGTGAGAGCGTCGATGGCGGAGGCGGCGCGCAGAAGCGCAACCCCACCGCCGACGACGTAGCCGTCCTCGAGAGCCGCGCGGACCGCGGCCAGGGCGTCCTCGACCCGCGACTTGCGCTCCTTCAACTCCGTCTCGGTGGCGGCGCCGACGCGGATCACAGCGATGCCGCCGACGAGGTGGGCAAGTCGCTCCTGGAGCTTCTCGCGGTCCCAGTCCGACTCGATCTCCTCGATCTCGCGACGAAGATCCAGGGCGCGTGCTTCCACGGCGGCGCGATCGCCGCCACCCTTGAGGATGGTGGTGTCTTCCTTGGTGATCACCACGCGCTCGGCGCTGCCCAGCTGGTCGAGGCGGACGGCGTCCAGGCGCAGGCCCACCTTCTCGGTGATCAGCGTGGCACCGGTCAGCACTGCGATGTCGGTGAGGATGGCTGTGCGCCGGTCACCGAACGCGGGGGCCTTCACGGCGACCGCCGTGAATGAACCACGCACTCGGTTCACCACCAGGGTTGCCAGCGCCTCGGCCTGCACGTCCTCGGCAAGGATCAGCAGCGGCCGTCCCGACTGCACGATCAACTCGAGGGCGGGGAGCAGGTCGGCGACCGCGGAGATCTTGACGTCCGTGACAAGAACAGCCGGGTGGTCGAGCACCGCCTCCATCGCCTTCTGGTCGGTGACCAGGTACGGCGACACATAGCCGCGATCGAACTGCATCCCCTCGACGACCTCCACCTCGGTGTCGATGCTGGTGCCTTCCTCGACGGTCACGACACCCTCGCGACCGACGCGCTCGAAGGCCTCGGCGATCATGGTGCCGATGAGCTCGTCGCCGGAGCTGATGATCGCCACCCGCTTGAGGTCCTCGTTGCCGGCCACAGGGTGTGACTGGGCGCGGACCGCCGCCGCGACAACCTCCGAAGCGGCCAGCATGCCGCGGCGCAACTCGGTCGGGGACGCCCCGGCAGCGAGGTTGCGCAGGCCCTCATTGATGAGGGAGCGGCCGAGCACGGTGGCCGTGGTGGTTCCGTCGCCGGCGATGTCGTTGGTCTTGACCGCGATCTCTTTGAGCAACTGCGCGCCCATGTTCTCGAAGTGGTCCTTGAACTCGAGGTCGCGGGCGATGGTGACGCCGTCGTTGATGATCATCGGGGCGCCGAAACGCTTGTCGATGACCACGTTGCGGCCGCGTGGGCCGAGCGTGACGGACACCGCGTTGGCCACCGCATCGACACCGCGATGCAGCGCTTCACGCGCCTCGTTGCTGAAACGCAGCTGCTTGGCAGTCATGAGAGGTCAGGTCCTCCGGTGCTCACGCGCGCGCGGCCGCCACCGGCGGGTGGCGGCGTGGCGCGACGTCGCTGGGTCAGTTGGAGCCGTTGGTGCCGACGACGGCGAGGATGTCCTTCTCGCTCAGGATCAGGTACTCGACCTCGTCGATCTTGACCTCGCTCCCGGCGTACTTGGCGTACATGACGCGGTCGCCGACCTTGACGTCGAGCTCAACGCGTTTGCCGGACTGCTCGTTGTAGCGGCCGCTGCCGATCGCCTCGACCGTGCCCTCCTGGGGCTTCTCCTTGGCGGTGTCGGGGAGGACGATGCCGCTCTTGGTCATCTCCTCACGCTCGAGGGGCTTGACGACGACGCGATCTGCCAGGGGGCGAAGCTTCAGGGCCACAGGTGACCTCCCTTCTCGGTGAAAATGGTTAGCACTCTCATGTGGAGACTGCTAACACTGTACGCCAGCGAGTGCCAACCTGGCAACTCCAAGGGCGGGACCGGGGTCAGGCGCCGAGCGACTTGAGGAGCAGGTCGGTGCCGTACCCGGCGAGCAGGCCGCAGAGCAGTCCGAGCATCCCAACCTGGTGGCTGCCGATCTTGCGGTTGACGTGCTGGAGCTCGCCGACGACGTAGACGATGGCCCCGGCAGCGAGCCCGAGGAAGAGGACGGACACGGCCTGGCTGAACAGCGTCGATCCCCCCAGATGGGTGACCGCGTAGCCGATCACGGTGCCGATGAACGTGGGACCGCCGCCAACCGCGCCAAGCAGCGCGAGGAAGCGCCAGCTGGGCCGTGCGCCGAGCAGCGGGCCACTGATGCCGAACCCCTCGGTGATGTTGTGGAGGCCGAAGCCGATCACCAGCACCAGGAAGAACCTGTACGCGCCTGCGGCGGCGGACTGGCCAATGGCGAGCCCCTCCGAGAAGTTGTGCAGGCCGATCCCGACGGCGATGAACAGTGCGGTTCGCATCGGCGCCTGCATGGGCGCCCGCGCGGGTGCCCTGGTCGCCGTCGCCATCATCGCGCCGGGACCCGTCGGCAGCGGCCGGCGTCGGGAGACGCGCTCGAAGCCAACCAGGACGAACATGCCCACACCCAGCCCCGCGGCGAGGAGGAGACCGAGGACGACGCCGTCGCCGGTGGACCCGCCGAGGTGACTCTCCACCGTCTGGCTGGCGTTGCGAAGAACGTCGTAGAAGATGAAGAGCAGCACGCCCACCGACGCCGAGGTGAGGAAGGCCATGATGCGCGGCCCCGGCCGCCCCCACCGCGAGATGGGCAGACCGAAGAAGATGGTCAGGCCGGACACCGCGCCGAGGAGCGCCGTCCCTGCGAAGCTCATGGACTTAGATTAGCCTAATCTAACCTTGGAGTCAGGCCGGAGCCGACTCCACCCAGACCGCGGCCGCCACGCCGGAGCTGAGCACGACGGGGTGCCCCTCCACGACGAGGCGGAGCTGTCCGTCGCCACGTTCGGTGAGCAGGATCCTTGCCTCCGGGACCACCCCGCCGTCGTGGAGGACGGCGAGGAGCTGCGGAGCGTCGTGCTCGGCGACCTCTGAGATCCGGAAGACGCGGGACTCCACGCCCGTGGGGAGGTCGACCAGGCGCTGCATGGGCCGCCCGGCCGGCGCGCGCCGGCCCGGGATGACGTTGCCGTGCGGGCACGTTGACGGCCGCCCGAGGTGCTCGTCGAGCCGCTCGAGCACCGTCTCGGAGACCCCGTGGGAGAGCGCCGCAGCCTCCAGGTCGGCTGCCGCCCAGTCCAGCCCGAGGACGTCGGTCAGCCAGCGCTCGATGAGCCGGTGGCGCCGTACCACGGCGGCCGCGGCGACACGCCCTGCATCGGAGAGGTGGACGCTGCGATCTGCCGCAGCGGTCACCCACCCAGCTCGCGCGAGCCGCTGCAGGGTGACCGTCACAGTGGGGGCGCTCACCGCAAGCCACTCCGCGATCCGCCCCGGCCTCGGTACCTCGCCCTCGTGCTCGATGTAGTAGATGGCCTCGAGGTACCGGTCGGCGACCTCGGACCGGGGGCCGCTGGCGCCGGGGATGCTCACGCGGCGATGGTAACCGGGGCGCTCGGGCACCGAACCCTCAGGCGTACTCGTCGAGCACCGGGTCAACAAGGATGCCCGACGCGTCGGCTCCGTGGATGGCCAGCCTGTGCCAGCCCGCCGCGCCGATCATGGCCGCGTTGTCGGTGCACAGCGATAGGGGCGGGATGCTCACCGGTAGTCCCGCGAAGTGCTCGGTGACCGCCTCGCGCAGCGCCTGGTTGGCCGCCACCCCGCCCACGACGGCGATCCGCTCCGCGCCGGTGCGGTCGGCGATGGTGGTGAGGGCGTGGAGCAGCTGGGACACCACCGTGGCCTGGAAGGCGGCGGCCAGGTCGGCCACGACGACCGGGTCGGAGGGGGTGCCATCGTCTGTCAGAGACCCCTCGCCGAGGTCACGGACGGTGTAGCGCAGTGCCGTCTTCAGCCCGCTGAAGGAGAGAGCGTCGTCGAGGCGGGTGTTCGGCAGGGGGAACCTGGAGGGGTCGCCGCCGCGCGCCGCCAGCTCGATCGCCGGTCCGCCCGGGTAGGCGAGGCCGAGGAGGCGCGCGGCCTTGTCGAACGCCTCACCGGCGGCGTCGTCGCGCGTCGAGACGAGGCGCCTGGCGTCGCCGTGGCCGCGCAGCTCGACGACGTCGCTGTGGCCACCGCTGACCACGAGGGACAGGTAGGGAGGCTCCAGGGTTGTGTCGCTCAGCCACGCGCTGTACACGTGGCCGGCCATGTGGGAGACGCCCACCATCGGCACACCCCGCCCCAGCGCCGCACCCTGCGCATAGAGCACGCCCACGAGCAGACAGCCGGCCAGCCCCGGGCCCCGCGTCACGGCCACCGCGTCGATGCCGTCCCAGCCACCGTCGAGCGCGCTCAGGGCCTCGGCCACGACCGGTCCGATCGCCTCGAGGTGGGCCCGAGCGGCAAGGTCGGGCACGACCCCGCCATATTCCGCGTGCAGGGCGATCTGCGAGGAGACGACGCTGCTGACCACCTCCCGCCCGTCGCGCAACACCGCCGCCGCGGTCTCGTCGCACGAGGTCTCCACCGCGAGGAGGTTCAGAGCGGGTACTCCCGGTCGGGAGCGCTGCCGATACCGGCCACGTCGATGGAGGAGAAGATCTCGATGAAGCGGCTCTTGAATGCCGGGGCGTGGATGCTGTCGCTCCACATGATCACCGCGTCCTCACCATTGTCGGTGTAGTAGCCGCGGCGCCGGCCGATCGACTTGAACCCGAACCACTCGTAGAGGTGGATGGCGTGCAGGTTGCCGGCGCGCACCTCGAGGGTCATCCAGCGCGCGCCGAGCTCGTAGCTGCGCTGGATGAGGGCCGCGAAGAGGGTCTTCCCGTAGCCCTTGCCCTGGTCCTGGCCGCGCACGCCGATGGTCGTGACGTGAGCCTCATGCACCACCTTCCACAGGCCCGCGTAGCCGACGAGCTCACCGTTCTCGCGGAGCACGATGTAGGACGCCTGACGGTTCTGGGCAAGCTCGGTCGCGTAGGCGTTGCGCGGCCACGGCGACAGAAAGATCTCCCGCTCGATCACCTGGACGGCGGGGATGTCCTCGGGGCGCATACGCTCGATGGCGACGCGCGGCACGACCTGCATGAGACTCACCGCAGACAGCTGATGCGAAGGCCGAGTTTAACAGGGCGTCGCCCGTTGGCCTCGGCGGTCATGGAGCCGTTGCCGGCGCGATGACCACGGCGGGCCGCCCGCCTGCCGCCGCGACCGCATGGGTGGCGCTGAGGCCGGCCGCGGCCAGCGGCGGCGACGCCAGCGCAACCGGGACGGCGGTGGCGAGGGCGCGCACGGGGTCGACGATGACCGCGGCCAGGCCCGCAACCGCCTCGGGGGCGAACAGGCCGTCCCCGCCATCGACATCGCCCGCCTCGACGCGCCGCAGCGGTGAGATCTGTCTGGTCAGGGCGTCGCCGCGTTCGAAGCCGGCGACGTACACACCGCCGCGGCCGGCATCGGCGGCCACGCTGAAGCGCTTGCCGGGGGCGGCAGGTGCCGCATGGGCCAGGGCGGTGAGGTTGCCCAGGCCGTGCAGCGGCACCCCGCGGGCGCCGGCCACCCCGAGCGCCGCCGCCATGCCGGCGCGCACGCCGCTGTACGAGCCCGGGCCGGTGAGCACGACCACGGCAGCAACGTCGTCGGTCAGGATGGCGGCGAGGGCTGCGGCGAGGTCACGGTCGAGCGCGCCCCCCGCCACCTCTCGATGCTCGAGGATCGTCCCGTCCGCGGTGGTGCGCAGCACCGACGAGCGGCTCCGCGACGCGGTGTCGATGGCGAGGACGCTCACGGCACGGCGAGGCGCTGCTCGAGCGCCCTCCACGCGGAGGCGAGGGGAGCGGGGGCGGAGATGGCCAGATGGAGCAGGCGATGGTCGTCTGCGTCCGCGCAAGCGCTGATCGACACCGTGGCCGGACCAAGATGCTCGAGGTCGGCGTAGCCACCCCACTCGACGACGACCGCGCCGTCGACCAGCAGTGCGTCGACGTCGAGCACGTCGATCGACGCGCCCGGTCCGAGCCGGTAGAGATCGATGTGGTGCACGGTGATCGAGCTGCCGCGGTGGGGTTGGTGGAGCACGAAGGTCGGGCTGCGCACCGCAGCGGGGTCGCCTCCCGCTCCGGCGACGATGCCCCTCACCAGGCAGGTCTTGCCGGCGCCGAGCGGTCCCTCGAGCACGAGCAGGTCGCCGCGGCCAAGGACGGCGCCGAGCGCGGCACCGAAATCCTCGGTGGTGGCAGGGGAATCGCTGTGCAGCGACGCGAGCCGGGCGCTCACGTGAAATGCTCCGCGGCGGACGCCGGCGTGGCCAGGGGGGTACCGTCGCGGCGGTCGAGGAGCTGCACGCCGGAACCAGCTCGGAGCATGCCCACCGCCGTCAACGGCGCAAGTTCGGCCGGCCAGCCGGTCAGCAGGCGCATGGCGTCCTGTTGGGCGACCGCCACGAGAAGCTCGAAGTCCTCGCCGCCGCCGCCCGCCAGTTCGAGCCATTCCCCGCCAAAACGGTCGCGGAGCGGCGCGTCCACGGGGAGGCTGTCGGCCCACAGCTCGGCGGCGCACCCGCACGCCCGGGCGGTGCGCGCGGCATCGAGGAGCAGGCCATCGCTGACGTCACCGCCGCAGAGCACGCCGGCGTCGAGCAGACGGCGCCCTTCGGCGAGTCGCGATGGCGGCTGGAGCTGGGCCTCGATCCACCGCGTCTCCAGCAGGTCGGCCGGCGCGCGCGACTCACGCAGCAGGCGAAGTCCGGCGGCGGCGCGACCGAGCACACCGCTGACCATGAGGACGTCGCCCTCGCGACCCGAGGACCGGCGCAGCGCACGGCCGGCCGGGAGGCTGCCGGTGACGCACACGTCGATGACCAGCGGCCCGTCGATGGCGCTGACGTCTCCGCCGATGAGCGCGCACCCGCATGAGGCGGCCGCCTCACACAATCCCCGCTGGATCTCGATGACGTCCTCGAACTGCTCGGATCCGCGCGCGCAGAGGGTGGCGACGCAGTTCACCGCCTGCGCGCCCATGCCGGCGAGGTCCGACACCGCCACGGCGAAGGCCTTTCTGCCCAGCTGACGCGGGCTGATCCAGTCGCGCCGGAAGTCGACGTCCTCGACGACGGCGTCGATGCTGACCGCCAGGTCGTGGCCGGGAGGCGGACGCCATACGGCGGCATCGTCGCCGTTGCGGTCCTCCCCAGCCGGCCCGGCGCCGGCCTCCGCGATCTCGATCAGCCTCTCCAGCAGGGCGCGCTCCCCCACCTCCGCCAGGGTGGGTCCGCCCGCGCCGAACCCGTTACGTAACAGCGCGCGAGGGAAAGCGGGCATCGTCGGCCTCATACTCTAGTCATCGGGTTGGCCGGGCCAGCCCGCCGCGCCGGGGCGGCCTCACGGTCACCGGAGGATCGCGGGCGAGAATCGACCGTCGACACTGCGCTCGCGATTGCGCCGGTTGCATTCACGCCCTCCGATTCTCTATCGTGCCGCCTGCCGCAGGGGCCCGCACCCGGCGCGCACACCACACGATCGAGGGACCTCGAAAACGGGGACCGGAGGGGCATCTATTGCGGGGTACTCGAAAGCTTGTGGCCATCGTGGTGGGGTGCGGTGCTCTCCTGAGCATCGGCATCACCAGCATCCCGACGGGCCAGGCGAATACCCAGACCGACGCGTTGCGGGCCAAACGCGCACAGCTGCTCGCGCAGCTCGTTGCCCTCGAGCCCGCCAAGAACAGTGCCTCCGCAGCGCTCGCGGCCGCGGAGGGCGCGTTCGCATCCGAGCAGGCCCAATTGCTGGCGGCGCAGAAGCAGCTGGCAGCCCTGAATGCCCGTCTCCTCGTGCTCAGCGGCCAGGTCGCCGATGACCAGGCGACGGTCGTCCAGGCCAAGCAGCAGCTCTCAACCCTGACCCGCCAGAGCTACGAGAGCACCAGCACCGACTCATGGGTGGCGGCTGTTCTCAGCGCCAAGACCTTCTCCCAGGCGATGGACCGGCTCACCGGCACGTCCCACGTCGCCGAGCAGGTGAACAACATGCAGACCAACGTGCGGGCCAAGGAAGCGGCGATCACGGCTGAGACCAACGAGATCCACAGGGACGCGGCCTCATCGACGGCGCTGGAAGGCCAGCTCTCCTCCGACAGCAACGCCCTGCTCATGCTTGTCAGCGTGCGCAACCTCGCGCTCCAGCGTGCCAGCGCCCCGGCGCGGGCGATCGGGGCGCGGATCGCCGAGATCGACCAGGAGATCGCAGGCAACGCGGTGCCCGTCTCGCACTCCTCGTCCTCATGCGGCAACCACTTCGCGTACGGTGAGTGCACCTGGTACGTCGCCAGCCGGCGCTGCATCCCCTGGCTCGGCAACGCCAACCAGTGGTTCTACAACGCGGCCAGGATGGGCTACCCAGAGGGCCACGTTCCCGCGGTCGGCGCCGTCGTCGCCTTCTGGCCCGGTGGTGACGGAGCCAGCTGGATCGGTCACGTGGGCTACGTCGAGGCGGTGGGCCCGGCAGCCGGCGTGCCGGCGGGCTACTTCAAGTTCTCGGAGATGAACTACGCGGGCTGGAACCGCGTCGACTACCGCGTGCTTCCCGGCAACTCCTCGGGCGTCCAGGGCTACATCTACGCAAAGTAGGCTGCGCGCAGTTCTTCCAATGTGTGCTCGTCGAGTTCACGCAGCGAGTTGAACCGGCGCATCGCCACCTCGAGCCTGGGGTCGGTCGCGGTGTGATCATCGGGAACGACCACGCAGCACATCCCGGCCGCGCGGGCCGACAGGACACCGATGACCGAGTCCTCGACGGCGAGACACGCCGCCGGCGCAACCCCCAGCGACGACGCCGCGCGCAGGTAGACGTCGGGCGCCGGTTTGCCGTGCGCCTCCTGCTCTGCTGAGCAGACCACGTCCACCTCGGCGGTGATGTGCAGCGCCGTCATGACGACCTGGATCAGCGACAGGGGCGACGACGACGCCAGAGCGCAAGCCAGGCCTGCTCGGCGCACCACGGCGATGGCGTCGAGGGCACCATCGATGGGCGTCCCGTTGCGGCGCACCTCGTCGGCGACGCCGGCGACGATTCGGTCCACCACCGCCTGGCGGGAGGCGCCCAGCCAGGGTCTTCGGCTGTGCCACAGGTCCACCACCTCGTCGATGCGAACGCCCATCGTCTCGCGGCAGTCGGCCTCGGTGAGGTGGATGCCGAGCGAGCCGAACACGTCGGTCTCCACGCGCCGCCAGACCGGCTCGGTGTCGATGAGCACGCCGTCAACGTCGAAGATGACCGCCTGCAGCGTCTCGCCGGCCGGCGTCTGTCGACCGGCCGCGATCACGGACTGAGCCGCTTCTCGAGGACGCGGCGGGTCCGCTCCTGGGCGGCGGGCAGCTCGTCGAGGAGGTCGCGCGGAAGCCCCCCGGCACGTCCGCGCACGTCCTGCACTCCCAGCGCCGCCTCGGCGTGGACGAAGACGGCGGCCACCGCCGCGTCGAAGACGTCGAGGCCCTGGGCCAGGAAGGCGGCGAGAAGGCCGGACAGCACGTCGCCGCTGCCACCGGTGGCCAGCGCGACCACGCGCACGTCGCTGACGTGGACGCGCCCGTCGGGGGCGGCCACGACGGTGTCACTGCCCTTGAGCACGACCACGACGCCGTTGTCGGTCGCGAAGTCGATGGCCAGCCGGCGGCGGCGCGACTGGACGTCCGCGGTGGCCAGTCCGCAGAGGCGGCCCATCTCAGCAGGGTGGGGGGTGAGGACAACGGGCTGCTCACAGGAACGCCAGTCGAGGTGGTGGGCGGCGGCGATGTTCAGCGCGTCGGCGTCCACCACGGTGGGCACGGTGAGCCGGGGGAGCAGCTCGAGGACCAGTCGCTCTGTGCCGGTCGCGCGGCCGAGGCCAGGGCCGACGACCACGGCCGACGCGCCCGCCAGGTGACGCTCCTGGAGCGGCGCCAACGCCGCGGCTGCCAGGCCCCCATCGGCGTCTGGAAGGGGGTGGGCCATGACCTCGAGCGTCTGCGCCGCCACCGCCGTGTAGATGGCCTGGGGCACGCAGAGCCGCACCCTCCCCGCGCCGCCGCGGGCGGCGGCCAGGGCGCTCATCAGGGGTGCGCCGCTGAAACCCATGGCCCCGCCCACCACCACGACGGTGCCGAATGTGCCCTTGTGGGCGTCCTCGGGGCGATCGGCGAGCCTCAGCGTGGCAGGCACCTCGGCGAAGGTGGCCGGCGCGGCGCTGCCGGTGACCACGGCGACGGCGAGGTCACCCTCGTGGCTGAGGGACAGGTTCAGGCGGCTGGAGCGGCCGTGGAGGCGGACGGACGGTGCCCCGCCGGCGCCGATGACCACCTCGATGTCCCTATACGCAGGCAGGGGCACGCCGGCGGCGCCGCACAGCTTGCGCACCGCTTCCTTGGCCGCCCAGCGTGTTGCCCATCGCTGAGGGTGTCCGTCGCAGTCACGTGCCTCCGCGTCGGTGTAGATCCTGCCCCGCACCTCGGGGCGGCGATCGAGCAGAGCGGTGACCCGCGCGACCGAGGCGATGTCGATCCCGGCGCCGCTGCTCACTCCACCGTGACCGACTTGGCGAGGTTGCGTGGTTGATCGACATCGCAGCCGCGGGCCACGGCGACGTGGTACGCGAAGAGCTGCAGGGGCACCACGTTCACGAGTGGCGAGACCAGTTCGTCGACCAGCGGCACCTCGACGACATCGCGGACGAAGCCGTCGTCGAAAGGGTTCTCACCAGCGCTGACCAGCGCGATGACCGGTGCGTCGCGCGAGCTGACCTCCTGGATGTTGCCGACCATCTTGGCCAATGTGCGCGACCGTGTCGCAATCGCCACCACTGGCACATCGGGGTCGAGAAGGGCGATGGGGCCGTGCTTCAGCTCGCCCGCCGCGTACCCCTCGGCGTGGATGTACGACACCTCCTTGAGCTTCAGCGCGCCCTCCAGGGCGACCGGGAAATTGACGCCGCGACCGATGAACATGGCGTTGCGCGTGTGCGCGTAGCGTTGCGCCATCTCGGCCAACTGCGGCTCGAGCTCGAGGGCCTTTTCGATCAGCGCGGGAGCATCCAACATCGCACTGGTGAGACGGCGGTGCTCCTCGTCGTCGAGCGTGCCACGCGCCGACCCCAGGCGCAGCGCCAGGAGCATGCCGCAGGCCATCTGCGTGAGCATCGTCTTGGTCGCGGCGACACAGATCTCCGGCCCCGACTGCATGTAGATGACGCCGTCCGCCTCCATCGACAGTGCGCTGCCGACCACGTTGGTGACAGCGATGACCGTTGATCCCTGGCGCCTGGCCTCGCGGACCGCCGCCATCGTGTCGGCGGTCTCGCCGGACTGGGAGAAGGCGATGACCAGCGTGCGCCGGTCGAGCAGCGGGTCGCCATAGCGGAACTCGCTGGACGGCTCGACGTCGCAGCGCACCCGTGCCAATCTCTCGATGGCGTATTTGGTCACGAGGCCCGCGATCCATGCCGACCCACAGGCGACGATGGTCACCTGGTCGAGGTCGCGCAGGTGCCGGGCGTCGAGGAGGACGTCGGGCAGGTCCACGAGCCCGCTGCTGTCGATCCGTCCCTGCAAGGCAGCGCGCAGCGCCACCGGCTGGTCGTAGATCTCCTTGAGCATGAAGTGCGGATAGCCGTTCTTCTGCGCCTGCTCCGCCTCCCAGGTGACGGCGATCACACGCGGTTCGACGGCCGAGCCGTCGAGCCCCGTGACGGTGACGCCGGCCGGGGTCGCCGAGGCCATCTGCCCTTCGCCGATCAGGACCACGCGCTTGGTGTACGGGATCAGCGCCGTGATGTCGCTGCTCACGAAGATCTCGTCGTCGCCGAGGCCCACCACCAGCGGCGCGTTGAGCCGTGCGCCGACGATGCGTCCCGGCTCCAGCGCGGTGATCGCAACCAGCGCGTAGGCGCCACGGATGCGCTGCAGCGCCGTGCGCACCGCCTCGGCGAGGTCGCCGTCGTAGTACTGCTCGATGAGGTGCGGCACCACCTCGGTGTCTGTGTCACTGGTGAAGACGTGGCCGGCGGCGATCAGCTCGACGCGCAGCTCGCGGTAGTTCTCGATGATGCCGTTGTGGATGATGTTGATCCGTCCCGTGCAATCCCTGTGCGGATGCGCGTTGACGACCGTCGGCCGCCCGTGCGTCGCCCAGCGCGTGTGGCCGATGCCGGTGTGCCCATCAGGGATGCCGACCACGTCGAGCTGGTGGACGAGGTCGGCGACCTTGAGGTTGCTCTTGGCGACGACGGTCCCGCCCTCGTCGTCGAGGACTGCGATGCCGGCAGAGTCGTAGCCGCGGTACTCGAGCCGCGTGAGGCTGTCCAGGAGGACCGGCGCAGCCAGGCGTGGTCCGGAGTAGCCGATGATTCCACACATATCGATCTGTGAACGTCTTCCGTGAGGGGGTGGTTACAGCAGCGGCCGGGTCAGCCGCGCGGCGCGGTTCGCGCGCGTCAGGTCGGTACCGGTGGCGAGGACGTCGGCGTAGGTGTTGGCGTTGGCGTCGCAGTCGGCGGCGGTTGCGGGATGGCGTCGACGGTGACTGTGACGATGACACTGACGGGAGAAGCCGTGACCCCTGCCCCGGGCGTGACCCGCACCGTGAAGCTCACCGTCCCCGTGACACCGGTGAGGGAGATGAGAGAGGTGGACACGGAGTTGGCCGTGTTGAGCAGGTCCTGCGGCCCGTTGAGCACAACGCTTGCGGGGCTGACCGTCTCTGCGGCGAGGTAGTGCCCTGGCGAGGGCGCGCCTGTCTTCGGTATCACAGCGCTGGACCGCGAGGTCAGGCTGGCGGCGACCTGGACGGTCACCAACACCTCCTGGGTCTGCTGACCCGCGATGGTCACGCCGAAGGTGCTCACCTGCTGGTCGGTGCCGGAGTCGACGAGAGCCACCGGTTTGTTGGCCTGGTAGTTGCTTCTCTGGCTGCTGAGGTTGAGTGTCACCCGCGCCTCAACGCCGGCAAGCTGATGCTGGGGTCCGAGCAGGGTCACCGTGCTTGGCACGGTCGCGCTGCTGATCACAACATACCCTTCAGGGGGTGGCTGAATGATGTCAACTGTGACGTCAACTGTCCGGGAGCCGTGCCGGTCCACGTTGACAATGATCGGCGCCGGCGTTCCGTCGAGGACCACGTCGCGATCATTGTTGACGACCGACACCGGCAGGGTCTGGTTGCCGGCCTGGGTGATCGCCTTGTAGTTGACGCTGACCACGAGGTCGCCGGAGTTGAAGGCGGCGAGGTGCTGGCGTGTGCCGCTCACCCTGACCGTGACCGGGGCGATGGCATGGACGAGCACCCACGGCGACAGGTCGGCCGCCGCCTGCGGGACCGCCACGGTGACGGTGCGCGTGTCCGGCGGGTTGTTGGCGTATGCGACGCCCGCCCACATGACGCTGGCCAGCGCGAGAGCCAGCGTCTTGAGCCGCAGGTTGCGCGTCAGGAAGCCGGGACCTCTCATGGATGTGTCCTGCGCCGGATCGCCCGAAGCACCGCGGGTCGGGGCACGATGCCCGGGCGCTCCGGGGCGCCGACGCCGGTGAGGGCGACCAGCGTGTCGCGCAGGGCCTTGGTGTCGAGTCCGCGGGTGATGCGACCTTCGCGGGCGACGCTGATCAACCCCGTCTCCTCGCTCACGATCAGCACCGCGGCATCGCTCTGCAGTGTCAGGCCGACGGCCGCGCGATGGCGGGTGCCCATGCGACCGACACCGGGGATTGTCTCGGCGAGTGGCAGCACGCAGCCGGCGGCGATCAGGCGGGCGTTGCGGATGATCACCGCACCGTCGTGGAGCGAGGTTCCCGGCATGAAGATGGTCGCCAGCATCTCGGCGGTGACCTCGCCGTCGATCCGGACGCCGGTGGCGGCGATGTTCTCGAGGCCCGTCTCACGCTCGAAGACGATGAGCGCGCCGGTCTTGTGCTCGCTGAGGGAGGCCGCCGCACGGATCACCTCGTCCACCGTGCGCAAGGCGTCGACGCTGGTGTGCTGACCGAGCAGTGAGCGCACCGGGCCGAGGCGGCCAACCTGGTCGAGGGCGCGACGCAGCTCGGGTTGGAAGAGGATGACGGCCGCGATCACGATCGCCTGCCCGCCGTTGGCGAAGATGAACTGCAGCAGGCGCAGATTGAGCGCCTCAGAGGCGAGACCGACCGCGATGATGACCCCGAGGCCGACGAGGAGCTGGACGGCCTGGGTGCCGCGGATGAGCTTGAGCAGCTGATAGAGCAGCACGGCCACGACGACCACGTCGAGAATGTCGCGCCAGCCGATGCTCTGCACAAAGATGAGCGCGTTGTGCCAGACCACGCTCACGATGAGGCCTCCGCCGGGAGCGGCGTGCGCTCGGCCACGCCGTCAAAGACCAGGGCGAGCAGGGCCATCTGCGCCCACAGCCGGTTCTCCGCCTGGTCGAAGACCACCGACCGCGCTGAGTCGAGCACCGAGTCGGTGATCTCCTCGCCCCGGTGGGCGGGCAGGCAGTGCATGACCCGGGCCCCGGGGGGCGCGAGAGCGAGCAACCTGTCGTTGACCTGGAGGTGCCCGAAATCCGCGCGGCGGCGCTGCTGTTCCGCTTCCTGGCCCATGCTCGTCCACACGTCCGTGTAGACGATCTCGGCGTCGCGCAGGGCGGGAGCCGGGTCATGTCCCACGCTGAAACCGGTGCCGTTGGAGCGCAGCCGCGCCGCCCTGTCCAGGACGCTCTCCTGGGGCTCGTAGCCCGGCGGCGACACGATGCGCAGGTCGACTCCACAGATGGCCGCTGCGTACAACCACGACGTGCAGACGTTGTTGCCGTCGCCGATGTACACCACACGCGCGCCGGCGATGCGTCCGGTCACCTCCCGAACCGTCATCAGGTCGGCGAGCAGTTGACAGGGGTGCTCGGCGTCGGTCATGGCGCTGATCACCGGCCCCCGCACCGCCGCCGCTATGGCCACGAGGTCGCGCTGCGACACGAGGCGGGCGATCACCCCGTCGGCGTAGCGGTCGAGGATGCGTGCGATGTCGGACGCGGTCTCCCGCTCGCCGAGTCGGATCTCGTCGCCGAACAGCGCGATGGGGTGGCCGCCGAGCCGGTTGATGGCCACCTCGAACGAAACCCTCGTGCGGTTGCTGGGGCGCTGAAAGATGAGCGCCATGTTCAGCCCGCGCAGCGGCGCGCCGAGGTCCTCTCCATGCTTGGCCCGAACGGCGAGGTCGAGCACGGCGCCGATCTCATCGCGGCCGAGGTCGGCGACGCTGAGCAGATCGCGTCCGGAGAGTGCGAGAGACATGGATAAAACCAGTATATGAGCGTCCCACC
Source organism: Candidatus Dormiibacterota bacterium (assembly GCA_036828955.1). Taxonomy (GTDB): domain Bacteria; phylum Chloroflexota; class Dormibacteria; order Aeolococcales; family Aeolococcaceae; genus Aeolococcus. The sequence goes on along the minus strand of DAISRJ010000008.1, from coordinate 20,967 downwards.
GATGCGCCCGAAGTCGCCGCAACAGCATCCGCGCAGCGTCCCGCCCCGCTAGGGTTGGCCGCGTGAACATCGTCGTCGTCGTGCCCGGAGGTCTCACCGAGATGCTCCAGGCCGCCCCACTGGTGGCGTCGCTGTCCGGCAGCGCGGGCGAGCCGCTCATGATCGCCGGGCCGCCCGGCGCTGCCCAGCTCCGCGCTGGGTTGCCCGGGGTGCACCAATTCGTCGCTGTCCGGGGGTTGACCGCGCGCCCCGGCGCGGCCGCTCTCGGCCGCCTCTGGACAGCTCTGCGCGGCCGGCGCATCGACGTCGCCGTGGTCTGCAACGAGACAGCGTCGGTGCGCGCCGCCGTGTACATGTCTGGCGTCCCGCGCCGCGTCGGCGTCGCCGCGGGGCTGAGCGATGGCCTGCTCACCGACCGGGTGCACGGGTCGCGCGACGGCAATCGCGCCGGCGACTGGCTGGCGCTGGCGGGCCCGCTCGGCATCGCGGCGGCGCCGTCAGGCGTGGAGTTCGTGCCCGACATGGACTCCACACGGTCGGCCGAGCAACTGCTCCTCGGCAGCCGCGTCGGCGACGGCCGGCTGCTGGTGGCCATCGCGCCGGGGCAGGGATTCGCCGAGGCGACGGTGGCGTCGTGGGGCAGTGAGCGTTTCGCGCTCCTCGCCAACCGCCTGGCCACGCGTCACGGCGCCGGGGTCGTCCTGGTCGGCGACGGCCGCGACCGCGCCACCGCGGAGGCGATGCGGCCCGACCTCGACGCCGAGACGGTTGATCTCTGCGGCGAGATCGACCTCGGCACGACGGCGGCGGTGATCGCGCGCTGCGACCTGCTCATCGCGACCGACACGCCCCTCCTCCACCTCGCCGCCGCCGTGGGCACCGCCTCGATCGGCCTCTTCGGGCTCACCGCTGGACGCGCCCGGGCCCCCTCCGGCCCCGACCATCGCGTCGTCCAGGCGCTGCCCAACGGGCACTCGCCCGCCACCCTGGACCACATTCGCGTCGACGACGTCCTGGCGGGGGTCGAGAGCAGCCTCTGACCGTCGCTGCCGGACAGCGCCGACGCCACGGCGTAGCCGGGTCGGGTCACCGTTCAGAATCGCGACGCGCGCGCCACCGGCCGCGGTGAACCGCTGGATAGGGTCGGGACGTGCCCGAAGAAGTGGGGAGCGACGCCCCTCCCCTCGCGACGCCACCTGAGCCCTCTGCCCTGCCCGAGCCCGTCGCCGCGGCGGCCGGCGCGACGCCCACGTGGAGCGTGCGCGAGCGCGCTCCACGCGCCCTCAAGCCGTGGGAGGCGTCCGCGGTCCCGCTGGCGCCGCCGCTGCCCCCGCCGGCGCTGTCCGGCGCCGCACCCTCCAGCGAAGCTCCGCCGCCTGTCAACGGCAGCGCCCCTCCGCCCATCGCCGTGCTGGGGAGCGCGAAGAGCTTTCCCACGAACAGGCAACTGCTCGCCGTGCTCGTGGTCGCCGCGCTCCTCGTCGGCGGCGTCGGCGTCTTCCTCTTGCGCTCACGCGCCCCCACGTCGACAGCGCCCGCCGCAGCCCTGCCCACCAGCGCCGTCGCCGTCGTCCACGCCGGGCCCGCGCTTCTCGCCTCGCAGTCCCTGAACGGCGGAAAGGGAGGCCCGAGCCTCACTCTGCCAGGCTCGCCCGACGGCATGGTGACCACCCCAGACGGGACCAGGGGGTACCTGCTGGACACGACCCACGGCCGGGTGATCCCGGTCGATCTCACGCACGGCACCGTGGGCACTCCGATCCCGGCTGGGAAGCTGCCTGTCGATGAGGAGATGTCGGCGGACGGCCACATTCTCTATGTCACAGACAACCTTGGCGGCGCCCTGATCCCGATCGACACCGCCTCGAACACCCCCGGGCCGGCTGTGCAGCTTCTCCAGGGGGTGGGCGCGTTCGTCCCCTCCCCCACGGACTCGACTGCGGTCGTGAGCATCATCAACGGCTCCGGCCAGCCGGGGATCCTCGCCTTCTACAGCCCCGCCTCCGGCCTCGGATCCCCGTTCGCCGTCGGCAACAACGGCCCCGATGAGCTCTTCTACAGCCGCGACGGTGCCACGCTGTGGGTGACCGAGCCGGGTGTCGGCAACCTGCCCGGCGTCGTCCTGCCTGTGGACGTGGCGTCGCACGCCGTCGGTTCGCCGATCACTGTCGGACAGGGCGTGGCCGGGTCGGCGATGAGCCCTGATGGGCACCTGCTCCTGGTGAGCAACAGCATCGACGGCACCGTGTCGCTGGTCAACCTGGTGAGCAGGTCGGTCGTCGCGACTGTGCCGGTCGGCGCGGGCCCTGTGCGGGCCGAGATCTCAGCGGACGGGACCACGGCGTGGGTTGCACTCGCGCTCGACCGGACCCTCGTCCCCCTCGACCTGCGCACCGACCACGCCGGAACCCCGGTCCCGCTCGCCAACGCCCCGGCCGACCTGAGCCTCGCCGGCGGCGCCGGCCAGGCGTGGGTGCTCTTCTCCAGCTCGGCGGGCGACGTGACCTTTCTCAACGGGACGGCGCTCCACCACGCCACCCGGGTGGGCAACGATCCCGACCTGCTGATCGCGCACGACCTGAGCAGCGCCTGGGTTGCCAACGCGTTCTCCGACACAGTCCAGCGCGTCGACATGTCGGGCGGCGCGGCCGGGGGCCCGATCCATGTGGCCCGCGCCCCGGTCGACCTCGCCCTGACCCGCGACCACAGGAAGCTGCTCGTCCTGAGCTTCGGTGACGGCAGCCACGCGGGCGCCCTGACGTCCATCGACACGGGGACGTTGAAGCCGAGCGCGCCGCTTCTCGTGGGGGTGGCACCGTCGTCGCTGACACTCTCGCCGGACGGGAACAGCGCGTACATCGCCAACCACCAGACCAACTCGATCACCACCGTGGACCTCAGGACGTGGCGGGCTGGCGCATCGATCGCGCTGCCCTGCAGCCCGACCCAACTGGTCATCACACCGGACGGCGCCGCCCTGTACGCCGACTGTGCGGACTCGTCCCAGGTGCTGCCGATCACGACCGCCGGCCACACCGTCGGGGCGCCTATCACCGTCGGCTCCAGCTCGTCCCTGGTCATGGGCAACCAGGGCAAGATCATCTTCGTCGGCGCGGACCACCAGCTGCAGGAGATCGACGTCGCCACCAACACCGTGGTGCTGAGCCACGACGAGAGCGGCAACATCGTCAGCCTCGCTCCCACCCCCGACGACCTCACCCTGGTCGCGGTTGAGAACACCGGCGGCGCCCTGCTCCTCATCCACTCCGCAACCCTGGCCACCACCACGTCTGTTGCGGTCGGGTCCCGTCCCGGCGTGCTCCAGCTCAACGCCGACGGGTCGCGCGCCTACGTGCTGGACGACAGCCAGCAGAAGCTGTACGTCGTCGACCTGGGTGCGGCCAAGGTCCTGTCGACGATCGACGTCGCCCCCAACGCGACCTCCGTGATCGTACCGTCGCGCCAGCCGTGAACCGGCGCGCCGCGCTCGCCGCGGGTGTCGCCGTCATCGTCCTCTGCACCGCGGCGCTGGTGACGCTGGCGGTGACGTCGCGTGCCGGGCACCTCGCGGGACGGGGAGCGACTCCAGCGCCCACCGGCCGCGCCGCCACCGCGGCGGACGCCGTGGTCAACATCAACGGCGTCCTGCCCGGGGGTCGGATCGCCGGCACCGGCATGGTCATCGCCGCCGACGGGATCGTGCTCACCAACAACCACGTCGTCCAGGGCACCGAGTCGCTCACGGGGCAGCTCGCCGGGGCCGGCCCCGTGTACCAGGCGACGGTGCTCGGGGTCGACCCGACCGACGACGTGGCCGTCGTCCGCCTGGAGGGCGCCAGGGGCCTGCGCACCGTGCCGCTCGACATCAACGGCGTGGTCACCGCCGGGGACCAGGTGACGGGCATCGGCAACGCGCTTGGCGCCGATGGCGCCCCCGTTCCCGCCACGGGAGCGGTGACCGCCCTCAACGAGACCCTCACAGTGGCCGGCGAGAGCCCCGGCGTCTACGAGACGCTCAACGGCCTCATCGGGATCAGTGCGCCCATCCAGCCCGGCGACTCGGGTGGACCGCTACTCAACAGCGCCGGTGACGTGATCGGCATGGACACGGCCGGCGTTCGCGGCGCCTCAGTCCCGATCAACGGCAGCCTCGGCGACGCCATCCCCATCACCAGGGCCCTGTCTGTGGCGCACGACATCCTCAGCGGGGTCACCTCTCCCTACATCCAGTCGGGCCACAGCGGCGTCCTCGGCGTGTCCGCCGCCGACATCACCGGTGTCGACGGGGCCGAAGTGACCTCGGTGACCCCGGGCGACGCAGCCGCCACGGCCGGCATCGTCGGGGGCGACGTGATCACCAGCATCGACGGCATCGCGATCCACTCGCACGCCGACCTCACGGCTGTCCGTGCGGGGAGGCGCCCCGGCGACACAGTCACGGTGGTCTGGCGCGACCCCACCGGCGCCATCCACCGCGCCTCGATCGCCCTCTCGCCCGGGCCGCCCGCGTAGGCTCGCGGCCCGCGGCGCCGCCGGCCGCTCAGGAAGCGAGGAGAGCGGTGCGCAGAGGCTCCACGAGCTTCTCGACGTCCTCGGCGCTCTCGGCCAGGAGCGCCAGTCGGGCAAGCGCGGTGGCCTCGGCGTGGTCGACGGCCCGGACCCACGCGCGCACCCGGCCGACGCGGGACGAGCCCACGCTCAGTTCGTCGACGCCGAGGCCGAGCAACAGCGGCATCGCCGTCGGGTCCGAGGCCGACTCGCCGCACACGGCCACGGTGACCCGCGCGGCGTGGGCGGCCCGGCACGCCGCCTCGATGAGACGCAGCACCGCCGGATGATGTGCCGGCTTGGCTCCCGGCTCCGCACGGTCGAGCCCGAGCTGGAGCGCTGTCAGGTCATTGGTGCCGATGCTCAGGAAGTCCACCTCGCGCACCACCTGGTCGGCGAGGGTGACGGCGGCCGGCACCTCGATCATGGCCCCGAGAAGCGGCACCGGCACCCCGGCCGCCGCGGCGGACTCGGTCAACGCCGCCCGCACCGCGCGCAGCTGGCGAACCTCGTAGACCATCGGCACGAGCACGTGCAGGTGGGTACCGCGCCCGGCGGCGAGCATGGCGCTGAGCTGGTCGCGCAGCGCGCCGGGGTGACGGAGCAGGATGTCGATCCCCCGGCCGTGCTGGCCCGCGAGGAACGGCGGTGTCTTGTCGCCGCCGAAATCGAGGAGACGCACGGTGGCGGTGCGGCCCTCCAGCGGCGCCAGGATCGGCTCGAAGAACAGGCGGTGGTCGAGGGCCGTCGGCCAGCTCGATCGATCCAGGAACGACAGCTCGGTGCGCAGCAGGCCGACCCCCTCGGCGCCGGCGCCGAGGGCCGCCTCCACCTCCGCAGCGCCGGTGACGTTGGCCAGGACGACGACGCGCACCCCGTCGCGGGTGACCGCGGGCAGCGAGCTCATCGCCTTTGCCTGCTGCGTTGCCTGCTGGCGCGCCGCCGACGCATGGCGCGCGGCCTCGAAGTGCTCGGCCTCGGGATCGACGAGAACTGCACCGGCATCCCCGTCGACGATCGCCTCGGCGCCCTCCGGGAGCGCGAGCAGCGCAGCGCCGACCCCGACGACCATGGGGATCCCCAGAGACCGGGCGACGATGGCGGCGTGGCCCGTGATCCCGCCGGCGGCGAGCGCGATCGCCGAGATGGCGGTGCCGAGCTCGGCAACGTCGGCCGGGCCAAGGTCGTGGGCCACGATGATCCCCTCGGTGGGGCGCGACGACGGCCCATCGCCGCCGCCGCCGGCGAGCCGTGCCGCGCGATGACCGAGACTGCGAACGTCCGATGCCCGGGCCGCGAGCATCTCGTCGCCGAGGGAGTCGAGCAACGCGGCCTGCTCCTCGGTCGACGAGAGGATGGCCGCGGCCGCGCTCAGCCCCTGGTCGAGAATGGCGCGCTCGACGCCCGCGAGCAGCGTCGGGTCCGCGGCCATGAGGACCCCCGTGATGAGGATCTCGGCGTCGGCCTCATTGAGCCCGGCGGCGAGAGCCTCCACCTCAGCGGCCGCGGTCCGCAGCGCGGTGTTGGCCTCGACGACGGCCGCCGGTCGCTCTGGCGGCTCGAGGCGCGCGCCATCGAGGGCCGTCGCCGCCGTCCAGTGCCGCGCCGGGCCGGCGGCCAGTCCCGGCGAGGCCGGCACCCCCGCGAGCCGGCGCTCCGCGCTCACTGACTGCCGGCGACAGTCCGCTCGAGAGCGCGCACGATCAGTGCTGTCGACGTGGCACCGGGATCCTGGTGGCCGACGGAGCGCTCACCGAGGTAGGAGGCACGTCCCTTGCGCGCCTGCAAGGGGATGGTCGCCCTCATGCCCACCTCGGCGGCCTCGGCGGCACGCCGCAGCGACACAGGCAGCACCGTGCCGGCGTCGACCTCGCGGCGCAGCGTTGTGACCGCAGGTTGCAGGGCGTCGACCATGGTCTTGTCGCCCAGCACCGCCGCCCCCAGGTCGACCACGGAGGCGAGTGCCGCCTCCAGGGCCTCGACGAGCTTCTCGTCGTCGAAGGTCGGCGCGTCACCGAGCGCGCGCCCGCCGCGGCGAAGGGCGGACCCCCACAGAGGCCCGCTTGCTCCACCAACAGACGAGACGAGTGTCTTCCCCGCGAGCGTCAGGAGCTTTCCCGGTGTGCCGTCCTCCTCCTGCGCCAGGGCGCGGACGACGGCATCGAAGCCGCGGGTCATGTTGATGCCGTGGTCGCCGTCGCCGATGGCGGCGTCCAGTTGAATGAGGTAGTCACGCTCGGCGCGCACGGCGCCGGCGATCTCGTTCATCCACGTCGTGATCGTGGCGGCATCCATGGTCGTGGTTTCGGACAAGGCTGTCAGACGCCCCAGCGCAGTGCCGGCGTGTTGACCGGCGCGTCCCAGAGGGCGGTGGTCGCGTCGCTCAGCTCGAGGACGGTCAGCGAGGCGCCGGCCATCTCCAGCGACGTGATGTAGCTGCCCACCAGCGAACGCGTGGTCTTGTATCCCGCCTTGCTGAGGCGAGCCTCGACCTCGGCGAACATGAGGTACAGCTCGATCTGGGGGGTGCCGCCCATGCCGTTGAGGAACACGAGGAGGTTGGCCCCCGAGGCCGGCTTGAGGTCGCTGATGACCGCCTCGACCATCAACTCCGCGATCTCGGACGCAGTGCCCAGAGGGGCGCGACGCCGTCCCGGCTCACCGTGGATGCCGATGCCGACCTCCATCTCGCCCTCGGGCAGGTCGAAGATCGGCTTGCCCGACGCGGGCGGGGTGCACGACGAGAGCGCGATGCCAAAGGATCGGGCCCGCTCGTTGACGTGACGGACGAGGCCGGCGACAGCTGCCAGGTCGTCGCCGCGCTCGGCGGCCGCGCCGGCGATCTTCTCCGCGAGGACGGTGGCACCGACGCCACGACGGCCGGCGGTGTAGAGCGAGTCCTGGACGGCGACGTCGTCGTCCATGACCACGGCCTCGACCTTGATGCCTTCGTCAGCTGCTTCGTCCGCGGCCATCTTGAAGTTGAGCACGTCGCCGGTGTAGTTCTTGACGATGTGGACGACGCCGGCACCACCGTCGACGGCCTTGGTGGCGGCCAGCATCTGGTCGGGTACCGGGGAGGTGAAGACCTCGCCGGCACAGGCAGCGTCGAGCATGCCGACGCCGACAAAGCCGCCGTGGAGAGGCTCGTGACCTGACCCGCCGCCGGAGATCAGGGCCACCTTGCCCTGGCGCGGGGCGCTCTTGCTGATCAGGAGCTGGTTCTCGCGGTCGAAGCGAAGCAGGTCTGAGTGAGCGAGCTCGACGCCCACCAGCGCCTCCTTGACCAGCTGCTCCGGGTCGTTAAGGAATTTGCGCATGGCCATGTTGTTGGGACTCCTTTCTTGGTTGGCTCAGTTGGCTGCGCCGGCGTTCGACGCCGGCTCTGCGTACACGTCCGGGAGGGTGACCCCTTCGCCGAACGGGCGCCGCTGCGCGCGCTCGGTTGCGAAGGACACACCCGGCAGATCGGCGTCCATGAACGGGGCGGTGGTCCCCGCCGGCTTCATCGTGGCAGCCACGGATCCGGCCCCATGAGCGCAGGCGCCGCAGCTCCGGATGCCTCCGAGACGGACTCATGCGCCATCGAACACAACACCCAGCTTTCCTCCACGCCATGGCCGTCACGTGTTCGGCAATGCCGAACGTGGTTCGGGAATCTACGCCGCTCCCGAAGCACTGTCAAGCCCCGGCGCGATTATACGCACGGCGAATGCTCTCAGCTGGCCTCGAGCGCCGGCCACTGCGCGGCCCCGAGCACGCGCGACACGCCCCGTGCGGCCTCGATGACGGCGGCGGCGTGCCCGCGGGTGGCACCACTCGCGAAGATGCGGCCGGTGTCGCCCACGACGCCGATCGCCCCCACCGCCTGCTGAGTCTGGTCGAAGATCGGGGCCGCGATGCTGGACTCGCCGAGGACCGCCTCGTCCTTCTCAGTGGCGATGCCCTCGTCGCGGATGGTGCGCAGCTGGGCCCGTAACGCTGTGGCCGTCGCGGTGCGCTTGGTGAGGCGGTGCAGCTCCCCGGAGAGGAAGTCGTCGATCACGTCGACAGGCATGAACGCCAATACGGCTTTACCAAGTGCGCTGGCGTGCAACGGGAGTTGCGAGCCCACCTCGAGCACCTGGAAGGTGTCGTCGGGACGGAATGCATGGTGCACGACGACGATTGCCGGACCGTGCATCACGCCGACGCGCACCGCGGCGTTGGTACGCAGAGCGAGGCGCTCGGCGAATGTGATCGAGCGCGCCCTCAGCTCGTTGAGGTCGAGGTACGAGTAGCCGAGCTGGAGGAGGCCCGGGCCCAGCTGGTACTTCTCGGAGGCCGCGTCCTGCTCGACGAAGCCGTGGGCCACCAGCGTCTGCAGGATGCCGTGCACAGTGGGGCGCGCCAGCCCGAGCCGGGCGGCGAGCTCGCTGACGCCGAGGCGCTGCGGTCCACTGGCCAGGGCCTGCAGGATGCCTGCGGCGCGGTCGATGGCCTGGATGGTCGTGCGCCGCTCGTTGTTCGACATTGCTGAATCTCGATCCGTAGTATAGACTGCGCTCCCTTGGACCCAGACAACCGGAGAGGGATGTGGTCGGGATAGTACTTGTGTCGCACAGCGCTGCCCTTGCCGATGGTCTCGCGGAGATCGTCGGGCAGGTCGCCGGGGATGAGGTGCGGATCGAAACCGCCGGTGGCAGCTCCGACAGCCGGCTCGGCACGAGCGGCGACCGGGTCGAGCAGGCACTGGCCAGCGCCGACACCGGCGACGGCGTCGTGGTCCTGGCCGACCTCGGCAGCTCGATCCTGGTGGTCCGGCACGTGCTTGACTACCTCGGGGTCAACGGCAGGATCCGCCTCGTCGACGCGCCCATGGTCGAGGGCGCGATCGCCGCGGCGGTGATGGCGTCGAGCGGCGCGTCCGTCGCGGACGTGGCCCTGGCGGCCGAGAGCGCGCGCGATGCCCGCAAGTTCTGAGGTCGCGGTCGTCCTGCCCGAGGGAGTGGCGCTGCACGCGCGGCCGGCGGGACTGTTTGTACGCCGCGCCATGACCTTCACGTCGCGGATCACCGTCGTCAAGGGCGAGCGGGAGGCCGACGCCAAGAGCATCCTCGCCGTGCTCGGCCTGGGAGCCCTCGGGGGCACGAGCCTGGTCCTGCGCGCCGAGGGCAACGACGCGGACGAGGCCCTGGCCGCGCTCGCGGAGTTGGTGCCGACGCTCGCCTAGTCGGGGTTGCACCGCTCGCGGAGCTACCCCGAGGCTGTCCGGGCCGGCACAGCCGTCTCCGACACGCGGACGCGTCGCAGGGTGCCGTCCACGCGCTCGGTGGCTCGGGTCGTGTCCAGGTATTCGAGAAGCGGCACGGCCACGCGCCTGGTCGTGTCCAGGGCCTGGCGCGCCGAGGACATGGTGAACGGCTGGGGAAGGTCACGAAGTCGCCCGACGGCGATCCCGGGCGCGTCCGGGAGGAGGACGACGTTGCCGGGGAGCCGGAGGATGGTGCCGGCGGCCGCGGCGGCGCCGAGCTCCCGAGCGCCCAGGCCCAGAGCTTCGAGCTGAGGCTGGTCGGGCGCCTGGAAGGGACGGCGCCGCAGCGTCTCGGCGAGTTGGGCGACGGCGGTGGCGACGTCGGCACGCAGCACCACCGGCCTGCCGCGGCGGCGGACCCGCCCCCCGGTCTCCTCGAAGCGGCGGGCGGCGGCCAGGAGTGGTGCGAGCAGGCCCAGGTCGGGGAGCCCGAGGACGCGGGCCACGTCGGCCGCCGCCACGCCCGCGTCAGTGAGGCCGCCGCCGCCGCCGTCGACCGCCACCGCCAGGCCATCCAGCCAGCGGCTCCACAACCCGGCAGCGACCAGCCAGCGGCCGACGGGGACGGCGAAGGACGGAAGCGGATCAGGAACAGCCACGCCGATCTCGGCGAGCAGCGTGGCCGCCACCGCTCCCCGCCGGGCGAGCTCGCCCTCAAGATCAGGCGTGCCGGAATGGTCGAGTAGGTCCGCGGCCCGCAGCCGCGCGGCGCCACGGCCCCGGAGAGCTGGCGGAGCCGGGTCGAGCACCGTCGCGCCGCCCAGCACGAGGCGCCGTCCCGGGTCGCGGAGGAGCAGGCGATCGCCCACCTGCAGGGGCAGCGCCTCTGCCAGGCGGAGGCGCACGGCCGGGACACGCTGAGCGTCGTCGCCAGGCGGGCCGAGGGGCCTGACCGTGGCCGGCACGGCCGCGGAGCCAACATGGACGACGAGACGCGTGGGCAGATCCACGCCGGCGGCGGCGCGCACGTCGAGGACACTGCTGCGGCCCCACGCGGCCGGGCTGAGCAGCACGTCACCGCGGTGCACATCGTCGCGGGCGACGCCGCGCAGGTTGAGCGCCACGCGCGCGGTGCCGCTGGCCTGCGCCGCGGGTGCGCCGAGGCACTGCAGGCCCCGAACCGTGACCGAGCGGCCGCGCAGCTCGAGCCTATCGCCGAGGCGGATGGTGCCTGCGGCCAGGGTGCCTGTGACGACCGTGCCGCTGCCGCGAATCGTGAAACAGCGGTCGAGCCAGAACCGAACCCTGGCTCGCGGGTCCGGGTCCGCGAGGCCGGCGGCCAGCTGGTCGAGCGCGGCGCGGAGGTCGGCGATGCCGGCGCCAGTGGCGCCGGACACGGCGACAGCGGGGATCCCGGCAAGGCTGGTCACGGCGAGGCGCTCCGTCGCCTCGGCGGCCGCCCGGCCGGGTTCGGCAAGGTCGGTCCGGGTCACCGCCACGACGCCGTGGCTGACGCCGAGGGCGTGCAGGGCGCGGACATGGTCCTCGGTCTGGGCCGCCCATCCCTCATCGGCGGCGATGACCAGCATCACGGCCGGCACCGGTCCGACGCCGGCCAGCATGTTGGTGGCGAAGCGCTCGTGGCCGGGCACGTCGACGAAGGCGACCTGGCGCCCGGACGGCAGGCGGGTCCAGGCGAAGCCGAGATCGATTGTCATGCCGCGGCGGCGCTCCTCCGCCCAGCGGTCCGGCTCCATCCCGGTGAGAGCACGGACCAGTGTCGACTTGCCGTGGTCGACGTGGCCGGCGGTGGCGATCACGTACACGCGAGAACCGCCGCGAGCAGAGTGGCGTCGCAGTCTGCGGGGACGCAGCGAAGGTCGAGCAGGCAGCGGCCGTGCTCGACGCGGCCCACCACCGCGGGGTCGCCGGCGCGGAGGCGGTCCGCGTACTTCTCCGGGAGACTGATGGCCCACCCGGGCAGGGCGACGCCAGGGGCGCTGCCGCCACCGACGGCTCCCGCGCACGGCACGGTCCCGGCCTCCCCGCCCAAGCGGGACGCGATGGCCTCGACGCGTCCGCGCAGCCAGCTCGGATCGGCGTGGAGCCCGGCGGTGGTGGGGTTGTCTGGACCGATGAGGGTAGCCTCGAGAGCCGCGAGCGTCAGCTTGTCGACGCGCAGCGCCCTGGCCATGGGGTGGCGGCGGAGGCGGGCGACGAGGTCGGCGCGGCCGGCGACGATGCCCGCCTGCGGGCCGCCGAGGAGCTTGTCGCCGCTGGCGGTCACGATGTCAGCGCCGTCGCGGAGCATCGTGGTCACGTCGGGCTCGCGCGGGAGAAGTGCGTCGGGCGCGAGCAGGCCGGAGCCGATGTCGACCACCAGCGGGACGCCCAGCCCGGCCAGGTCGGTGACCGCCGCCGACGCAGTGAACCCATCGATCGTGAAGTTGGAGGGATGCACCTTGAGGATGCAGCCGCTCGATGGGCCAAGCGCGGCCGCGTAGTCCTGGCGGACAGTGCGGTTGGTGGTTCCGACCTCGCGGATGCGCGCGCCCGTGGAGGCGACAAGGTCGGGGAGGCGGAAGCCGTCGCCGATCTCCACCATCTCACCGCGGCTCCAGACGACCTCGGCACCCTGGGCGAGGGTGGTGACCGTCAGGAGCAGGGCCGCTGCCCCGTTGTTGACCACGAGCACGTCGCCCGCGTCTGGGAGCGCCGCGCGCAGGGCGGCCAGCACGCCGCGTCCACGAGGCGCGCGCGTCCCGGTGGCAAGGTCGAACTCCACGTCGACGTAGCCGGTGGCGGCCACCAACGCATCGCGCGCCGCCGCCGAGAGCGCCGCGCGGCCGAGGTTGGTGTGCAGGATCACCCCGGTGGCGTTGATGACGGCGTGCAGCGTCGAGGCGTGGGCCGGGAGGTGGCCGAGGACATCCTCGAGCAGCGCCTCTGGGTCGACGGTGCCACCGCGCACGCGCTCCTGGCTGGCCCGCACCACGGAGCGCACCAGTGGGCGGCCGAGGCGGATCAGCGGTTCGCGCAACTGGGGGCTGTTGAGAACGATGTCCGTCGCGGGGACGGAACGACGCGGGTCCGCGAGCATCTCCTTCAACCCTCTCGTGGTGGCGGAGGCGGACGGGAATCGAACCCGCCTGGCCGGGGTGCCCGGCCACACTGATTTTGAAGATCAGGGGGACCACCAGGCGCCCATACGCCTCCGCAGCACAGCCTACGAAACACACCGGCGCCCATAGAGGCGTCTCCCCTCCCGGTTCGGGGGCGGACGTGATGCTGTGCTACGGTGCGCGCGTGGCAGGTACGGGGTCGCCGGCGAAGGGATCTGACCCGACGACCGCGCTCCAGGGAGATGACTCTCCGCTGCGCTACACGGAGTTGGTCAACGCAGTCACGGCTGACCTGCCCCCCTTGCCCATCGCAGCGCTCGGACCGCCTCTGCTGACAGATCCGGGCAGGGCGCTTCGCGACTCGCGGGTCATCCTGATCACCAGCGCAGGCGTGCGCGAACGGGACGAGCCCAGCTTTCTGCCCACCAACGACATGACCTTTCGCACCATCGCGCATGACGTGGCCGCGACGCGTCTCGTTCCGTCTCACCCCACGCCTGTACGCCGGCCGGCTGAGGCGGACATAAACGTGGTGTTCCCACGCGACCGGCTCGACGAACTGGCGGCCACCGGCGTGGTGGGAGGGTCAGCGGACTTTCACCTCAGCTTCCTCGGGACCATCAAGAAGCTCACCGACCTGGTCACCGTCATGGCGCCCGAGATGGTCGGTGCGGCGCGCCGTGCCAACGCCGACCTGGCGCTTCTCGTCCCACTTTGACCAGCCTGTCACCAGTCGGTCGGACTGGTCGCACGGGTCTTCGAAAGGGCGGGCATCCCGACGGTGACCCTCTCGTCGGCGTTCGACATCGCCGAGCGGGTGAGAGCACCGCGGACGGCGTTCCTCGACTTCCCGCTCGGCAACCAGGTGGGACCGCCGGGCCAGGCGGAGGTTCAGCGCCAGATATTGACCGCATCGCTGGAGCTGTTCGAGACCGTGCGGACCCCCGGTGAGATCGTGCGGCTGCCGTTCGAATGGCCGGATCCGGGATGGAGGGATGACGTGCGAGCCCTGTACATGGCCGACGCCGAGGTGGTGCGGCGCCAGCGTCTCGAGGGCGAGTACGTCGACGGAGTCAACATCGCGGCCGACGAGTGCGCCGATGTGTGCTCGCTGATCTAGGCGCGCTTCACCTCACGCCAGCCGCCGGCATGGTGCGAGGTCGTCGCACCGGTCTCGTCTATCGGGGCTGCGGCCTGTCGATGTTCCAGTGACGGCCTGCGGCGGTCAGCCAGCCGTCCTCCCCCACCGGGAGCAGCGCAAAGCGCGTGACCGAACACTGCCCGCCCTCGAAGTCACCGTACAGGAGGTCGATCGTGAGGGCCTGGCGCGCGGCGATGGCTGTGCGCGCCCGTACGAATTCGTCGGACGCCGGGTCTCGGAATGCGCTCATCCAGAAACCGGTGTCCCCCGCCGGCACATAGATGTCGCGCGTGAGCCGCCGAAAGTGACCTGGATCGGGGCGGTCGACATCGCCGCTGAGCCGTTCGGGGTAGAACACCCAGCCGTGCAGGATACCGATGCCGGTCGACGTACGAGACCTTCTCGGGGGGGTCCTGGAGGCGTGACGGCACCAGCAGCGGGCGCAGACCGGCGAGGAGTGACCCCTCCGCAGCTCTCGCGGCGCGATTCGCCGAGCGAACCGACGCGAACGTCGCGACACCGAGCACCAGCGTCCCGTCTGCAGTGGCGAGTGACGAGATCGTCGTCCAGTCCATGATGCCTACTCCTCGGGTGGCAGAAGCCGCGCCAGGGCTTCGAGAGCTGGAGCCACGTAGTAGGCACCGGTCAGGGCAACGGCATGGCGGGTCAGCGCATCACGCACCCCGTCGGGCACGCCCGCCATCCTCTCGAGCATCACCTGGAGCGGGTGCTGCGTCGCGCAGAAGCCCACGAACATGGTGCCATGGCGGGTGGGGCCGCCCCACGCGGTGTTGCGGCGGTAGATGGACAGTTCTTCGCCGCCCTCCTCGACAACAGTTCGGGTCACGTGCGAGTCGGCGCGGGCATCGTCGCCTTCCAGTTCGACGCTCATGTCGAGCGTTCGCCCGATCACCGCCTCCTGTTCGGTCTGGCTGAGCGCGGCGAACGTGGGCAGGTGCTCCCACTGCTGGACCAGCACGACGCTGGCACCCTGTGCGGACCCGTCGCCGACCAGCGCGGTGGCCGGAGCCTCGACCGCCGGGGGGTTCTCCGTGCCGTCGATGAAGCCGGTGAGGTCGCGGTTGCGGCGGTAGGCCCAGCCGGTGACCTCTGTCGCCGGTGACGCGACACCCTCGAGGCCGCGGATGGCGCTCAGGGCACTGTCGAAGACGGTGTCCCGGCTGGCGCCGGAGATCCACACCCATGCGTCGTGCTGGGTGGCGGGCATGGCGGCATCACCATCTCCGATGGGCGTGAACGACCGGACATCGGGCGGCGCGGAGTCGGCGTCGACCGCCGCCCACAGCTCCGGCCGTAGGGCCACGACGGCACTGGTGGCCACGAGTGGCGTGCCCGGTCCGTGCAGCGCAGCCAGCGCGGCAGCCAGGTGGGCAGGGCCTCGACCGGCGTCGAGGTCGAACTCCACGTAGCAGTGCTCGACGGTTCCGAGGGCGAAGATCCCGGGCTGGGGAATCACGGGTCGGAGTCTGCCTGGCCGCGCACGGTGTCGAGGATCTCCAGGGCAAGGAGTGCATCGCGGGCCTCGACCGGCGGCGGTGCCCCGGTGCGCAGTGTTTGCGCCACTCCCTCATAGAAGGTGAGCCACCTGCCCGGCTCACTGGGGAGCACCTCGCTGCGATCTCCCCGCCACAGCCGCCCCCAATGCTCCTGCGGCTCGAGCCCGAAGTCGCGGTCGTCAGGGTGGGCGCCTCCGCGCAGAGCTGTCTCCTGCCCATCAAGCTCCTGCACGATGTACGCGCCGGCGCTACCCTGCACGCGCACGCGCGGGCCAGGCGCGGCGCTCAGCGCGCTCGCCCAGAGGTGCGATTCCACGCCACGCTTGTGGCGCAAAGCGATGAACACATCATCGTCGGCGCCACCGCGACGCGACTGCACCTCGCCGTAGATCCGCGACACCGGACCGAACAGGGTGAGCGCCTGGTCGACCAGGTGGGTGCCGAGGTCGAGGAGCACACCACCACCTTCGGCCGACGTGAGCGCCTCCCGCCATGCCTTGGCGTTGGGCTGGGGGCGCCACCTTTCGAAGCGCGACTCGTAGCGGTGGACGGTGCCGAGCGTCTGCTCCTGGAGCAGCCTGCGCAGGGTCAGCTGGTCGGAGTCCCAGCGGCGATTGTGGAAGGGGACCAGGGGCACGCCACGTGCCTCGGCGTGGTCGATGAGCGCGCGCGCCTCGCCGGCGTCGACGGCGAGGGGTTTCTCCACAACCAGCGGCAGGCCGGCGTCGATCGCCTCGCGGGCCAGTCGGGCGTGCGTGCCCGGTGTCGTCGCGATCACGACGAGGTCGAACTGGTCACGTTGCGCCCAGACCTCGTCGGGTGTTTCCAGCAGTGTCGCAGCCGGAAAGTCGAGCGCGGCCTGCTCGCGGCGGCTGCTGTTGCGAGTCACGATCGCGGCCATCTCCAGCCCCGGCGTCGCGCGCACGAGAGGACCATGGAACACGCGGCCGGCCAGCCCGTACCCGATGAGTGCGACGCGCCGGCGATCAGCGGTGTCCGGGGCCGTCGGGCCGGCACGCGCGTTGGCGCCCCGCACCGCCCGGCGGGGGGTCACGCCCTCAGCGCCATCCACACGCCGCCGATGACGACGACGACGATGGCAATGATCAGGAGAGTGATCAGGATCTTGGCGACGATCGCGATGATCACGGCCGCGATGATCAGCGCGAGGATCAGCCCGAGAAGGCTTCGGCCGATCCCCCGTGGCCGGCGCGCGGAGCGCGGGTGACGCGCGCTCACGAGCTGAGCACCACGCTCGTCGGATCGGAGTCGGGGTCAGCGATCACGTCGGTCATGAGCTTCGGGTTCCTCTCTGTTCGCGATGCTCCGTCGCGGAGAAGTGTGGACCAATCGCACGCCGTGGCCGTCTCAGGCGATGACGTCGGCGCGGAGGAGGTCATCGACACTCTCACGTCTCAGGACCAAGCGGCCGCCTCCGTCGCGGACCAGGACGACGGCAGGGCGGCAGAGGCCGTTGTAGTTGGACGACATCGAGTACGTGTACGCGCCCGTCACCGGGAGACACAGGATGTCCCCACCTCGCGGCTCTGCCGCCAGGCAGACGTCGCGAGCAAATGTGTCGCTCGACTCGCAGTTCTTCCCGACGATGCTGTACGGACCGCGCCCCGCCGTCTCCGGCAGGAAGGGGTGGCGGACGAGCAGAGGCTGGTAGCTGCTGCCATAGAGGGCCGGCCTGGGGTTGTCGCTGATGCCGCCATCGATGGCGACAACGATCGAGTTCTCCGCGAGTCGCTTGATGGTCCCGATCGTGTACACGGTGATCGCCGCGGTGGCGGCGATGGCTCTGCCCGGCTCAGCGAGAATCCGGCCCTCGAACCCGCTCGCACGCGCCGCGGCATGCGCCATCGCGCCCCATGCGGCGATGCCGGGCGCCGTCTGGCCCGCGGTGTAGGCGACCCCCAGGCCACCGCCAACGATCAACTCGGCGGCTTCACATTCCCTGGCGACCGCGGCCGCCGCGGTGATGGACTGCGCCAGCGGACCGAGATCGGTGACCTGCGAGCCGGCGTGGACATGGATTCCGGTGAACTCGAGGCGCGGCGTGGCGCGGATCCGGGCCACCAACTGAGCCGCCTCGCCGCCCGCGGTCGCAACGCCGAACTTCGCCGTCGCATGGCCGGTCATGATCGACTGGTGGGCGCCGGCGGCCACGCCGGGATTGACGCGCAAAGCGACACGTTGCCTGGCGCCACGGTTGTCGGCGAGGCCTGACAGACGATCCAGCTCGTCCCACGAATCGATCACGATCCGTCCGATCCCGACGTCGAGGGCTGCTCCGAGTTCATCGCTGGACTTGTTGTTGCCGTGCAGCGTCAACGCGCTGGCGGGCACCCCGCCGCCGAGGGCGATGGCCAGCTCTCCCCCACTGGCAACGTCGATGCCCAGGCCGGCCTCGTGAACGAGTCGTGCCACGGACCGGCAGAGGAAGGACTTGGCGGCGTACGACGCGCCATCTGGGAACGCGCGTCTCACGTCCGCGCAGCGCTGGCGCAGATGGTCCTCGTCGTAGACGATCAGCGGCGTGCCGTGCTCCGCGGCGAGCGCGGCGACCGGGACTCCGCCAACCACCAGGCCGCGCTCAGAAGGCCGGGCTGACGACGGCAGCAGCTCGGTCGGGAACGAAGGCCCCATCAGCCCGGGCGATCGGGGTGGTCGAGAGCGTCGATCGTCGCGACTGACGCAGAACGCTGCGCCCGGGCGCCTGTGGCGGTGGCTTCGGCGTCACGCAGGACTCGCAGGACGTTTCCACCGGCAAGCTGGCGGCACTCCGCCGTCGACCAGCTTCGGTCGAGCAGCTCGGCGAACAACGTCGGGTATTGAGCCACGTCATCCAGGCCCTCGGGAAGGTCGTCACAGCCGTCGAAGTCGCCGCCGATACCGACGTGTTCGATTCCGGCAACGTCCCGGACATGCTCGATGTGCTCCGCGACCTGCGCAGCCGTTGCCCGCGGCCGCGGATGGGTTGCCTCGTACTCGACCCGGAACGCGTCGCCCTCGTCGGGCACGTCGCGCGGGCTCAGCCCGCGCTGCTCCATTGCAGCCGTGAGGGCGGCGCCCCAGTCCCTGCACTCAGACGAGACGAAGTCCGGCACGAATGTCACCATGCAGACGCCGCCGTTGCCGGTCAGCCGCGCGAGAACCCGGTCGGGAACGTTGCGGGGGTGATCGACAAGCTGGCGGCACGACGAGTGGCTGAAGATGACCGGTGCCTCGGTCACGTCGAGCGCGTCGTGCATCGTCGCGGTGCTGACGTGCGAGAGATCGACGAGCATTCCGAGACGGTTCATCTCGCGGACCACCTCGCGTCCGAAGGCGCTCAGGCCGCGGAGCGCCGGCAGGTCCGTCGCCGAGTCGGCCCACGGCACATTGTCGTTGTGGGTCAGCGTGAGGTAGCGGACCCCGAGCGCGAAGAACATTCGCAGCGCGCCCATGGAGCACGCGATCGAGTGGCCGCCCTCAGCGCCGAGGAAGGAGGCGATGGCGCCGCGCGCCAACACCGCGTCGACGTCGGCGGCGGTCAGCGCGAGGCCGAGGTCATCTGGATGCCGGGCGATCATCGCGAGGACGAAATCGACCTGCTCCAAGGTCGCCGTCACGGCTGAATCGCCCGCAAGTCTCGAGGGGACGTAGACCGACCAGAACTGAGCACCGACGCAGCCCTCGCGCAGCCGTGGCAGGTCCGTGCGGGTCGCCGTCTGCCGGGTGGAGATGTCCACCGGCGGGGCACCTCGCCTCGCCAGCTCGCGCACCGCCCAGGCCAGGTCGTTGTGCCCGTCGACCAGGGGAGCAGACGGCAGGAGTCCGCGCGCCGCGTTCACCCACTCCTCTCGGCCCACGGCGTCGAGTGTGACAGCGGATCGCGCGTTGGTGCAGTGCACCCACGGGGCGGCACTCGCCTTCGACTGGGCTCAGTGGGCGGCCGGCAGGTGCCGTACAGTGCCGGCGTGACCGCTCACCTGCGGCGCGGCGTGCTGAACCAGGGGTGGCGCTCTGCGGCACTGGACGTCGCTCTGATCCCGGCGATGCTCGGGACGAACCTCATCTACGAGCTTCTCAACCACGGCCCGAGCCGCATCTTCCTGCGCACCCCATTGGACGACGCGCTTCCCGTCGTGCCGGTTTTCGCTGTTCCGTACGTGTCGCTGATCCCCTTCATCGGGGTGAGCCTGCTGTTGATGCTGTTCCGTCGAGCGCGCGTGTACCGGTCCGCAGCGCTGAGCATGATCGTCGTGTGGTTCATCAGCTATGCGTTCTATGTCTTCCTGCAATCGTTCGTGTCGCGCCCGCACGTTGGCGGTTCCGATGTCTTCAGCTCGCTGGTTCGTTGGGTCTACAGTGCCGACCAGCCCTACAACGATTTCCCCAGCCTGCACACGTCGCTGTCGACGATCATCGCGATCCACTGGTGGCACATCGATCGCCGCATCGGCGTCCCCGCGGCCGCCTGGACAGCGCTCATCGTCGCCTCGACGGTGCTGATCAAACAGCACTACCTCGCCGATGTTCTGGCCGGCCTGCTCCTGGCGGCGGCCGCGTCCATGGCGATGCTGCGCTGGACGCAGGTTGCGGCGTCGCAAAACAGTTGCGTGCGAAGCCTGCCAGCGGCCGGCGTGGACAATTGAGCGTGATGGTCGGTGATGAGGATCTCATCGTCGAGGAAGGCGCGAGCCTGGTGTGTCGCGACTGCGGGTCATCCCGGGTGCGCGACCTGATCGGCTGGCTGCGCGCCGACGACGGCACGCCCATCGCTGAGCACCACACGTGCCCACAGTGCGGGCTCAGGGTGGGCCTCGAAGCCAACACCACCGGCTGGCGACCCTTCCGTCTTCTCGTCAGAAAACCGAATGACGGTGACAAGAACGGCTGGTAGTCAGCGGCGTCGGCTCGGGGGCCGGTGGCCGTCAGACTCCGTCCATCTCGGCGGCTGCGGTCACCGGAGTTGGCCGTCGATCGCGTCGGCCATCCGATCTACTGATCGGTTCCACATTGGTCCCATCGTCTCCACTCCCTCTGGCCCGCCAGCCGACGACAACTCGATCCAGCCACTCAACAGCCGCTTCTGCTTGGTCACATCCTGAAGGCGGCTCAGGGGGATGCTGCGCTCCGATCGGTCGATGACGCCTCGCCTCCAAATCACTCGGCGGTTGGTGACGATGAACTGGGTCCTACGGCGCCAAATCTCGTACAACCCCAACGTGATGAGCCACCTTAGCCACACAGGCGGACGCGCGGCGGGAACCGCCTTGAACAGCACAATTTCGTCCCCTGGCGGCTGGCCGGTACCCGCGGGTTCACCGAGTGGACTCGGCGGCGGCTGCGGCGCGTTCTGCACTTCGCCCTTATACGCCAACGACCGGTGCTGCTGCCACTCGTCTATGAACTGAT
>DAISRJ010000007.1:0-67998 GCA_036828955.1 Candidatus Dormiibacterota bacterium | reverse complement strand
ACACGGCATGACCACGACCGCGACGGCGCCAGCGACAACCCAGGTCTACCGGGTGTACATCAGGGCGACCCCTCAAGCCGTCTGGGACGCGATCACCAAGCCGGAGTGGACCGAGCGATACGGCTACGGCGGATCACCAAGCTGACCGTGGTCCATGACCTCGAGGGAATGCCGAAGCTGGCGGTGCTCCTCTCCGGCGGCATGGAGGACACGGGCGCGGGCGGCGGTTGGAGCTGGGTGCTCAGCGGCCTCAAGACACTGCTGGAGACAGGCGAACCGCTCGCGGCGAGCCACAACCCCTCCTGAGACGCGACGCGCGGAGGCCTGCGCGAGCGGGCCTCCGCCACGCCGCTCGCGGGCGGAGCCGTCAGCTGAAACGCTGCCCCTCGATCGCAGAGGCGCCGCCTTTCAGGCTTGACCTGAAAACGGCGGTCTCTCGTCGACCCAGCGGGTGGCCGCCTCGTAGGCAGCGGCAAGCGTGAACACGGTGGCGTCGTCGAAGCGACGGCCCATCACCTGCAGCCCCACCGGGAGCCCGTCGTCGCCGAAACCCATCGGCAGCGAGATTGCGGGCTGACCGGTGAGGTTGGCCGGAAGCACAAGGCTGCACCAGTCGTCGAAGAACGGGTCGACGGCAACGCCGTCGATGCTCGGCGGCGAGAGGAGGTCGACGCGGAAAGCCGTCAGCTGCATGCAGGGCGAGACGAGCAGGTCGTGGACGGTGAAGAACTCGGCCCAAGCCCGGGTATAAGCCGCGCGAGCGTGCAATGCGTCGACGTACTCCCACCCGGCGAGGTCACGGCCGGCCCGGATGAGGTCGGCGGTGCCCGCGCTCATCTGCGACTCCCAGTCCTCCAGGAGCGGTCCCTCGGACGAGTAGCCCTCGCAGCATGCGAAGAGGTTCCACATCGGCATCGGGTTCGGCGTCGGGGGGTGGACCTCGGTGAGCCGACAGCCGAGGTTCGACAGGGTGTCCAGAGCCGCCGAAAACGCACGGCGAACGTCGCGGTCGACAGGTGCGAAGCCCATGTCCACGGACCATGCGACACGCAGCGTGCGCACGTCGCCCTCATCGGTGGCCGCGGCCACGTAGTCCTGCGGCGGCACCGGGTAGGTCATGTCGTCTGCCACTGCGACACCGGCCATGACCGAGAGAGCAAGCGCGGCGTCGCGCACGGAACGAGTGATGGGGCCGTCCACGGACAGGGTCTTCCAACCCTTGAAGCCCGGCTCCTTTGGCACAAGACCGAACGTGGGTTTGTGACCGACCACTCCGCAGAAGGACGCGGGGATGCGCACAGAGCCGCCACCGTCGGTGCCGAGAGCGATCGGCGCCATCCCGGCGGCGACCGATGCGCCCGCCCCGCCGCTCGAGCCTCCGGGCGTCCGCTCGAGGTTCCACGGGTTGCGGGTCAAACCGAACAGGCGGTTGTCGGTGGTCCCGCGGTAACAGAACTCGGGGTTGTTGGTCTTGCCGACGATGATGGCGCCGGCCGCGCGGAGCCTGGCCACAGCCTCGCAGTCCACATCGGGCACGAAGTCGCGGTACGCGACCGACCCGTTGGTGGCGCGCACGCCGCGCATCCAGATGTGGTCCTTGACGGTGACCGGGACGCCCAGGAGGGGCGCGTGCTCGCCGCGGCCGACCGCAGCCTCGGCGTCGCGGGCCTGCGCGCGCGCCTCGTCCGCGAGCACGACGGTGAACGCGTTGAGCGCCGCGTTGCTGCGCGCGATCGCCTCGAGCGACGACTCGACCAGCTCGACGGGGGATACCTCGCCAGCCCGGACGGACGCCGCCGACGCGAAGGCGTCGACGCCGAATCCGTCAGCGGGCACCGCTGCTAGTCCCGCTCGTGGGCGCTGGCGAGTTGCTCGAGATTGGCGTCCGACTGCACCGCCACTGCGCGCTCGTGCTCCACATCGAGGGAACGGCTGAACACGTAGTAGAGGATGGCGGCCACGGGCAACCCGATGAAGATGGATATGTCGGCGCCGCCGAGGTCCTTGGCCACAAAGCCTGTGTACCACCCGGTGGCGAAGAAGGGCGTCATGGCGGCGAAGCCGATGAGGTAGCTGACGATGCCCCGCCATCCCCAGCGGCCGTAGATGCCGTCAGGCTTGAAGATCTCTTCGATGGCGTAATGGCCGCGCCGCACGATGTAGTAGTCGACGAGGTTGATCGACGTCCACGGGATGAAGAAGTACAGCACCAGCAGCAGGAAGTTGGTGAAGTTGGACAGGAAGGCGTCCGAGCTGGCCAGCGCGCCCACCAGCCCGAGGACGGCAGTGATGCTGATGGTGATGGAGCGAACGCTCAGCGTCGGGCGCACGTTCTTGAGGGAGTCGATCCCGCTGATGAGGGTCAGCGACCCGCCGTACATGTTCAGTGCCGTGACCGAGATCAGACCGAGCGCCGAGAAGACGAGAATGACGCCGCCGAAACCGCTGAAGAGCAGGTTGCCGGCGTCGTGGATGGACCCGATGGTGGTGAACGCAGCGCCAGCCCCAGCGGCGAGGAGGGTGCCCAGGCCCATCAGCCAGAAGGCGCCAAGCGCGGATCCACCGTACGTCCAGTAGAACGTCTTGCTCACGGTGACGTTCGGGTGCAAGTACCGAGAGTAGTCGGACACGTAGATCGCCCAGCTGATCTGGTAGCCGGCGACGACTCCGAATTGTGCAAGGAAGGGTGTCGCCTTGAAGCCGCCGAAGTCCCAGGCGCCGGCAGGGAGTCCGACCCTGGCGATGACGACGATGGTGAAAAGTCCGAAAAACACGACGAACGCGTAGGTCAGCAGCCGCTCAACGCTGTGGATGAGGTCGTACCCGACCAGCGCGACAACCGCGGCGAGAACCGTGGCGATGACGATCCAGATCTTCGTATCGCCGCCGACGCTGGCGTTCATCCCCTGCCCGGCGAGGATGGTATTGAAGACGTTGAAGCCAGCGTACTGCAGATATGCGAAGAGCCAGACGAGCAGCGCTCCGATGTAGCCGAATTGCGGCCGCGACTGGATCATCTGCGGCAGGCCGAGCTGCGGGCCCTGGGCGGAGTGGAAAGCCATGAAGAAGGTGCCGAAGAGCGTGCCACCCAGGATCGCCAGCAGCGACCAGATGACGTTGCCGCCGGTGGTGATGCTGACCAGCCCGACTGCCAGCGTGGCGATCTGCGCGTTGCTCATGAACCACAGCGGTCCGAGGTGCCACAGCTTGCCGTGACGCTCGGACAGCGGCACGTAGTCGATGGAGCGGACCTCGAGTCCGCCCGTGCTCCGCCGGGCGACCGGTTCGGTCGTGGTGGCCATGCCTCTACTCCTCTCTGTGCACTGGTGTTGCCATGATGGACAGCAGTTCGTAGGCAACGTGGGCGGCGGCGATCCCGGTGATCTCGGCATGGTCGTAGGCCGGCGAGACCTCGACGATGTCGGCCGACACGACGCGGAGCCCGGCGAGGCCGCGGATGGTGACGAGCAGCTCCCGGCTGGTCATGCCTCCCGCCTCGGGTGTCCCGGTGGCGGGCGCATGCGCCGGGTCGAGCACGTCGATGTCGATCGACACGTACACTGGGGCTGAGCCCAGGCGGTCGCGCATGCGCCTTACGGTCGCGGCAACGCCGAGCTCCTCAATGTCGGCGCAGTGAATGGTCTCGAAGCCCAGCCGAGCGGTGTCAGCGAGGTCGACCCGGTCGTAGAGCGGCCCGCGGATGCCGATGTGCATGGAGTGCGCCAGGTCCACGAGGCCCTCCTCCGACGCACGCCGGAATGGCGTTCCATGAGTGTACGGCTCGCCGAAATACGTGTCCCAGGTGTCGAGGTGGGCATCGAAGTGCAGCACCGCCACCGGACCGAGGTCGCGACAGACCGCGCGCAGGAGCGGCAGCGCGATGGTGTGGTCGCCGCCAAGGGTCAGGAGGCGACTGCCTCCCGCGAGGAGGGCGTTTGCTCCCGCCTCGACTTGGCTGATCGCCTCACCGATGTCGAACGGGTTGCAACTGATGTCTCCGGCATCCGCGACCTGTTGCCCATCGAAGGGCCCGACATCGAGAGCCGGGTTATATGGTCTGAGCAGCCGGGATGACTGGCGGATGTGGGCGGGGCCGAAGCGTGCGCCCGGGCGGTAACTGACACCGGCATCGAACGGCGCCCCGACGACGGCGACGTCAGCGTGGGCAACGTCCTCGAGGCGGGGAAGCCGGGCGAAGGTGCTGAGCCCGGCATAGCGCGGTATCGCTCGGCCGTCTGCGGGCCCGACGATGCCCGGATCCTGTGCCACGGTTTCCCTCTGCGGATCGCGCCACCGACGGCGCCGGTCGGCGGCCGCAACCGCGGGATCATGACAGACGGCCGGTGGACATGACGGCACCGGGTGGAGGGAGCGGTGGCCTACCCGGTGAGGTCGCCGGGTGCGTGCGCCGCGACGCGGCCAAGCAGCGGATCCTCGGGCCTCACCGCGCCATCGTGGCGAGGGCGCCAGGCGATCCCGGAGAGGGCCTCGAGGACGATGCGATTGCCGAGGTAGGCGGTCACCTCAGCGTGGTCGTACGGTGGCGACACCTCGACGACCTCCACCCCGGCCAGCGGTACCTCCCTGGCGACGCGGCGCACGGCGTCGAGCAGTTGGCGGGCGGTGAGGCCGCCGGGCTCCGGCGTGCCCGTGCCCGGTGCCGCTGCGGGCCACCAGCTCCACCGCCTGCTCGAGGCGGAGCAGCAATGCCTCGATCTCGCCGGCGGGCATGAGCACGTCGCCGGCGTCGACCACGCCGCGGTCGAGGAGACCGTCGACGCCGAGCGCGAGCGACGGACGTCTGCCGTCGTGCTCGAGGTAGCAGGCCAGCCGGATCGCCTGCGGACCGAAGCGGCAGCCGGGGCGGTGGCTGGTGCCGCCGTCGAACGGCGCGCCCACGATCACAGCCGCAGCGCCCGCGAAGCTGGCCGGGTCATCGAGGTCGGCAGCGGGCACGCCGACGAAGGTCGCATCGGGCCCGTACATGTTGCCGATCCTCATGGCCGGCCAGCGTGCTCCATGGGGCGGAGCCTACCCGGCGGCGAGCGCGGCACGAAGAGGGCCGGCGACCACTTCCGGAACAGTCGGGTCGACGGCAACCTCGTCGCATCCCACCCAGTCCGCGGCGGCGCGCAGCGCCTCGGCGAGCGCGGCGACGGCGCCGTGCTCGACAGACAAGGAGCGCACGCGCAGCACGCCGCCGTCACGCTTCGGATCAACGCGTCCCACCAGGCGGCTCCCGGCGAGGAGCGGCATCGCGAAGTAGCCGTGCTCTCGCTTGGGCGCCGGCGTGTACGCCTCGAGGCGATGGCGAAAGCCGAAGAGGCGCTCGGTGCGGGGTCGGTGCCAGATCAGCGAATCGAAGGGTGAGAGCAGCACCGGCCGGTGCTGTGGCGCCCGCCTCTGCCCGATCAGTGCGGCCGGGGCCGCCCAGGCCGGCCGGCGCCATCCGGACACGGAGACGGGTGTCAGTCCGGCGGCCTCCGCAGCGGGGCGGACAGCGGCGACCGGGAGCCGGAAATAGTCGGCGAGGTCGTCGGCCGTGGCCGCACCCAGGGACGAGGCGGCCAGCGCAACCAGCGCCGCGTGGCAGGCGGCGTCGTCCGGCTCGGCGCCGAGCAGGTGGGCTGGCACGGCGTCCTCGGCGAGGCGGTACACCCGCCGGAAGCCGCGCCGCTCCGTGCACACGACCTCGCCGCAGGCGAGCATCCGTTCCACGGCTGACTTGACCGCGCTCCACTCCCACCAGCCCGGGGCCGTCCGCCCGCCGCCCAGGTCCGCGATCGTCAGCGAACCCACGTCGCGCAGGCGCGCGGCGATCTCGTGCTGCTCGACTGTGCGCGACCCATACCGGCGCAGGTAGCTGCGCCGCCGCCACGCGAACAGCGGCCACAGCTCGAGCGGCAGCAGACACGCCGCGTGCGCCCAGTACTCGAAGGTCGCCCCCCGGCCCCACCATGCCCGCGCCAGGTCGGCGCGACTGACAGGACCCAAACGGGCGAAGGCCACGAGCTCCTGCGATCGAGCGATCACAGAGATGGTGTCGATCTGTATGGCGTTGAGCCGGCGCAGAAGACGCAGCGGATCGCGATGGCGACGGCCGCTCAGCCCCTGCGCGACCACGGCCAGGCCGCGCGCGTCCGCACCGCTCAGTTCAAGCACCACGGCACTGTGCCAGAACAGTGCTGCCCCATCGTGACCCGGAGACGGTTGATCGGCCAAGACAGGAAGAGAAAGGGACGGGAACCCGGCGGCTCCCGTCCCTCACGGCTGCGGCGTTGTTTCCCTACGCCCCCATCGTTGCTGTGTCAGGCGTCGTAGTAGAGGTAGAACTCGTATGGGTGTGGTCGCAGAGCGATGGGGTCGACCTCGCTCTCACGCTTGTAGGCGATGTACGTGTCGATCAGGTCGGGCGTGAACACGCCACCGCGGAGCAGGAACTCCTGGTCGTTCTCCAGGGCGTCGAGCACCTCGGAGAGCGAACCGGGGAGGTCGTGGACGCGCTCCGCCTCGCGGCCCTCGAGCTCGTACAGGTCGGCGTCGACTGGCATGGGCGGCTCGATCTTGTTCTGGACGCCGTCGAGACCGGCCATGAGCATCGCGGAGAACGCCAGGTACGGGTTGCACATCGGGTCCGGCGAGCGGAACTCGAGGCGGCGCGCCGCAGGCTTGTCGCTGTACGTCGGGATGCGCACGCAGGCGCTGCGGTTGCGCGCGCTGTAGGCGAGCTTGATGGGCGCTTCGTACCCCGGGACCAGGCGCCGGTAGCTGTTTGTCGTGGGAGCGGCGAAGGCGAGGACGGCCGGGGCATGCTTGAGCAGGCCGCCGATGTACCAGCGCGCCATGTCGCTGAGCAGAGCGTAGTTGGCGGCGTCGAAGAACAGCGGCTCGTCACCGTTCCACAGCGACTGGTGCGTGTGCATGCCGCTGCCGTTGTCACCGAAGAGCGGCTTGGGCATGAACGTCGCGGTGTATCCCGCGTTGTAGCAGACGTTCTTGACGATGTACTTGTACTTGAGCACCTTGTCCGCCATCGAAACCAGCGTGTCGAAGCGCATGTCGATCTCGGCCTGGCCGGCCGTGCCGACCTCGTGGTGATGCACCTCGATGTCGATGCCCGCCTCGATGAGAGCGAGCACGATCCGGCTGCGCAGGTCCTGCTGCTTGTCAACAGGCGGCACCGGGAAATACCCGCTCTTCAGCTTGGGGCGGTAGCCGAGGTTGGCGGTGCCGTTGCGGCCCGTGTTCCACACGCCCTCGTCGGAGTCGATGTGGTAGTAGCCCTCGTGAGTGTTCTGGTCATAGCGGACCGAATTGAAGATGTAGAACTCGCACTCCGGGCCCCAGTAGGAGGTGTCGGCGATACCGGAGCTGCGCAGGTACTCCTCCGCCTTGCGCGCGACATAGCGAGGGTCGCGGCTGTAGGGCTGGAGCGTCAGTGGGTCCTTGATGTCGCAGATGATCGCCAGCGTCGGCACCTCGAGCACCGGGTCGAGAAAGGCGCGCGCCGTGTCGGGGAAGAGGAGCATGTCGCTCTCGTGGATCTTCTGGAACCCACGAATGCTCGACCCGTCGAAGCCGATGCCGTTCTCGAAGACGGACTCGGTGAGCTCGCTGACAGGCACGCTGAAGTGCTGCCAGGTGCCGGGGAGGTCCGTGAACCTGAAGTCAACCATCTTCGCGCCCAGCTCCCTGGCGTGAGCGATGAGCTGCTTGGGACTGGTGTCGGAGACGGCGGTCGGGGACATCGTGGGCTGCACCTCTGCTGTGTACGGGGCGGCTACCGACTGGTCGATTGCCATGCGATCCATCCTCCGTGGTGGGTTGCCGGCCGCGCGGGACGGTGGATCGCTGGCGTGGCCGGATTGTCGGCCTTCAGGCTAGCCTCGTGACAGGGCGGTCACTATGGACGCCACACCTGAGAAGCGGGGTGCGACTCCTGTGCGCGGCGCACAAGGTAACCGCCGGTGCGGTGTGGACGATCCGTCGCGCTGCTCAGGCGACCGGCTTGATCGCGTCGACCTGCTCGCGGGCCGCGACCTTGTCCTTGAAGTAGACCTTGTTGATCAGCGTGAACGGCTGCTGAGGCGCGGGGACGTCCTCTTCAGCGTAGATCGCGTCCACCGGGCAGGGGTCGACGCAGGCGCCGCAGTCGATGCACTCGTCGGGGTCGATGAACACCATGCGGTCGTCGTCAACCTCATGGATGCAGTCCACCGGGCAGACCTCGATGCACGACTTGTCCTTGAGGTCGATGCAGGTCTCGGTGACGACATAGGTCATGGCGGCCAGAGTCTAGCCCGTTGGGTCGAGGGCTCGGCCGCGCCGGTCAGTGACCCCAGCGCTCGGGTTCAAGGTGGCGCACGATGGCGTCACCGCGCTCGCCGGTACGGACGCGGACGGCATCGTCGACGGGAAGAACGAAGATCTTGCCGTCACCAACCTCCCCGGTGCGGGCCGCACCGGTGATGGCGTTGACGACGGCGTCGACCAGCGAGTCCCCCACCACGGCTTCCACCTTCACCTTGCGCTGCAGAGAGATGTTGGCTCGTGCCCCGCGGTACGTCTCCGTGTAGCCGCGCTGCGCGCCGCAGCCAAGCACCTCCGTGACCGTGAGCCCAGAGGCACCGAGCCCGTCCATGGCGTCCTGAACCGCCTGCAGCTTCTCGGGGCGGATGATTGCCTCGACCTTCTTCACGACGTACCTGCCTCCGTAACCGGCCCCTTCTGTTCGTCCGCGGGCGCCGTCGATCCGACCAGCTTACGCGCGGGTTCGGCGACCGCGTCGGGATGAATGTACGCCCCGCCGGGGACCGGCATGAACTGCTCCGGGTAGCCCCACATGCCGTGCTCGCTGATGTCGAGGCCGTCGATCTCGTGACGCTGGCTGACGCGCAGCCCGACCGTCTTCTTGATCGCCCAGAAGAGGCCGTAGCTGAGCGCGAAGACGGTGATGAAGCTGGCGCTCACCGCGGCTGCCTGAGCACCGAGCTGCTTGAAGCTGCCGGTGTAGAAGAGGCCGCCCTGGCCCACTCCGTTGAAGGTCGCCAGCTGAGGGTCGGTGAACAGGCCGCACGACAACGTGCCCCAGATTCCGGCCAACCCGTGTGCGCTGAGCGCACCGACGGGATCGTCGATCCACTTGTCGATGGCGATGACGCCGAACACCACGATGACACCCGCCACAGCCCCGATGATGATCGCCGCCCATGGCTGCACGTAGCCGCTCGGGGCCGTGATCGCTACCAGGGCGGCGATGGCGCCGTTGCCGATCATGCCGACGTCGAGCGACTTCTGCAGCCGGTATATGGTGGCCATCGCCGCCAACGCGCCCGCGGCCGCAGCGAGGTTGGTGGTGACGACGACGTCAGCGAAGTGCAGGTTGGTCGCGTTGAGCGTCGAGCCCGGGTTGAAGCCGAACCATCCGAACCAGAGGATGATCACCCCCAGTTGCGCGAGCGGCATGTTGTGCCCTGGGATGGCGTTCGGCTTGCCGTCGCGCGAGTACTTGCCGATGCGCGGGCCGAGCAGGAGCAGACCGGCGAATCCGGCGGTGGCGCCGGTGAGGTGAACGACGGTCGATCCGGCGAAGTCCTGGGCACCGAGACTGCTCATCAGCCAGCCGCCGCCGAATAGCCAGTGACTGATCATGGGGTAGATGAAGCCGGCGAATGGCACGGCGAAGAGGATGTAGACGATGAACCTGGTGCGTTCGAGCATGGTTCCCCAGACGATCGCCAGCGACACCGCGCAGAAGACGAACTCGAAGAAGAACTTGGCCGCGGCCGGCGCTGTCGAGGCAGCGAGCGACGGCAAGTTCATCGTCGAGCCCGGGTGGAACGACGGCGCGAAACCGGTGACGCCGATGATGCTGTTGACGAACCCGCTGGCGGCGCCGAACGCGAAGGCAAAGCCGACCAGCCAGTACATGACCGAGCTGATGCTGAGGTTGACGATGACCTTGGCGACCACCGTGCCGACGTTCTTCATGCGCGTGAAGCCGACTTCGAGCATGGCGAAGCCGGCCTGCATGAACAGGACGAGCAGCGCCGCGACCACCACCCACACCGTGTCGGCGGCGACGCCGGCCGCCTGGGTCGCGGTGCTGTCGGCAGCGTGAGCGGTCAACGGCAGCGTCGCGAGCGCGGTGGCACCGGCAATCGCAATTCGGGTTCGGCTTCGACGGTGCAACGGCGTTCTCCTGAGTGCGGGCTCGTGCACGAAGCCTAGGAGGGGACGGGGGGCCGCTTCGATACGCGCGCCGCCACAACTTTGGCACCGCCGTCTTGTGCGCTTCGCACAAACGGACCGCCCCAGCCGTCGTGCCCCGCCCTCAGCGACTTCCCGCCGCCGACCTGCCCGGCGTGGCGGGCAGAACCTCGCGGATGCGCAGGCAGAGCTGCAGGTTGAGCCGCGTCGCTGGGTCTTCGAGCCGCAGCCCTCCGATCTCCTCGATCCGCCGCAGGCGATACAGCACCGTGTTGCGATGCAGGTGAAGGCGCTGCGCGGTATCGGTGGGTGAACCGTGACAGGCGAAGAAGACGTCGAGGGTCTCCATCAGGCCCGAGCCGGTGCGGTCGTCGTAGGCGACGAGCGCACCGGCCGTCTGCTGATAGAAGTCCTCGGTCTCGGCATGCTGGGTCATGACCACGAGGAGGCGGTGCAGACCGAGGTCCGAGAACGTCGCGACAGCACGCGGGGCCTTGAGTCGCGCGCTGATGCGCAGCGCGTGCTCGGCCTCGCGGTGCGACTGCCTGACCCCCTGCGGGCCGGTGCGCGACCGACCCACCCCGACGATGACCTCGTCGCGCAGTGCCGCTGCGCAGTCAGCGCGCAGCCCCTCGGCGACGAGACGGCCGTGGTCGGCCGCGTCCGCATTGGCGTCGGCCACAACGGCGCAGACCGCCCCGTCGCGCACCGCCAGCAGAGAGCCTGGCGCGCTGCGCGCCAGGCACCGGCGCGCGCTCACAGTCAGCGTGTCAAGTGCGGCGCTGCCGGCGTTGCGGCCACGCACGACAAGAACGCTGAAGCGGTCGGCGAGGTCGAATCCCAGCCGGCGAGCGCGCTCCGAGGCGCCGACGTCCGACCCGTACGACCCGTCGAGCAGGGCGGCGACCAACTCCCCCTCGACATCGTCTCGCGCACGAAGCACCGCGCGCTCGCGGTCGAGTTCGATGGCGCATGCGGATGCCCCGCGGGACACGGCCACCCGGTCGAGCTGGCCCAGCTGGTGTTCCTCGCCGATCAGTGACACAAACCCGTGCACACCGTCGCGGCCGGGGATGGGAGCCACAAGCCGGCTGAGACCGCGCGGCAGTCCGAACTCATTCACGGGAGGATCGGCGGCGGAGACGGTCTGCCCGGCCACCCAGCGCAGCAGTTCCTCGCCGTTGCCGAGTGCATCGCGGACCGTGGCGGGGAGATCGCCGGACCTGCTGCGCAGCTTGCCGGCGCCGTCGTGCCACGCCACCGTCCGACCGGTGAGCTCTCGGAGCCTGGCGATGATGGCGTCGGCGCCCGCCCCGCCCAGGGCAAGCTGCATGAGCTCGGTCTGGAGGAGCTGGGCACGGTCATGCAGCACGGTGCGCTGCTCGACGATGAAGCGCACCACCGACTGCTGTGTCTCGTTGACGTGGGCACCCTCGGGCAACTTGAGGAGGGGCATCAGCCGGCGCTCGGCCACACCGAGGCTGCCGGGCGACGCGTCACCCACGACGGCCACGGCGACGCCGCCCTTCTCGGCGAGCGTGTTCATCACATCGGCGAGGTCGAGGCGTTCGTCGAGGAGCCTGATCGACGCCACCGGCACGAGCGCCATCTCACCGCCCTTGATGGCCTCAAAGGCGGGCGGGCGGTTGCGCAGCGTGGTCGCCCACTCGACGCGCCTGTCCAGCCCGGCGCCACCGCCGAGCAGCTCGGTCCCGTCGGGGAGGGCGCCCCGCCACACATCGCGCACCGTGATCACCGCGGTCTCCATCAGTCAGGTCCCGGCCGCGGTTCCAACCGTCGCGCGCTCACGCCCGCTCCAGGTAGCGCTCCAGCTCCCAGCCCGTGACCTGGCCGCGGTACTCACGCCACTCCGCTCGCTTGGCCTCGAGGAATCGATCCGTGAGGTTGTCGCCGAGCGCGTCGCGAACGACGTCGTCGGCCTCGCAGGCGTCCACCGCGTCCTTGAGGTTGTCGGGCAGCAGCCCCACGTTGCGTCGCTCGAGCTCGACCTCGTCGAAGCCGAGCAACGCCTCCTCGACCGGCGGGGGCAGGGGGAGGCGGCGCTCCACGCCGTCGAGACCGCAGCGCAGCATCACGGCGAACGCCAGGTAGGGGTTGCACGACGGGTCGGGGCTGCGCAGCTCCACGCGCACCGCTTCGGGCCGCGAGACGTGGGGAACGCGGATCAACGCGCCCCGGTTGGTGCGAGCCCACGAGAGGAAGATCGGCGCTTCGAGGCCGCGCACCAGCCTCTTGTAGGAATTGACCAGCGGCGCGAGAACCAGGCACATCCCCTCGGCGTGGTGCAACTGGCCGGCGATGAAGTGCTTGGCGACGTCGCTGAGGCCGTAGTCGTCAGCGCCGGCGAAGGCATTGCCGGCGCCGACGCGGAGCAGGCTCTGGTGCACGTGCATGCCGCTGCCCGGCTGGTCGTTGAAGGGCTTGGGCATGAAGCTGGCGATGACGCCGGCGCCCTGGGCGACGGCCTGCAGGGCGAGCCGGAAGGTCACGATGGCGTCGGCCGAGGCGAGTGCATCGCAGGCCCCGAGATCCACCTCGTGCTGCCCGGGGGCCACCTCGTGATGGGCGCTGTTGATCTCCACGCCCACCGCCCCGGCCGCAGCGAGCATCGCCTGGCGCAGATCGGTGGCACCGCCACCGGTGACGTCGAAGTAGCCCACCCCGTCGTCGGTGCGGGCCCGGGGGACGCCCTGCGAATCCAGCTGGAGGAGGAAGAACTCGATCTCCGGTCCCACCCAGTATCGATAGCCGAGGGCGTCGGCGTGGTCGACGGCTCGCTGCAGTGCGCCGCGCGGATCGCCGGAGTACGGCTCGCCCTCAGGCGTCCGTGCCCAGCAGATCAGGCGAGCGGTCGGCTCCGCGGTCCAGGGCAGCACCTGGAACGTGGACGGGTCGGGCACCAGGTACATGTCGCTCTCGGCGGTGCGCGTGAAGCCCTCGACTGAACTGCCGTCGAACCAGACGCCGCGGTCGAGGGCGGCCTCGAGCCCGCTGGCCGGAATGGTGACCGTCTTGACGGTTCCGAGCACGTCGCTGAACTGAAGGTGGACCTGGCGCACGCCCGCGGCGGCCACGCGCGAGATGATGTCGGGATCTCCGGCTGCGTCCACGGGTGCCAATCGAGCGGTCATCGCAGGTCACTCCTAGGGCGGGACGCACAAGCCATACGCCTCAGGCCGGCATGGTACAGGGTCAGTCTTTCGCTTTGCACCCCGTACCCCCCGCCGGCTTGTGCACGACGCCTCAGGAATCGGCGCAATCCCACCAACGGCAGATGCGAGCGCCCCCGCGCCCTGGGACCTGCCCGGCAGCGATGGCCGCGCTTACCCCGGGATGGTGCGCGTGCGGCAGATCTCGGCGAATACCGCGGCGCTCGGCTTGGGCAACCGCTCCATGGTCTGGCGGTCGACGCGGAGCAGGCCGAAGCACTTCGAATACCCCTCCGCCCACTCGAAATTGTCCATTGCCGTCCAGTACAGGTAGCCGAGCACGTCGACGCCCGTCTCGGCGGCGTCGAGAATTGCCGCCAGGTGGTCGACGATGAAGCCGGCGCGGAGCTCGTCGCTCTCGTCGGCGACACCGTTCTCGCTGACGAGGATGGGGAGCTGGAATTCGTCCCAGAGCGCGGTGATGGCTCGGCGCAGGCCCGCGGCATCGATGGTCCAGCCGAACGCCGACAGTGGGATGCCGTCGGGCACGACGCGCTCGGCGAACAGGTCGCGAGGCTTGCGGCGGTTGAAGCGCACGCGCTCTTCGCAGTAGTAGTTGACTGCCAGGTAATCGAGGGAGCCGCGCAGCCCGCGGACCGCCTGGCCGCGGCCGACCGGCGGAGAGAGACGGCCACTCGCGCAGGCGCGCAGGAACCAGCGGTTGAAGATCGCGTTGGGCAGGATGGCGGCCGCGCGCTGGACCGGGGATGCCGGGTCAAGGGGGCGCATGGGACGCTCGTGGTGGGCCACCGACACCAGCGCCGTCCATCCGTGGGCGGCCGCCACCGCGTGGACCGCCCGGTACGCCGCGGCGTGCATCCTGGCCAGCCCCGCGAGCGCGCCGAGGAACGAGCGCACCGACGGCTGGAGCGGCGGCCACTCCGCGTAGAGGTAGCCGAACACCGCGAGCACCGCGGGCTCGTTGACGGTGATCCACCAGCGCACGTCGTGGCCGACGGTCTCGGCGCACAGGGCCGCAAACCGGGCGAAGAGGCGCGGCGCATCGGGGCTCAGCACACCCCCCTGGTCCGCGAGCCACGTCGGCAACGTGAAATGGTGAAGCGTGACCACGGGTTCCATGCCCAGCGCGCGGCAACTGCGCACAACGTCGCGGTAGTGGAGCAGGGCGGCGCGGTCGACGACCCCCTCCCGAGGCTCGACGCGGGACCACTCGATCGAGAAGCGATGCGCGGTGTTGTGCATCTCCGCGAGCAGGCGGAGGTCATCGCGGTAACGCGCGTAGTGGTCGCACGCGATCCCCGAGACGCTCCCGTCCCTGATCCGCTCTGGATGCTCGCGTTCCATCCGCGACCAGTCGTTGTGGAGGCCACCCTCCACCTGGTGGGCTGCGGAGGCGCAGCCGATCAGGAAGTCATCGGGCAGCCGGCGGCTCACGCGCGCAGTATGTCGTCAGCAGTGCCGGGGTTCGGAGGTACAGCCGTGAGCGAGAGCGCAGGTGAGGGCGCCGGGAGCCGCCAAGAGGAAGCCGTGCCCGGCACCGTCCGGCTGATGACGGTCCGCCCGATCGAGATGCCGCTCGCCGCCGCCGGTGGCCAGAGCTCGCTCGCCGAGCTGATCCAGGAGCGACCCTGGCTGGTGCCGGCGGGTGTCCTCGCGGGCCTCGCGGTCGCCGGTCTCGCCCTGCTCGCCGGCCGCCGCCTTCCCTCCTGACTACCAGGCCGAGGCGAGCTCAGGAACGCCGGGCGGGACGTCGCGCCTGCTTTCGCGGGACGCGCGGGTTCGCCGCGGTGGCGGCGGGGGCGTCGGCGACGCCGGCAGGGGCTACGGGCGCGTCAACTGAGGGCGGCGCCCCGGGGCCCACGAAGACGTCCAGGAAGAGGGTCTCGAAGGTGAGCCGCGGCTGCGCGTACTGGGCGATCTCTCCTGAAGCTCGGAGCAGCAGCCCGAGGATGTCGGTGAGCCGCGCGGCGCCGAGGCTGTCGGCCCAGCGCTCGAGGGGTGCGACGTAGTCCGTCCAGAGACGAAGCTCGGTCACGTCGGCGGCCTCCAGCGCGGCATCGCGAACGAACGACGACCATACCGCCAGTAGGAGAAGGGCCCGCTCCCTACCCTCGGCGCCCGGTCCGGGGGTGAGGTCCGAGGCAGCCCGCAGCGCCCCGTCCATGCCGCCGCCTGCGACGGCCAGGAAGGCGTGAAGGGCCTCCACCTCGGCCGCCAGGGCGCCCGGTTCGGAGGCGAGGCGGAGCGCCCTCCCGGGACGGCCGCCGGCCAGCGCGGCCGACAGCTGCGCCAGGCGTGGCTCGATCCCCGACGACGTCAGCCAGGGCACGATGAGCGCTGCCGCCACCGTGGCCATCGAGACGTGTTGGACGCGCGAGAGGACAGTGGCGGGGAGGGCGTCGGGGTTGGCGGCGCAGAGCACGATCAACGTTCCCGGCGGGGGCTCCTCCAGCGTCTTGAGCAACGCGTCGGCGGCCTGCTCGGTGACCCTCTCGGCGCGGGCCAGAACGGCAACGCGCATCCCACCGGCGTAGGTGCGCAGGCCCATGACGTCCTGGAGGCTCGGGCCGGTGTCGGCCCTGGCTCCCGCGCGGATGCGATCGATGCCGACGCGCTCATCCTCCGAGTCCTCGAGCCAGAGGTCCGGGTGAGCGAGCAGCCCCCCCGGCCAGCTCCCGGCATCGAGGATCGACGCGGCAAGCGCCAGGGCCGCCGTCGTCTTGCCCACCCCGGTGGGGCCCGTGAGCA
This sequence comes from Candidatus Dormiibacterota bacterium, assembly GCA_036828955.1. GTDB lineage: Bacteria > Chloroflexota > Dormibacteria > Aeolococcales > Aeolococcaceae > Aeolococcus. Next base: position 51,850 of record DAISRJ010000007.1, on the reverse strand, counting down.
ACAGCGCGTGGGCCAGGGACCCATCGCGATGGGCTTCCGACAGTCGCTGCAGCATCGCCTGGTGGCCGATCACGGCGGTGACGTCTGGCATCGGACGATTGTGCAGAATTGGCGATCCGTGCCCCAGCCGAGAGCCCCTCGCGGCCTGCCCGTCGCCACCCTTCCGCCGCGGGCGAACCTGGCCAGGTACTGCCTCTTCACCGCGGCGCCGCTGTCCTTCCTGACCTTCATCGCATCCAGTCAGTCGGCTTCCCCCGTCGAGCGCGGCATCCTCCTCGCCGCCGCCGCGCTGTCGCCCCTGGCGCTCATCTACGTGGGGCTGCGCACCACTGCTGACCACGACCCGGTGCCGGTACCTGGCACCACAACCGCGCCGAGCAGGGCGGGACGGTGGGACTGGTCGGACGTGGTCGCATTCGTCCCCGCCGCATCCGCTGCAGTGCTGCTCACCGGCTCCGTCCTGCTCGGCTTCACCGAGGCCGTTGACTCGGGGCTGCCGGCAGCCGCGCGCAGCGCCGTCGAGTCCTTCGCCGGGCAGACGGCGTCGTACGCTGCCGCCCTGGCGGCGCTGGCGGTGCTGCTGGTGTGGCGGCGGGGGCTGCGACCGCGCGATCTCGGCTGGCGCCTGCCGCGCCCGCTCGGGCGCCTCGGCTGGCTGCCGTGGCTGGCCATCGGCGTGGTCGGCGCGGTGCTGGCGCTTCTCGTCGCCCAGTGGCTCGGGTCCCTGGCCACCGACCTCCTCCCCAACTCCCCCAACACGCAGTGCACCACGGTTCGCGGGGAGTACGGCGGCTATGTCGGGATCGCCATCCCGGTGGTGTGCGTGGTCGCGCCGCTGTCCGAGGAGACGATCTTCCGGGGCTTCATCTATGGGTGGCTGCGCCGGCACGTGCCCGTGCTTCCCGCGGTGCTCATCAGCGCGGCAGTCTTCTCCGCGGCCCACCTCGTGCTCGTGCTGGCCCTGCCTCTCTTCGGGGTGGGGGTGATCCTGGCGCTGCTGTACGAGTACTCGGACTCGCTGCTCCCCGGAGCGGTCGTCCACGGCCTCTTCAACCTGGTCGGCATCATCGCCATCCTCGCGGCCACCGGCACCTGCTGAGCGCCGCTGCTCAGATGTCGGCCGGTGCCGTCTTCAAAGACTGGCGCCACACGAACCAGATGCGCTGCACCGCGGTGAAGTTGGTGAACACAGCCAGGGCGACAAGGCATCCGAAGAGGATGGGCGGGAACAGGAGCCCGACAACTGTGAGCACGACCCGCTCCGGCCGTGCGAACACGCCGCCGTCGCAGACGAAGCCGAGCGATTGGGCGCGCGCCCGCACGTACGACACGAGCAGCGACCCTGTGAGCGCGAAGATCACGAGCATCGGCTCGATGACATGGTGGCCCGGCTGCTGCACGGTGAAATACCAGAGAAGGGCGATGTACGTGAACGACTCGGCGTAGCGATCGGTTGTCGAGTCGAGGAAGGCGCCGTAGCGGTACACCTTGCCGGTGACCCTCGCGACCGCGCCGTCGAGGATGTCGAACGCGCTGGCGATGAGCAGGGTGATCCCACCGGCGATGAGCAGGCCCGTCGCCACCAGCACGGCGGAGACGGCGCAGATGGCCAGCCCGACGAGGGTGAGGGTGTTCGGAGTGAGGCCGAGGAGACGCAGCGCCGGCACGAGGCGACGCGCCCCGGCCCTAACCCACTCCTGAAACCTGGCGGTGAACACCGGCGGCCACCATGTGCACGCGCGAACGCCCGCGCGCTTCGTCGTACACGTCGAGGATCGAGTCCGTGACGCGATGCCAGTCGTACTGCTGGGCGGTGCGCAGCCCGTTGGCTCTCATGCTGCGGCAGAGCTCATCGTCGTTGATCAGCGTGTCGATCGCCTGGGCGAGCACGCGCGGCTGATTGGGCGGCACCAGCAGCCCGTCCTTGCCGCCGTCGATGACGGTCGTGAACCCGGGGATCGCCGAGGCCAGCACCGGCACACCACTCGCCATCGCCTCGAGGAGGACGATGCCGAAGCTCTCTCCACCTGTCGCCGGGCTGCAGAAGATGTCCGCCGACGTGTAGTACCGGGGCAGCATCTCGTTGCTGATGCGACCGCAGAAGAGCACGTCGGGGATGCCGAAGGAGTCGACCTGGCGCTCGTACCCCTCGCGCTGCGGTCCCTCGCCGACCGCCACGAGGCGGATGTCGGAGCGACGGCGGCGCAGCTGGGCGTACGCCTCGAGGAGGATGCCGAACCCCTTGCGCTGCTCCATGCGTCCCACGAACAGAAGCGTCTTCATCCCGGGGGTGCGAAGTTCGGCGACGGCCGCATGGTCGGGACAGAACCGGGTGGTGTCGATGCCGTTGGGGACGATGCGGTAGTCACCGGGGAAGTAGCGGGAGATGAAGTCGCGAGCGGGAACGCTCACCGCGATGCAGGCGTGCAGCCGCTTGAAGTAGCGACCCAGGAATGGCCGCCCGTAGTAATAGCCGAGGTTGCGCCGTGCGTTGGCGTGGAAGGTGGCGACGTTGGCGCCGCGGTGGAAGCGCAGCACGGTGATCGGCAGCGACGGTACCAGCGGCTCGTGGTAGTGGACCACGTCGAAGTCGCTGTCGTCGAGCAGGGCGCGCACACGGCGGACGAGGTGAAAGCTGAGCGCGATGCGGGCCACGGAGCCATTGGTCTTGATGGGAACGCTGCGGCCGATGCGCACATACCCGGGGATGCCATGGTCGTCGCCGACGCGGCTCGAGGGGGCGAGGACGGTGACCTCGTGGCCGCGTTCGCGCAGCGTGGCCGCGAGGTGACGGACGTGCTCGGTCACCCCGCCCGGGTGCATGTAGTCGTACGGCGACACGAGGCACACCTTCACGACGGTCGCGTCGGCCAGACGGGGTCGAGGACGTGCCACTGGTCGGGGTGCTGGCGGATGACCGTCTCGAAAATGGCCAGGATGTCGCGCGCAATGCGCTCCGCCTCCTGCTCACGCGGCGCCTGCGCGTCGTAGGTCATCTCCGGGAAGACCAGGCCGTCCACGCCCGACGACGTGCGCAGCAGGGCGACCGGGACCACCGCAGCCCCGGTGCGCAGGGCCACCTCGACAACGCTGAGCGGGATGGGAGCGGGCTTTCCGAAGAAGGGGATCATCGTGCCGGTACCGGTGAGATCGCGGTCGATCGCGGTGGCGATGCCGCCCCCGGTGCGGAGGTGCTTGAAGACCTCACGCATGGCCGCTGCCCCGATGCGGCGGGCCGTCTGCGTGTCGCCCCGCAGCATCGCCTCGACGTCGATGGGGATGACCTTCACACCGAGCGCGCCACGGGCCCCGGCGATGGCCTCGAACAGCTCCGGCGGCCGCAATTGCTCGGCGAGCAGGGCGAGCGGGCCGCCACCGCCATTCCACGCTGCAAGGCCTGCTTCCCAGGCACCGAAATGCATCGACACCACCACGACTCCTTTGCCGCGCGCCATCGCGTTGGTGTAGTGGTGGATGTCGACCTCGCGCAGCCGCCGCGTGGTTCCCTTGCTGTCGAGCGGGATCGCCATGACGTCGACCCAACCGCGGCTGAGGCCGCGCAGGTTGCGCCGAACCACGTGGTCGAGCTCGCGCTCGCCGGCGTCAGGGATGACCAGGCGAAGGTTGTCGCGGAGGGCGACGAACTTCGAAGGGTTGGCGAGGAGCAGCGTGTCCGCGACGCGATCGGCGAGGACGATGCTGGCACGGCGGGGCAGCACGCGCACCAGCAGGGACGCGAGCCGGTAGAGGTGGTACGGCAGCATCGACTCGCGACGCCGCCGCCAGGGGAAGAGACGCGAACGGACGGGAAGCACCACTTCCCTGGCCGCCTCGACCACCCTCCGTCCTCGCCTCAGTCAGCCACGGGTGTGACCGGTTGCGCGACCGGCTCGGTGGCCGCGAGGCCTGCACGGCCTCGTCCGTTGACCTCGCGCGCCGGCACCGCTCCGGCGATGAACTCCTCGGTGAGCTCACGCGCCACCGAGTCGGCGACCTGCCGCGGCGGCGACTTCATGAAGTAGCTCGACGGGCCCTCGAGAGCACCGGTGAGCCCGCGCTCGATGCCCAGCTTGCAACAGCGCACCGCGTCGATGACCACGCCCGCGCTGTTCGGCGAGTCGTGCACCTCGAGCTTCAGCTCCATGTTGAGCGGGACATCGCCGAATGATTTGCCCTCGATGCGGATGTACGCCCACTTGCGGTCGTTGAGCCAGGGCACGTAATCGGAGGGACCGACGTGGATGTTGCGCTCGGCCAGGGGATGCTCAAGCTGCGACTGCACCGCGTTGGTCTTGCTGATCTTCTTGCTCTGCAGGCGCTCGCGCTCCAGCATGTTGAGGAAGTCGGTGTTGCCGCCGAAGTTGAGCTGGTACATGTTCTCGATCTCGACGCCGCGATCGCGGAAGAGGCGGGTGAGCACGCGGTGCATGATGGTTGCCCCCACCTGCGACTTGATGTCGTCGCCGATGATGCAGGTCCCCGCCTTCTCGAAGCGCTTCTGCCAGTACTCCTCCCGAGCGATGAAGACGGGCATGCAGTTGACCATGGCGCACCCGGCGGTAAGGATCTGCTCGGTGTACCACCGGGTTGCCTCCTCGCTGCCGACCGGCAGATAGTTCACGACGACGTCGGTCCTGGTGCTCTTCAGGACCTCGACGATGTCGACGGTGGAACCCGGGGCCTTGGTGATCACCTCGGACAGGTACTTGCCCAGCCCGTCGTGGGTCATGCCACGTTGCACCGGGACGCCCAGGTGAGGTACATCACTGAACTTCACGGTGTTGTTTTGACCGCTGAAGATGGCCTCGCTGACGTCCTTGCCGACCTTCTCGATGTCGATGTCGAAAGCCGCCGAGATCTCGATGTCGCTGATGTGGTACCCGCCGAGATCGACGTGCATCAGGCCGGGGACGGCGTCGCCCGGCTCGGCGTTCTTGTAGTACTCGAGGCCCTGGATGAGAGACGAGGCACAGTTGCCCACGCCGATGATGGCCACTCTGACCTTGTTGCTCATGAGATTCCCTCATTGATTGGCTGCAGACTCTGGGCGAGCGCATCGTTGTTGGGATCGTTGCGCGCGGAGACGAGGCGGACGAAGGCACGAAGGTGCTGCGCGATGGCATCGCGGTCGAGGCGGCAGAACACCTCGCGGCCATCGCGGCGGGTGCGGATGATCTCCGCCTTGCGCAGGATGCGCAGGTGCCAGCTCATGCGCGGCTGGGACACCATGCAGAGCTCGGCGAGTTCGCTGACGCGCATCTCGGCGATGGTCGCCAGGCTCTCGACGATGAGCAGCCTGGTGGGGTTGGCCAGGCCCTCGAAGGCGACGGAGAGGTCGCTGGCGCCGGCGGCGATGCTGCCGGGGATCGCCCGGCGGGCGGTGCGTCGGGTCGGGTCGGGAGCGCGGGGTGGTGCTTGCATAACGTTTCCTTTGATAAAGGATACCTTATGCATCGACCTCGGTGTCGACCCGGTCCTCGGTGGGCTCGGCGTCCGCCTCACGCCTCAGCTCGTTGACCCGATCGACGGCCTCGGCGCCGGCGTCGGTCGACGGAAGCACCACGTGGAGCACGGCGAGGATGCCGGCGCAGACGAGGGCCACCACCACGAAACCGGCCACCGCCAGTCCAATCCCCTGGAGGAGCTCGACCACCGACAGCGCGACGAGAGGCACGACGTCACCATCGCAGAGCGACCCCGCGCCGGGCTCTGCGTACCATCGCCGCATGAGCCCTGTCGACCCCATTGCAGCCGACCAGGCCCCCGGACTGCCGGCCGCCAAAGGAGGCCGGGTGGTGTTTCGGGCCCGCCGACCCGCCGCCCTGGTGGTGCCGCTCGCGGCGATCACCGAGGTTGCCGGCGTGCTCAGCCTGCTCAACGGCGCCACCATCGGCTGGTTCATCTGCGCGGCCCCGGCGTTCGCGCTGGTCACGACCGGGCTGATCCTGCGGCCGAGCATCGAGCTGACGCGCGAAGGAGTGCTGCAGCGCCAGTACCCGTTCAGCACCCTGACGCGCTGGGAGACGATCGACGCCACCGGCCTGACCCGCGCCGGCAACCGCCACGTGCTCGGCTACCGGCTCGTACCAGGCGCTCCGCCGCCCCGCCGTCAACCGGCAGCAGCCCTCCTCCGCGCCGCCGAGCGACCTTTCGACGGTGGCTACTTCGTCGACTCTCTGGCCGGCGACCCTGAGCGCATCCTGGCCACCGTCGAGGCCTACAGGACCCATGCGGAGCTGCGCGAGGTCCTGCCGGCGGCGCGGCGGTGACGGTCATTCGCGCGCGTTTGCGAACATCTGGACCGCGCCCCCAGGGTAGCCAAGTGGCTAAGGCAGCGGTCTGTAAAACCGTGTATCGAAGGTTCGACTCCTTCCCCTGGGACCAATCGACCCGGCCTTCCGTTCTGCTGTGATCGCTCGTGTTGCTTCTTCTGCTCTCTACGTTGCGTTTCGTGTGATCGTCGACCTATGCTCCGCGCCAGCAGCAGTGGGGTGAGCCACTGCGGCGCACGGTGAGCGGCCGGCGGAAGAGGGAGATCCTTGCAATGCGGACATCTCGACGTCGCGGTCTCGCGGCTGTCATGGCGGTTGCCTCGGTCAGCGTCATCGGCGCCTCCCATTCGAGCGTTGCCCAGGCCGCCTCGTCGTCGGTGACGACGTACGCGGCTGCTGACCAGGGAGTCGCCAGCCCGGTTCACCAAGCGGCGACCCACAACAGCGTCCCGGCGGGCACGGCGACCACGCGAGCGCGCGGCGCGCGCTTCATCCACTCTTCGGGCGCGGCAGCGGCGTCTGCGCGGCGTGCACCCGGTGCAGCCGGCACCTCGGGCAAATCGACGTCCACGGTGCACGCCAACTTCAACGGCGTGAGCAGCCTGGACAGCCAGTTGACCAACTTCAATGCGACGTTCGAGCCGCCCGACCAGGGGCTCTGCGAAGGCAACGGCTTCGTGGTCGAGCCGGTCAACTCCGCGTACCGGGTCTATCGCACGAGTGGGACGCCTGTCGAAGGGCCGTTCAACGTCAACGACCTCTTCAATGAAGGCGCGCAGGAGTTCACCAGCGACCCACGCTGCCAGTACGACACGGCGACGAACACCTGGTTCGCGGAGATTCTCTTCATCGCTCTCGACAACTCCTCGTCCCACCTCGACATCGCCGTCAACACCAGCGGCGACCCCACCAACCTCTGGACCGAGTATCAGATCGACACGACGCACGCCGGCGGCAACGGCTGCCCCTGCTTCGGGGACCAGCCGCGCATCGGCATCGACCAGTACAACGTCTACCTCAGCACGGACGAGTTCTCGATCCTCGGCCCCCAGTTCAACGGCGGGCAGCTGTACGCGCTCTCCAAGTCGGACCTGATCGCCGCCACGCCGCTGCATTTCGCGCACTTCGGCCATCTGACCCTGGGCGGCGAGTCACCGTTCGCGATCGAGCCGGCTCTCAGCAGCGGGATCGCCCCGGCCGAGTACTTCCTGAACTCGTTCGATCCCAACGGCACCTTTGACAATCGCATCGGGGTGTGGGCCATGACCGACCGGGCCGGTGTGGCCTCCGGGCATGCGCCCAAGTTGTCAGCGACAGTGATCGGCTCCGAGGTGTACGGACTGCCGGTGGGGGCGGCGCAGAAGGGAGCGACGAGCCTTCTCGACGGCGGCGACGACCGCATGCAGCAGACGCAGTACATCGCGGGCAACGTCTGGGGAGAGCTGACCTCGGCCGTGACCATCGCGGGCGACAGCGTCGAGCGTGACGGCGCCGCGTGGTTCGAGGTCCATCCCACCCTCTCCGGCACCAGCATCGGCGCGGTCACGGTCGCCAACCAGGGTTACGTCGCGAAGGCCAGGAACTACGTGATCTACCCGGCCCTGCAGGCGGATGCCTCCGGGCGTGCGGCCATGGTGTTCACGTTGACGAGCGCCAGCCGCTTTCCGTCGGCGTCGTACGCGGTGCTCAACAGCGGTCACTCGCAGTTCGGCCCGGTGACCACCGCTGCGCCCGGAACGGGACCATACGACCCCACCGCAACCCGCTGGGGAGACTACTCCTGGGCCGTGCTCGATCCACTCACCGGGATCTTCTGGATGGCAACCGAGTACGTGCCGGCGAAGTCGAGCCAGACCACGACGGGAGCGCGCAACTGGGGCACGAGGGTTCTTGCGGTCAGCGTCGGCTGAGCGACCGAGCCCGCCCCTGGCCCACTCGGGTCACGGCGTGAGCACGACCTTGATGGCCTCGCGGGAGGCGAACAGCTCATACCCGCGCACGGCGTCGTCGAGCGGCAGCCGGTGCGAGATGATCGCCGCAGGGTCGACGGCGCCCGATGTGATCAGCGCCAGCGCGTCGTCCCATCGGCCGACGATGTTGGCGGTGCCACAGAACTTGAGGTCGATCCCCTTCACGAAAGCCAGGTTGAGGGGGAACGCCATCTCCGGCTCCGAGTAGACCCCGATGATGCTGAGATGGCCGCCGGCGCGGATGACGTCGATGGCGCCGACCAGGGCGGGGATGGCGCCGACGCATTCGAGGAGAACGTCGGCGCCGCGGCCGCCGGTGAGGTCCTGGATGTGGCTTGGCACGTGCACAGCCGAAGCGTCGATCGGGACGGCGCCGAAATGCTGCGCCATCTCCAACCTGGAGCCGACGCTGTCCACGGCGTAGATCACCGAAGGCCGGAAGGCGCGTGCGGCCTGCACAGCCATGAGTCCGACCGGCCCGCAGCCCTGCACCACGACGACGTCGCCCTCGACGATGCACGCCTCGACGGCGCAGTCGTACCCGGTCGTGAAGATGTCGCCCGCGAAGAGCACCGTCTCGTCGCTCAACGCCGCGTCGATGGTGCGCAGGCAGATGTCGGCGTTGGGGACGCGCACGTACTCCGCCTGGGCGCCATTGAGGTCACCGAGGAACATGCCGTAGCCGAACACCCGCTGGTCCGGGCAGCGACTGAACAGGCGCCGGTCGCAGAACCAGCACGCGCCGCACGGGATCGTGAACGACGCCAGGACGCGGTCACCCGCTATGAGGTTGCGGACCGCCGGGCCGCACTCCTCGACAACACCGGCGAACTCGTGGCCGAGCACGCCGCCCGGTGCCATCCCGGGGATGCGGCCGTGGACGACGTGCAGGTCGCTGCCGCAGATCGCCGTCGTGCTGACACGCACGATGACGTCGCCGGGCTCCTCGATGGTCGGGCGCGGCACATCGGCCATCTCGACGCGCCCGATGTCGGCGAACGTCAGCGCGCGCACAGTCGACGGCCGCCGTGGCGCGTCACCCCGGCGGTCAGCTCTCGCTTTCGGTGGCTCGACGTTGGGTGACGCGGTCGCGCAGGGATTCGTCGATCTCGCCCTTCTGGCCGGCCTCGCGCCGCAGCCAGAACGGCAGCCCCTCGGCGTCGTGCTCGGCGGCGCGGCGGCGGATCTCGATGAGGCTGCGCAGAGCCTCCTCGACAGTGACCTGCAACGGCGCGGCGCCGCCGTTCAGCTGGCCGACGATGTCCTCCGGGATGACCACTGCGTTGGCCGGTGGTGACGGTGGCGCGGCGGGGTTGAACAGACGGCCCAGCCAGGACATGGCGCGAGTGTAGCGCCCGGCCAGTGCCTTCTCCGCGGGCGACGGGTGTCGGAGGTCCGGCCCGGGGCGCTAGGCTGCGCGTCATGACAACGAAGGTGGCGCGTCGGACCACGCGACGCATGGAGTGGACAGGGAACCCGGAGGCGGATTCACTGCTCGCCGCGGACCCCCTGGCCCTGCTGATCGGCTTCTGTCTCGACCAGCAGATCACTGTTGAGAAGGCGTTCCTCGGCCCGCTTGACATCCGCGATCGGCTCGGCACCTTCGATGCGCGTGAGCTGGCCGCGATCGATGCCGGCCGGTTCGAAGCAGCGTTCCGGCAGCGCCCTGCGATCCATCGTTTCCCGGCAAGCATGGCGGCACGGGTGCACGCGCTCTGCGCCATCGTCGCCGGCGAGTACGGCAACGACGCCGCGGCGATCTGGAGCGACGTCCCCGATGCGGCGGAGCTGCTCCGCAGGTTGCGCGCTCTCCCGGGGTTCGGCGAGATGAAGGCTCGCATCGTGCTCGGCGTCCTTGCCAAGCAGTACGCCGTCAACCCGCCTGGCTGGGCCGAGCTCATCCCCGACTACCCCACTCTTGCCGACGTGCACACCGTTGCCGAGCGCGAGCGGTACCAGGCCGGCAAGCGCGCGTGGAAGGCATCGATGCGTGCACGGGCCGGCGGAGCGCCGCCCGCAGGACCCGATGGGACGGGCTGACCTCACCGTCATCGAGGACGGTGGCATCCGGATCGTGCAGGTGGGGCCGATGGGCCCGTTCAACAACAACGCGTACATCGTCCGCGACGTCGCCGCCGGGGCCTCACTCCTCGTGGACATGCCCCTGGACGAGGGACCGCTGCTCGAGGCCATCGCCGCCGAGGGGCGGGTCCAGCACATCATCGCCACGCACTGGCATCCAGACCACTGGGCGACCTATGACGCGGTGCGAGCCGCCACCGGCGCCCCGGTGCTCGTCGGGGCGGCGGAGACACGGATCCCCCCGGAACGCATCGACGGCCGCCTCGAGGACGGGGCCGAGGTGCGGGTCGGCTCCATCCGCATCGACATCCTCCACACACCCGGGCACACGCCCGGCAGCATCTCGATGCGGCTGGGCAGCACCCTGATCAGCGGCGACACCCTCTTCAAGGGCGGACCGGGCAAGACATTCGCGGCCGGTGACCTCGAAACGATCATCGCCAGCATTGAGGCGCGGCTTCTGCCGCTGCCGCCCGAGACGCTCGTGCTGCCGGGGCACGGCGAGGGCACCACCATCGGGGAGAGCCGCCGCGGCTGTGCCGCGTACCGCCTCGCGCCGCAGCCCTCCGGGTTTTTCGGCGACCTGGCGTGGCCGTCGTCCTGACGTGACCACGGCGACGCAGCGGAGCGTCAGCGTCCGAGAAGGCTGAGATAGGTCACGGCGAAGAGCGTCACCGAGAGACAGGCGATGACGCCGATGCCCAGCCAGTCGCGAAATAGCATGATCAGGCGCCGACGGCGGGCCGTCTGACGCCGTCCCCGAAGGGTCGGTGGCGAAGTCCATCCGTCGGCGGCCGAGGTGGCCGCGATGCGGGGCGGGGCGGTGGCGATCATGTCTGGTCTCCGAGAATCCCTGACGGGCCCGTTGACGGCCACGTACCAGCGACATAACTCTACAGTCTTACTAGCAGCTTTAGCAAGTGCAGCGGATCCACATAAGGCACCACCCCAGGCTCCCGGTGTTACACGGGCGAGGTCGGGGTACCAGCTCGGCCGGTCGATGACCGCTGCCGCCATGGGTCGTGTGCTCACCCCTGGCGAGCTGCCCCGTTCCCGGACGAGCGTGCGGCGAGTGCCGCCGCGACGCTGGCCGGCAGCGGCAGGCCGGCGACGTCGTCGGGGACCAGCGTGGGCCGGCCAACCCGGGTGCGCAGAGGGAGCACACCCGACCACACCGCTGTCCTGAGGTCGGCGGGCGCATCCATCGGACCGCCGCGGCGCACCTTCGCCGTGGCCCGGTCCAGCGACATCGCGACGATCTCGGTGGCGCGAAGCTCGGACGGCTTGGGCGGCCTCACCTCTGCCCACCGTCCCGGCAGCACGTGTTCGACGATGACCCGCATCGCCGCCAGCTTCTCATCGTCGTCGCGAACGGGCTCGGCGATGCCGAACACCATGGCACACCGGTAGTTCATGGAATGGTGAAAGGCGGAGCGGGCACAGACGAGGCCGTCGATCGCGGTCACCGTGATCGTCGCCGGGATGCCCGCCGCCAGGCCGCCGAGCATCCGGCTCAGGGTGGACCCGTGGATGAGCAGCCGATCGCCGTCACGCGCGTGGATGGTGGGGATCGCGTAGGGCCATCCATCCTGGATGAAGGCGACGTGGCACACCGCCTCGGAGTCGAGGATGTCGCGGACGACCGCCATGTCGGCCACCGCCCGCTCCGGGTGCCGGCCGGGCTGCAGGTTGGGCGAAGGCGTCATGTTTTCTCCTGTGATCCTGGGGTGATACCTCCGATTGTGGTCTGTGCGAGCGGAATCCGGCCCGCCGGCGCCGCTACCCGCACGGGGAGTCGAACCCCGGTTACCACCTTGAAAGGGTGGTGTCCTGACCGCTAGACGATGCGGGCGCGAAGGTCGAATCTTAGGTGGCGGAGTCGTGGGCTTCCCTATACTCGATGCCGACGTTGACCGCCTCGGAGAGCCAGATGTCCTTCCGCGAAATTGCCGGCAAGACGATCGGCTTCGGCATCACCGCCGTGGCGCTGATCGCCGGTGGGATCCTCGTCCTGCTCGGCCCCCACGCCTACAACGACTACCTGAACGTCGCCCTCGGGGTCATCCTCATCCTGATCGGACTCGGCGCGGGCGGCTTCGGCACCATGGTCATCGCCGGGGTGGTGCTCGACGCGCGTGCCCGCGAGCGGGAGCAGAGCCTCCACGTCACCCCCCGGTCCGGTCCTCTCGCCCCGCCCCCGGCGTGGGGCATGGGCGACATCGGCCGTCCCGGCGCAGGCGGCGGCGTTGCCCATGTCGGTGACGCACCACGCGGCGGCGGAACGGTTCGCCTCATGAGCGTGACCGCGAGCAACTGGGACGCCCCGCTCCTCATCGCTGCGCTCGTGGTCTGGACGGTCGTCGCTCTGCTGATCGCCGCCCCGAGGTGACCGGCGCCCGCACACCGATGCGGACGCGCTTCGCACCCTCCCCCACCGGACCCCTGCATTTCGGCTCGGTGCGGACGGCTCTCTTCGCGTGGCTGAGCGCGCGGTCCACCGATGGCAGGTTCATCCTGCGCATCGAGGACACCGACCAGGAGCGCTACCTCGAGGGCAGCGAGGCGCTGATCATGGAGACCCTGCTCTGGCTGGGGTTGAGTTGGGACGAGGGCCCCGAGGTCGGCGGTCCGCATGGCCCGTACATCCAGTCGTTGCGCACCGACGTCTATCGCCAGCACGCCGAGGTGCTCGTCGAGCGCAGCGCTGCGTACTGGTGCACGTGCAGCCCCGAGCGGCTCAGCGAGATGCGCGAGCGCCAGCGGGCCGCCAAACAGCCGACGCGCTACGACCGCCGCTGCCTGGCGCGGCAGAACGAGGTGACACGGGAGCGCGCCGAGGGCATGCCGGCCGTGCTGCGCCAGCTCATCGCCCCCGGTCGCACCACGTGGATCGACGTGGTGCGCGGCGAGATCTCCTTCGACAACGCCGACATCGACGACCAGGTGCTGCTCAAGTCGGACGGGTTTCCGACCTATCACCTCGCCGTGGTGATCGACGACCACCTCATGGAGATCACCGACGTCATCCGCAGCGACGAGTGGATCCCGTCGACGCCCAAGCACCTCGGTCTCTACAGCGCCTTCGGCTGGGATCCTCCTCGCTTCGCGCACGTGCCGCCGGTGCTCGGTGAGGACCGGCAGAAGCTCAGCAAGCGTCACGGGGCGCGCAACGTCCTCGAGTACGGTGAATTGGGCTACCTGGCGCCGGCGGTGGTCAATGCGATGGCCCTGCTCGGCTGGTCGTCGGGAACGGAGGAGGAGCTGTTCACGCCCCCCGAACTTGTGCAGAGATTCTCGCTGGAGCGTGTCAACGACTCGGCGGCGGTCTTCGACCCCAAGCGCCTGGACTCCATCAACGGGCAGCACATCCGCCGCCTCCCCGTCGAAGAACTTGTGGAGCTCCTCGAGTTCTGGCTGCCGTCCACCAGCAAGGAGACGCGCCGCCGCCTGGTGCCGCTGCTCCAGGAGCGCATGGTGGTGATGAGCGACGCCGCCGCGCTGGCCGGCCCTCTCCTCGGCGACGCACCGCCGGAGGACGGCGTGGCGTTCCCCCCGCGCAACGTCGACTCGGACACGGCGATCGCCCTGCTCGACGCGGCCTGCCTCGAGTTGGGCGGGGACGGGCTCGCCGACCTCACCGCCCTGCGTGAGCGGCTCACCGCCCTGGTCGATGCGCGTGGGGTGAAGGCGCGGGATGCGTTCCGCGTGCTCTACATCGCCATCCTCGGGCGACCCCAGGGCGTTCCCGTCTTCGATGCCATGGCGTTCATCGGCCCCGAGGTGTCGGTGCAACGGCTCCGGGCGGCGCGGGCACGCCTGGAGCTGTAGGACCGGGGTCAGTCGCCGGCCGCGGCGACGGCTCGCGCGGTGGTAGATTGGCCCGACCGGGGTGCCCTGTGCAGGGCTGAGAACACACCCGCGAACCTGATCTGGGTCATGCCAGCGTAGGGAGTACGGATGAATCGCACCGCTCGCGCCCTCTCCATCGCCTCGTCCGACTCGGGTGGCGGCGCCGGCATCCAGGCCGACCTGCGCGCCTTCGCCGCCGCCGGCTGCCACGGCAGCACCGTCCTCGTGGCGCTGACGGCGCAGAACACGCGTGAGGTCACCGCCATCCACGCCGTGCCTCCCGAGTTCATCCTCGCGCAGGTCGAGGCGGTCTTCGACGACATCGGCGTCGACGCTGTCAAGACCGGAATGCTGCTCTCTGCCGAGATCATCGAGACGGTCGCCGACGCGCTCGCAGGACGGCGCCTGCCGCTCGTCGTCGATCCCGTCATGGTCGCCAGCTCGGGGGCGCGACTGCTGCGCCCGGACGCCGTTGAGGTGATGGTTCGACGGTTGTTCCCGCTCGCCACGGTGGTGACCCCCAACGTGCCCGAGGCGGAGGCGCTGACCGGTGTGACCGCCTCGAGGCGCGAGCTGGCCGAGCGCCTCCACGACATGGGCGCAGCTGCGGTGATCGTGACCGGCGGCCACGGCGACACGGCTGTCGACCACCTCTTCGATGGGACCGACCACGTCGAGATCCCCGTGCCGCGCCACGACATCGCCACCACCCACGGTGCCGGGTGCACCCATTCGGCGACCGTGACGGCGCTGCTCGCGCAGGGCTGGTCGCTGGTGGCTGCGGCCGCGGCAGCGGCCGAGGTCACGTCGGCAGCGGTGGCCGCCGGGCTGACCGACATCGGTGCGGGCGACGGTCCCGTCGACGTGCTGGGCGTCCGGGGCCGGGCACGTGCCGCGCCGGTGCTGACGGGAGGGAGGAGCGCATGAGCACGGAGATCGGCTCGCCCGTCGGCGTGGCCGCCATGCCCACCGGTGCCCTTCTGCGGCGCATGCGCGAGCTCCGACCTCTCGTGCACCAGATCACCAACTTCGTCGTGATGAACGAGACGGCCAACGCCACGCTGGCCATCGGAGCGCTTCCTGTGATGGCGCACGCGCCCGAGGAGGTGGTGGAGATGGCATCCATGGCAGGTGCGCTGGTGCTCAACATCGGCACGCTCAGCACCGAGTGGGTCGCCTCCATGATCGTTGCCGGCCACGCCGCCAACGCGGCCGGGGTGCCTGTGGTCCTCGACCCGGTGGGCGCCGGGGCCACCCGGCTGCGCACCGAGAGCAGCCGGCGCATCCTCGACGAGGTGGTGGTGGGCGTCGTCCGCGGCAACGCCGCCGAGGTGGCCAGCCTGGTCGGACGAAGCGCCGAGATCCGCGGCGTGGAGTCGATCGGAGCCGGCGACGAGGGCGGCGACCTCGCCAGTGCAGCGGCGCGCGCGCTCGGCTGCGTGGTCGCGGTGACCGGGGCGATCGACGCCGTCAGCGACGGCAGCACAACCTACGCCGTCGCCAACGGTGACCCGCTCCTTGCCATGGTCACCGGCACCGGGTGCATCGCCAGCGCCCTCACGGGCTGTTTCGCGGCCGTCAGCGAGGGGGCGCTGCTCGACGGTGCGGTCTCGGCCCTTGTGGCGCTGGGCGTGGCCGGGGAGGACGCGGCCCTGAACAGCCGGGGGCCGGGCAGCTTCCATGTCGCCCTCTACGACGCGCTCCACCTGCTCTCACCTGACAGCATCGACGGGCGCGCCCGGGTCACGCGCCTGTGAGGCTGCACGCGGTCGTCGACAGCGTCGACGTCGCCGTGCTGGCTGTGGCCGGGGGCGCCACCGTGATCCAGCTGCGCCTCAAGGATGCCGGGACGGTGGCTCGCGCCGACATGGGGCGGCGGCTCCGCAATCTTCCGGCCATCCTCGTCATCAACGATGACGTCGAGGCCGCCCTGCGCAGCGGTGCCGATGGCGTGCACCTCGGACAGACCGACCGGGGCGCCGAGCGCGCCGTCGCGGAGGGGCTGCTGCTGGGCATCAGCGTCGCCGGGGTCGACGAGGCCGAGGAGGCGCAGGCGCGGGGCGCCCGCTACCTCGGGGCCGGACCGATCTGGGCAACGCCGAGCAAGACCGACGCCGCTCCGCCGCTTGGCCTCGCCGGGCTGGCCGACATCTGCTCTGTGGTGAGCATCCCGGTCATCGCCATCGGCGGCATCGATGCCGGTAACGCCGCGTCATGCGTCGAGGCCGGCGCCGCCGGCATCGCGGTTGTGCGCGCGGCGCGAGACGCGGCGCGGGTGCGGGCGGCCGTCGACGCGGCACTCGAGCTGACCGCGCGCAGCTGACCCGGGCGGGTCAGTCGAGGAAGTCGGCAAGGCGACGGCTGCGCGACGGGTGGCGCATCTTGCGCAGGGCCTTGGCCTCGATCTGACGGATGCGCTCGCGGGTCACCCCGAAGCGCCGGCCCACCTCGTCAAGCGTGCGCGGATGGCCGTCGACGAGCCCGAAGCGCAGCTGGATCACGCGCCGCTCCCGCGGCGTGAGCGTGTCGAGGATGTCTTCGACCTCGACACCCAGCATCGTGCTCGCGGCCGCGTCCTGTGGCCGGATCGCGCCCGTGTCCTCGATGAGCTCGCCCAGCTCGGCGTCGCCGTCATCGCCGACGGGCGTCTCCAGCGACACGGGGTCCTGGGCGACGCGGCGGATCTCCTTGACACGCTCGGGGGTGAGGCCGAGTTCGTCGGCGATCTCCTCGTCGTCGGGCTCGCGGCCGAGCTCCTGCACCAGCCGCCGAGCCACACGCGCCTGGCGGTTGACCAGCTCCACCATGTGGACGGGAATGCGGATGGTGCGGGCCTGGTCGGCGATGGCACGGGTGATCGCCTGGCGGATCCACCAGGTCGCGTAGGTGGAGAACTTGTAGCCGCGGTGGTAGTCGAACTTGTCGACGGCACGGAGGAGGCCGAGGTTGCCCTCCTGGATGAGGTCGAGGAAGGGCATGCCGCGTCCAAAATACTTCTTCGCGATGCTCACCACGAGGCGAAGGTTGGCGGCGGCGAGAAGGTGCTTGGCGTCGTCGTCGCCGGCCTCGATGCGCTGCGCGTACAGCACCTCCTGCTCCTTGGTCAGCAGGGCCACCTCGCCGATCTCGCGCAGGTACATGCGCACCGGGTCGTCGAGTGACACCGCGGTGCTGACGTCGACGAGGGCAGGGGTGTCCTCCTCCTCGTCGGCGTTCTCGACTCCCTCGCCGGCGATGGCGATGCCGAGTTGACGGAAGGCGTCGAAGAGTCGCTCGAGAGCGTCGGGCTCGAGCTCCATGTCAGGAAACGCGCCGACGATGTCGTCGGCAGGAAGCTCACCCTGTTCCTTGCCGCGAACGATGAGGCCTTCGGCGGCGACCACAAGGGGGTCAATCGAGGCACCCGTGGCGCGCGTCGTTGTCAGCGTTGCGGTTGCCATGCTCTCTCCGGTACCGGTACCAATCCCGCCCGTGGGCGTGCCCTCTCCATGCACAGGGTGACGGATTCTGCCCCGGCTGTGTCTTGGCCGCGCCGGGCGCGGCCGCCTTGGGCGCGCGCGACGTCCGCGGTCCACCTGCTGTTGCGGCGCTGGTCGATCACCTGACCTCCGTGCTCCACCCTGCACGATCGTACGCGCAACCGGCCAACTTGGCGCCCAACGTCAGCGTTCGGTGACACCTTCGTGGGCGAGCAGGCTGCGCTTGGTCGCCAGACCATAGTAATAACCGCCCAGGCTGCCGTCGCTGCGGACCACGCGGTGGCATGGGATGAACAGGCACACCGCGTTGCGGGCGCACGCGGAGGCGGCGGCTCGCGCTGCCCTGGGGGCACCGGCGCGCGCGGCGAGGTCGGCGTAGCTCACCGTCGTGCCCGCTGGGATGGCGCGCATCTCCTTCCACACGGCGGTGTGGAAGGGCCCTCCTGGCTGCTCGACGTCGACGCGGTCGAGGGCGCGCATGTCACCGGCGAAATACTCGCGCAGAGCCGCGGCGGCGGCCGTCTCGCCGCGTTGCACCGGGCTGTTCCGCAAGGGCTGCGGCAGGCGGTCACGGAGGTCGTCGAGGTCCTCGCCGAATGCGGCCACGTGCAGGCACTGCGATGTGCCGAGAAGCGACATCGGCCCCAGCGGCGTGGCGACGGTGGTGGCGATCAGGGTCATGGCTGTGTCTCCGTTGTTCTTGGCGGCGGTGGCGGTTGTGCCCAGAGGTGGACGGCGGCGTAGGCGCGCCAGGGTCTCCATCGATCGGCGCGCGTCGAGAGGTCGCCGGCGCTGCCGCCGGCGCTCGCGAAGCCCCGACGCAGGGCCAGGTCGCCGGCGGGAAAGGCGTCAGGATCGCGCAGCCCACGCATGGCGATGTACGCGGCCGTCCACGCGCCGATGCCGCGGAGGGAGAGCAGCGCCTCGCGGACCTCAGCGCCGTCGGCGGCCCCTTCGAGATCGAGGTCGCCCGCCGCCAGGGCGCCGGCGAGGAGTCGCAGCGTCTCCGCCCGCTCGGTGGTGAGGCCGACCGCGGCGAGGTCGGCGGCGGCGAGAGCGTTCGCCGACGGGAAGAGACGATCGACACCGCGGCGCGGACGTGCCAGTCGTGTCCCGAAGTCCTCGGTCAGCCGGGCGGCGAGTGCTGTGGCGCGGCGGACCGATACCTGTTGACCCAGCACCGCGCGGAAGGCGATCTCCTCGGCGTCAGCACCGCCGGGCACGCGAAGGCCGGGACGCGCAGCGACCAGTGGGGCGAGCAGGGGATCGGCGCCGAGGACGGCGGCGATCGCCTCCGGGTCGGCGTCGACGTCGAAGAGCCGCCGGCACCGGTCGACGGCGGTGCCGAGGTCGCGGACGTCGTCGAGCCAGAGGCGGACGAGCAATTGCGTGGGCTGCGGCTCGAGCTCGACCACGGCAGCGCCGTGGGACAGCGACAGCGACCGGGTCAGCGTCGTCGCGGTGCAGCGCTCCACTCCGCCGACGGCGCGCATCCCGTGGAACGCGAGCAGGGATGCACCGTCGAACGGGGGCCGGACCCCGAGGCGCAGGACGATGGCACCCTCGCCGTCGTGGACGGCGGAGCGGCGGCGGCGCAGTTCGGTGGGCGGTCGCCCGGTGCCGGATCGCACCTCGCTGTTGAACTGGCGGATCGATGAGTAGCCGGCGCTGAAGGCGATGTCGGTGATGGGGATGGCGGTCTGCTCGATGAGGGTGCGCGCGGTCTGAAGGCGGCGCATGCGCGCCAGCGTGAGCGGACCGGCCCCGACCGCTTCGCAGAGCACGCGGTGGAGGTGGCGCTCGCTCACCTCGAGGCGGCGGGCGACCACCGCGACCCCGCCGGTGCCGTCGGCGGCGCCCGACGCGATCAGCCGCAGCGCGCGGTCCGCGACCCGGTCACCGGCGGCCGCCCGGAGTGAGCCCGGGGCGAGGTGGGGGCGGCAGCGCAGACAGGCTCGAAAGCCCGCCGCCTCAGCGGCCGCAGCGGTCGCGTAGAAGCGCACGTGGGCCCGCCTGGGAGTCTGCGCGGGACACACCGGGCGGCAATAGATCCCGGTGCTGGTCACGGCCGTGAAGAACATGCCGTCGAAGCGGGCGTCGCGGCTGAGGATGGCGCGGTAGCAGGCTTCGAAGTCGTCGTGCATGCGTGCAGGGTGGGGCTTGGCAGTGGGTTTCTGCTGGCGGTTTTCGGACCTACCGTGTCCTCGGAGGCGGCCCCGTCAGATGATGACCACGACCTTGCCGGCGGCGCGGCGCTCCTCGATGAGTCGCAGCGCCGCAGCGGCCTCTGCCAGTGGGAAGGTCGCGCCGACGATGGGACGCGCGCCACCGCTTTCGATCATCGGTTGCAGCGCCGCCGCGGTGGTCGCGAACAGCGACGCGTCGCCGCGCAGCCACGCCCCCCAGGCTGCACCAACCACCGAGATGTTTCGCAGCAGCAGGCGATTCGCCGCCACAGTGGGGATGCGGCCCTCGGTGAAGCCGACGACCACCACACGTCCCCCGGGGGCCAGGCAGCGCAGGCTCTCGTCGAAACGATCACCGCCGACAGGGTCGACGATGACGTCGGCTCCCCGCCCGTTGTTGAGCGAACGGAGGAGCGATGGCCAGTCGGCGGCGCTGTCCACCACCGTCTGCGCGCCGGCGGTACGGGCCACGTCCGCCTTCTGCGCGCTGCTGGTCACGGCCACCACCTCTGCCCCGAGACAACGCGCCACCTGGATGGCGGCGGTCCCCACCCCGCCGGCGGCGCCATGGATGACCACGGTCTGACCCGGCCGCAGTCCGGCGCGCCGGGTCAGCGCGAAATGCGCGGTGTGGTAGTTGAGCAGGAACCCGGCGCCCTGCTCGAAGCTGAACTGCTGGGGAAGCGCGCAGGTGAGAGCGGGCGGGGCGGCCGCGACCTCCGCAAACCCGCCCAGGGTGGTCACCGCCATGACCCGGTCGCCGGGGGCAAAGCCGCAGTCCGCCGGAGCGTCGCGCACGGTCCCCGCGACCTCGACCCCGGGCACGAAGGGCAGGTCGGGCCTGGCCTGGTAGAGCCCCCGGCTCATGAGAACGTCCGGGTAGCTGACGCCCGCAGCGGCGACGTCGATGATCAGCCGCCCGTCGGCCGGCGGGGCTGGGATCTCGGTGAGCTGGAGACCCTCGGGTCCGTCGAGGGATGTGATCCGCTGCGCGCGCATGGCCCAGGCATGATGGCACGCGGCGGCGCGCCCAGCCGGTGTCAGCCCGGCACGTACTTGACCACGGTGCCACCGGGACTGGTCACCACGAGCGACGTCCCCGCCGTGCACATGTAGAAGTCGCTTGCCGAGCCCGGCTGCTGGCTCTGCACCTCGACACCGTTCTTGAACAGGCTGACGAACAGGGTGTTGGGCTGGGCGAGCGTCACGGTGATCTTTCCGTTCGCGCTGCTGATCGTGCCGTTGCCGAAGCCGGTCTGGGTCACCTTGTAGACGGTTCCGTCCGAGGCCGTCCCGGTGAGGGCGGCCGTACTGGTGTCGTCGGTGCTGACGGTGCCCGACGGTCCGATCACCAGGACCTCGCCGGCACCACCGGCCAGGGCGACCGGGCTGTTGCTGATCGTGACGCTGGTGGTGACCACGGTGCTCTTCCAGCGGCCCGGGAGGCACGTGTCGAGGGCCGGCGGCGACGGCGCCGGCGCCGGCGACGAGAGCCTGGTCGTGGGCACCGTGGTGACCGCTGGGCCTGAGGGGGAGCCGCACGAGCAGAGGACGGCGGCGCCGGCGATCGCGATGGTGCTGGAGAGGACGAGTGTCCGCACGCCCATCCTCCCTATTCCTGGCCGGTCCGTCGCGCCGGCCCACCCAGGGTGCGCCGGCGGCGCCGACTGTAGCATCGTCGGGTCGCACCGCCCCAGCGGCACAATCACCTCCGGTCAAGCGGTGGCCGGTGAAGAGGGAAAGGACATGGTGACCAGGAAGACGACGCCGATCGATGACGGCGCCGAGGCGCCGCCGAGGGGTGCGTCCTTCGAAGACAAGATGGCCTACTACCGCTCCCAGCACACCACAGTCGGTGTGCGTGCCACCCACCTCGTGGGCATCCCCGCGGTGGCCGCCGCTCTCCCTCTCATCGCGGCGAGGCCTCGTGTCGGCCTGCCCCTGTTTCTCGCCGGCTGGTCTCTGCAGGTGCTCGGTCACAAGGTGTTCGAGGGCAACAGCCCCGCCCTGACCAAGGGAATCTTCACCTACCAGTTCTGCGGGCTCGCATTCTGGTGTGAGGAGATGGCGGACCTCATCGCCGGCCGATCTCCGTTGACGGGCACACGCGAGGTCGGCAGCGACGACGCCGACGACGGCCCGGGCATTCCGGTCGGGGATTTCACCCGAGGCCGTTGAGGCAAGTCCGCAGCTCAGTCAGTGAAGGGCGATCAGCGCCACGGCCACGGCTGCGATGGCCAGGCCCGCGCTCTGCTGGCGAGCCAGACGCTCCCCAAGCACACCTCGAGCCAGCAGCAGCGTGCTCGCGGGGTAGAGAGAGGTGATCACCGCGACCAGCGCGAAGAGGCCGTGGTGGGTGGCGATGACGTAGGCAAGGTTGGCGGCAAAGTCCGTGATCCCGGCGACGGCGGCCAGGGCCAGGACCCGACCACCCGGAACGGGCACTGACCCTCCCTGTCTCATGGCAGCAACCAAGGAGATGCCGAGCAGAAGCGCGACCGATGCGGCACGCTGGGCGACCAGCGGCCAGGCTCCCCCGCCGGGCCCGGTCTGGGCCAGGAGCACGAAGAAACCGCCGAAGCCGAGGCCCGCGCACAGTGCGGACGCCAGGGCACCCCGGCTCAGCACCGCAGCGGCCGGTCGAGAGGGCTCGCGGGCGAGCAGCAGCATCGCCGGGAGGGCGAGGGCGACGCCGATGACTGCCATCGTCCCGGGTCGCTCGCCGGCGATCACACCCGCCGCCAGGGGCACCAGCGCGCTGAGGACGGCGGTCAGCGGCGCCACCACCGACATCGGCCCGATCGCCAGTCCGCGGTAGAGCAGGACCACCCCGAGGAGCCCGAGGACGCCGCCCGCCACCCCCCACAGCATGTCGCGGCCGCTGTACGTCGACCCCGGCAGGAGTTCGACAGCGAGCACGGCCAGCACCAGGCTCACCGCGTTGCTGACCAGCACCACCGTCGTGGCGGCGGCGCGGCGTGAGCCCAGCCCTCCGCTGAAGTCGCTGACGCCGTAGCAGATCGCCGAGACAAGGGCGAGGAGAGCGGCCATGACGGGCGACTCTGCACGGTGCGGCGGCGATCACGGGCAGGTCGCCCTGGTGTACCAGCTGTTCATCCGGGGGACGCCTGAGCAGGCCGGAGTCGGGCGCGCCGCTCAGCTGCGCAGCACACCCACGACCACGCCGCTGAGACCGGCCACCAGAGCCACCGTCGTGAGGTACATCGCCGCCCGGCCAAGCCCGGCGAGGAAGCGGGCGCGCTGCCCGCGTGCCCAGAGGAGGGTGCCGGGCAGCGCGGTCAGGGCCAGGGCGGCGAGACCCGAGCCGATGGCCGGGCGCACCCACCAGTCCGGCGACCTGGTCACCCAGGTCAGGCCGAGTCCCCATCCGCTCTCGCCGGCCGCCACGAGGGCGGCGCAGAAGAGCGCGACCAGCAGAGGAGCGTGGCGGAGCAGCCCGAGCCTGGTCCGCGGGGGAGGCGCGATCGGCCAGATGGGGTCGAGGACGTGCCACTGGTCGGCGTGTGCCGCGATGATGGGCTCGAACGCGGCCAGCACCGTGCGCGCCACCGTGCGCACCTCGGCGTCGCGCGGCGCGTCGACGTCGTAGCGGATCTCCGGGAGGGCGTGCAGGCAGAGCCGTCCGCCCTGGCGCACCGACCATGCCGGTACCAGCGCCGCGTTGCAACGCATGGCGATGTCGACCACCCCCAGCGGAATCGGTGTCGGCAGTCCGAAGAACTCGATGGGCACGCCTGTCCCCGTGAGGTCGCGGTCGATGGCGATGGCCACGGTTCCGTTGGCGCGAAGCTCGCCGAACACCTGGCGCAGCGCGCCCACGCCGATGCGACGCGCGGCATCGGCGTCGGCCTCACGCATGGCGGCGACGTCGATGGGGATGACGGTGACCCCGAGCGCGGCGCGGCCACGGCTCAGGTGCTCGAAGAGACGAGGCGGCCGCAGGGCTTCCGCGAGCACCGCGACGCGACCCGCGTCAGCGTTGAACGCCACAAGGCCCGCGTCCCAGGGCCCGATGTGAGTGCAGACCATCACCACCCCACGGCCACGGTCGAGGGCGCCACTGAGGTGGTCCATGCCCTCGATATCGAGATGTCGGGCGCAGCCGCTGGGCCGTGACATGCGCAGAACGTCGACCCACGAGCGTCCCATGTTGCGCGCATTGGCGCGGACGAGCCCGCGCAGCCTTCGTGGCGGCAGGTCGCCCACCACGTGGGTGAGGTTGCCACGAAGACCCGAGAAGCGACCGGGGGCGAGCACAAGCAGAACGTGAACGGAGGCGATCGCCACCGCGTACGCGACGGCGAGAGGCAACAGGTTGGCGAGTGCCTCGGCGACACGATACGCCCAATACTTCATGCGCTCGACGGCACTCCTCGACACGGCTCTGGGCAGATCGCATCGTCGGAGTGGCGATGTACCCGGAGAAGCTGAACGGCCGCGACGATGCTCCATCGTCGCACCACCTGCGCGATATCTCTGTCCGTTGCCAGACCAATCGACCGGCCCCACATCGAAGATTACCAGCGGCGACGCTGCAGTGAATGTGACACTGCCGTTGAGCCTCAATCGACGGTGACCTGTTACTCTCGTGACACACGCGGCGTGTTCTTGTGCGCCGCTGCCCTTCTTGCGGTTCCTCTCCCCGCCTTCACGCGGGTTCCCCAAGCCAGGCACTGTGACCAGAGCTTCGAGGGGAGGCGCACAGCCGTACACGGCTTCGGAGACCCATGACATCGTTCGCTGACCTGGGCGTACGCCCACGCACACTTCAGGCGCTGGAACGCGCCTCGATCACCACCCCTCTTCCCGTCCAGGAGGAGGCCATCCCCGTGCTGTTGAGCGGCCGTGACGCGGTCGCGGAAGCGCCGACCGGGTCCGGGAAGACGCTGGCATTCCTCATCCCCATGGTGGAGAGGCTTGCCGGGCATCGCCAGGATGGCTACGCCCGTGCGCTGATCGTGGCGCCGTCGCGAGAGCTGGCCAACCAGATCGGCACCGTCCTGCGCACCGTCGACCGCGGGCTGCGCATCGCCATGATCTACGGCGGCGTCGGCTACGGAGGCCAGCTCAGCGCGTTGCGCAGCCATCCCGACGTGGTCATCGGCTGCCCCGGACGCATCCTCGACCTCGCCGCGCAGGGGAAGGTCAACCTCTCACGCATCGAATACCTCGTCCTCGACGAGGCCGACGAGATGCTCGACCAGGGGTTTGCTCCCGACGTCGAGCGCATCATCGCGCTCACCCCCGGAGCCGGACCGCAGCGCCGTCAGACCGTGCTCACCTCGGCGACGATGCCGTCGTGGGTGCAGCGCATGGTCGAACGCCACCTCGTCCAGCCCGAGGTGATCCGCGTGGTCACTCAGGGCGAGCCGACCCTGGAGCACGCCATCCTGCACGTGGAGCGCGCCACCAAGGTCGACACACTCTCGCGCTTGCTGCGCCGCCACCAGGGGTCGGCACTCGTCTTCCACCGCACCAAGCACGGCGCCAAGGGACTGGCCCGCGACCTCACCGCCCGCGGCCACCGCAGCGTTGAACTGCAGGGCAACCTGTCGCAGAGCGCGCGCGACCGGGCCGTCGCGGCATTCCGCAGTGGCCAGGCCGACGTGCTGGTCGCGACCAACGTGGCCGCGCGTGGCCTCGACATCACCGGGGTCGCCGTCGTCGTCAACTATGAACTGCCGGAAACGCCGCAGTGGCTGACACATCGCGTCGGCCGCACGGCGCGCAACGGCGCAGCGGGTCGAGCCTTCACGTTCCTGACACGCGAGGACGCGGAGAAGTGGCGCAAGCTGCGTCGCCTCGGCGCACCGGACCTTCGCGGCGCCGACACGGACCACCTGCTCACCACCGGCGACATCCGCTTCATCGCCGCGCCGCCGATGCTGGCGCCGGGCAACGGTGCGGGGCCGCGCCCACGCGGCGCGGGCACCAACACGTTCCGTCGCCGCCGCCCGCGTCCCGCCTCGGTGCGCTGAGCACCGCGTCAAGCAAGCGGCGTCGCAGGAAGGAACGCAACCCTGCGCAACCGGCTCAGGACGCGGCTGCCGCCTGGTCGCGCTTGCGAATCTTGTTGCGATGGTCCGCGTTGAGCACTCGCTTGCGCAGCCTGATCCCCTTGGGGGTCACCTCGACCAGCTCGTCGTCTTCGATGAAGTCGAGGCTTTCCTCGAGCGACATCGAGCGCGCCGGCACGAGCCGCACGGTGGCGTCCTCGGTGGAGGATCGGATGTTGGTCTTCTGCTTTTGCTTGGTGACGTTGAGGTGGAGGTCGCCAGGGCGGCGGTTGAGGCCGACGATCATGCCCTCGTACACGTTCGTGCCTGGCCCGATGAACGGCTGGCCGCGCTCCTGGAGGCCGAGCAGCCCGTAGGCGACCGCCGTTCCCGGCTGGCTCGCCGTGAGCACGCCATTGCGGCTGGTGGGCGGCAGGGTGCGCCAGCGCTCCCAGCCGAGCAGCCGCGTCGACATCACTCCGGTGCCGCGTGTGAGCGTCAGGATCTGGCTGCGCAGGCCGATCAGCGCGCGCGTCGGCGCCCTGTGGTTGAGGCGCGCCCTGCCGGCGGCGTCGGTGCGCATCGACTGCATCTGCGCGCCGCGCGACCCCAGCGTCTCCGCGATCGCGCCCACCGCCTCCGCATCGCAATCGATGATGCATTCCTCGACCGGCTCGTGGCGGTGACCGTCGATCTCTCGAGTGATCACGGCGGGGCGCGAGACCTCGAACTCGTAGCCCTCGCGACGCATGGTCTCGATGAGGATGGCGAGGTGCAGCTCGCCGCGGCCGCTCACCTCGAAGATGTCGGCGGTGGGCCCGTCGGCGACACGCAGCGCGACGTTGGTCAGCAGCTCGCGCTGGAGCCGCGCTCGAAGCTGGCGCGACGTGCTGCTCAGGGTTGACTCGCGCCCCGCCAGCGGCGACTGGTTGACCGAGAACTGCATGCGCAGCGTGGGCTCACCGACCTCGGGGCGGGGCAGCGGCACCGGGTCGTCGGCGTCGGCGACGGTGTCGCCGATGGCGACATCGGCCAGACCCGTGATGTAGACGATCTCCCCGGCGGCGACCTCGTCGACGGTGATCCGCTGCAGGGCCTCCACGGTCATCACGGTGCCGATTCGCTGGCGGGGGCCGATCCCGTCCGCGGTGCAGCAGACGACAGCCTGTCCCGGCCGGAGGATGCCCTTGTTGATGCGGCCCAGGGCGAGGCGGCCGCTGTAGTTGTCGTGGTCGAGGTTGCTGACCAGCATCTGGAACGGCGCATCCGGGTCCGCCGGCGGTGGCGGAACATGGCTGAGCACGGTGTCGAGCAACGGCCCCAGCGTGGTGCCCTCGCGCTTCAGGTCCATGGTGGCCGTGCCCTCGCGCCCGTTGGTATAGACGACGGGCGCGTCCAGTTGCGACGAGTCCGTGGCCAGTTCGAGGAGAAGGTCGTGGGTCGCCTCGACGGTTTCGGCGGGACGGGCGTTGTTCCTGTCGATCTTGTTGACGACGATGATCGGGCGCAGGCCGAGCGCCAGTGCCTGGCGGAGCACCACGCGCGTCTGCGGCATCGGACCCTCAACGGCGTCGACGAGCAACAGGCAGCCGTCGGCCATGCCGAGGACACGCTCGACCTCGCCTCCGAAGTCGGCGTGGCCCGGTGTGTCGATGATGTTGAGCTTGACCCCGCGATAGCGGATCGACGTGGTCTTGGCGAGGATCGTGATCCCCTTCTCGCGTTCGAGGTCGTTGGAGTCCATGATCAGCTCACCCACCTGTTCGTGGGCGGCGAACACGCGTGACTGCTTCAGCAGTGCGTCGACGAGGGTGGTCTTGCCGTGGTCGACGTGGGCCACGATGGCCACGTTGCGCAGGTCGGCGCGACGCGGCATCACCTCCGCGTGGTCTGGCAT
This sequence comes from Candidatus Dormiibacterota bacterium, assembly GCA_036828955.1. Taxonomy (GTDB): domain Bacteria; phylum Chloroflexota; class Dormibacteria; order Aeolococcales; family Aeolococcaceae; genus Aeolococcus. The sequence goes on along the minus strand of DAISRJ010000007.1, from coordinate 24,098 downwards.
GGCCTTATGGTCGCCGACGCGGCGATCCCAGCGACTTGGACCCTCGTCGTGGGGAGGTGGAAACGGACTCCGCGACCGGCTCCCAAGCGGCACGCTCCGTGTCATCTCTACCCGGTCGGCTAGCATCGGCAACAGATGACTGAGATCACCGCGGAGGTCACCGACCTTCTGCAGCGACTGATCCGCAACGGTTGCATCAACGACGGAACACCCGACTCCGGCCAGGAGATTCGCAGCGCGGAGTTGCTCGCCGAGCACCTGCGCGGTTGCGGCGTCGAGATGGAGACATTCGAGTCGCACCCCGGGCGGGCGTCCCTGCTGGCCAGGCTGGAGGGCACTGACCCAACCGCGCCGACGCTGATGCTGATGGGTCACACGGACGTCGTGCCTGTCGATTTCCAGGGCTGGCAACGCGATCCGCTCGGCGGCGACCTCGTCGATGGCGTGGTGTGGGGCCGCGGCGCCATCGACATGCTCAACCTGACGGCGTCGATGGCCGTGAGCATGCGCCGCCTCGCGGTCCTGGCTCGACGTCCGCGCGGAACCCTGCTCTTCCTTGCCGTGGCCGACGAGGAGGCCGGCGGACGCCTCGGCGCGGGCTGGCTCGCCGAGCACGAGGCCGACGCGATCCGTTGCGACTACGTGATCACCGAGAACGGTGGTGTCCTACAACACACGGCGGCCGGCGAGCGCATCGGGGTCACCGTCGGTGAGAAGGGCATCTGCTGGTGCAGGTTGACCGTCCACGGTACCCCCGGCCACGGCTCACGCCCGCTCCATGCCGACAACGCGCTCGTCAAGGCGGCGGAGGTGGTCGCGCGGCTCTCGGCGTATCGCACCGCCGCGCACATCACCGACGCATGGCGCCGCTGGGTTGCCGGGATGGGATTCGACCCACCGGTCGCCGAGGCGCTCGTCGACCCGGCGCGGATCTGGGAGGGGTTGGACGCGCTGCCCCACGCGCTCGCCGGTATGGCCCACGCCCTCACCCACCTGACCGCGAGCCCCAACGTCATCCACGGCGGGGACAAGACCAACGTCATCCCCGGTCGCGTCGACCTCGAGGTGGACATTCGCAAGGTGCCCGGCCAGTCCGACGAGGACGTGCTGGAATTCCTCGACACTGCGCTCGGCCCCCTGCGCAACGACGTGACCGTCGAGGTCCTGCAGCGCAACGAGCCCTCCGAGTCTCCCCTGGACACGCCCCTGTGGGACGCGATCGATCGCGCCGCAACCCGGGCCTACCCGGAGGCCAGGTGCATCCCGATGCTCACTCCCGGCGGCACCGACGCGCGCTTCTTCCGAGCCCTCGGCGTGCCCGCGTACGGGATGGCCCTGTACAGCCGCGAGATGTCGCTGACCCAGTACAGCGCCATGTTCCATTCCAACGATGAGCGTGTCGACCAGGAGTCCCTGCGCCTCAGCGTCGAGTTGTACGGCGCCGTGGCGCACGACCTCCTGGACTGATCCTCAACCCCCGCGCCGGCCGGCTCAGACGGCGATCTGATCGTCGTCGGAGCTCTCCACACGCATCACCGTGACCCGCTTGCTCATGGTCAGCACACCGGCGTGCGGGGCAACGTACGTGCCGGACACGGGCGCGATGTCGTTGTAGTCGCGGCCGACGGCGATGGTCAGGTAGGTCATCCCCACCGTGCGCCCGTGCGTGGGGTCGAGCGCGAGGACACGAGCGTGACCGCGGCCGTTGGGCACAAGCACCTCCACCCAAGCATGGGACCCGCCCACCCCGAGCAGCTGACCCGACACGTATCGCGATGGCAGCCCGAGGCCGCGGGTCACGGCCAGCAGCACATGGGCGTAGTCCTGGCACACACCGGTGCGTTCGGCGAACGCCTCGGCCGCGGTGGTGCGGACGCTGGTGACGTCGTGGGCGTAGCTCATCACCTCGAAGACGCGCTGACACGCGGCGGCGGCGAGCTCCTCGCCGGCAAGGCCCGTGCCGCGCAGCTCGGCGATCAGGTCGCCCAGGTCCTCGTCGGGGGCGGTCAGCGCCGTGGCATCGAGGAGGCGGCGGTCGCGCAGCAACGAGGCGGCGGCGAGGTGGGGCGGCCCAGCCCTGCGTTCCACCACGCTCCACGAGATAAACGTCACCTGCTCGGCGACGTACGGCACCTCGATGTCGACGACGTGGTTGCCGAAATCGTCGGAGCCGGCCCGCACCATCCGGGGTGTGGCATCGACGATACGCACGCTGCGGGACACGCGTCGCTGGTCACCGTGGCGCTCGCGTGGTTGGACCACCAGCCGCTGCCGCAGCAGGCGGACCGGGCCGTCGTATCGATACGAGATGCGCTGATGGATGATGTACGCGCTGCGCCGGACCTGCGTCCAGTCGAGCAGCGAGGTGTCAACCCCGGCCGTGTCGTACGACGAGTCGAGAGCGCCTGGATCGTCGCTGAACGGCAGCCTCACAATGACCCGAAGTCGCCGACCACGGGCGGGCTGGAGCTGGACCATGGCGACGCCGCCACCGGTTCAGCGACCACGCGCATGGCGGTCAGCGGCGCGCGCCCGTAGCTGGTCAACATGGCCACGTCGAGCGCGTCGCGGCCGCGCCCGATGACCACACGGCCCGTGCGGCGCGCATTGTTGCGTGGGTCGAAGGTGTACCAGCGGCCGCCGACGTACGCCTCCAGCCATGCGGCGAAGTCCATCGGCTCCGGCGAGATGGGAACGTCAATATCGGGAAGATACCCGAAGCAGTAGCGCGAGGGGACGTTGAGCGCACGAAGCAGGGCGATTGCCAGGTGGGTGAAGTCGCGGCACACGCCACGGCGTTGGAGGTACACGTCACTGGCGCCGGTGCCGGTGTTGCTGCTGCCGACGGTGAAGGTGACGTTGCTGTTGACCCATTCGACCACGGCCTGGATGCGCGCCCAGCCCTCGGGAACGCTGCCGAACAGGCCCCACGCGGTATTGGCGAGGCGGTCCGAATCGCAGTAACGACTGGCCAGCGTGTAGTGCAGCACCTCGTCGGGCAGGCCCGCGACGGGCGACGGCGCGGCGCCGGCGTCGGCATCGTCCACGCCGGCTGCGACATCCACCTCGGCTTCGTAGCGGATGTGGCTGCGACCGGGATCCAGCGTCAATCTACGGCAGACATTGCCGTAGAGGTCGGTGTATCGGCGCACCGGAACGAACGGGTCCGTGTCCAGGCGATCGCCGCTGACAGTGAGCACACTGTCGAGCCGCGGCTCCACCTGGAGAACCAATGAAACAGGCCAGCTCAGGTCGTGGACGAACTCGCAGCCGACGCGGACACGGCGGCTGGAAACCTCCGACACGCTGTCAGTCTACCGCCAGAGAGTAGTCTGCACGGGCAATGGCGAAATCGCAGGGGTCGTCGTTGTTGCCGCAGGGCGCCGATGAGTGCGTGCGCCGCGATGGCAGCGCGCGCCTGCCCTACGTCGACCTGCTCGCCGCGGTCACGCGAATGCATCGCCAACTGCCCGCCATCAGCCGCGGCGCCCAGGAGGCCTTCGCCGCCCGCAACGTGACCTTCGGCGTTCCCCAGGACGGGGTGGCGCCGATCTTTCCGTTCGACCCCATCCCTCGGGTCATCAGCGCCAACGAATGGCGCACGCTCCACCGCGGCCTCTCGCAGAGGGCCATGGCGCTGAACTCGTTCGTGTCGGACTGCTACGGAGCGCAGCGCGCGCTTCGCGATGGCGTCGTGCCGGCGCGGCTCGTCTACAGCAGCACCGGTTACCTGCGCGACATCGTCGGGGTGCGGCCGCCCCGGGCGACGTGGTGCCACGTGGCCGGCATCGACGTGGTGCGCGTGCAGGGGACCTTCTGTGTCCTCGAGGACAACGTTCGCGTCCCCAGCGGCGTCGCCTACGCGCTCGAGGCGCGCCGGGCCATGGAGAAGGTGGCCCCGGACTGGTTTGCCAGCAACGCCGTGCGGCGCATCGACGAGTACACCACGAGGCTGCGGCGCATCCTCCAGAGGATCGCGCCACGACCTTGGGAGGCGGCGATCGCCCTTCTCACGCCGGGCTCCTACAACGCGGCCTACTACGAGCACAAGCTCCTCGCCGAGGAGATGGGCGCCACCCTGGTCGAGGGCAACGACCTCATCGTGTCGGAGGACGAGGTGTACCGCCGCGACGCCGAGGGCGGCATCCATCGGGTCGACGTCATCTATTCGCGCGTCAACAGTGACTGGCTCGACCCACTGGTGTTTCGCAGCGAGTCGATGCTCGGCGCCCCGGGAATTATCGAGGCGTGGCGCCGCGGCAACGTCGCCATCGCCAACGCCCCGGGCACCGGCGTGGCCGACGACAAGGCCATCTACCCGTACGTGCCGGCCATGATCCGTTACTACCTCGGGGAGGAGCCGCTGATCCGCAACGTGCCCACCTTCGACCTGTCCGACCACGTGCAGCGCGACCATGTGGTCACGCACCTGGACAGGATGGTGCTGAAACCGGTCGACGCCAGCGGGGGATACGACATCCACTTCGGGCGGTTGTCCAGTTCCGCGGAGCGCGCCGAGCTGATCGCGCGGATCGACCTCGCGCCCCGACAGTGGCTGGCGCAGGAGGAGGTGGAGCTGAGCAGGGCGGTCTGCCTGCGCTCCGACGGTGGGCTGGAGCCGCGAGCGGTCGACCTCCGCCCCTTCGTGCTGCTCGATGAACGACCATGGATCTCGCCCGGCGGGCTCACCAGGGTGGCGGCCAACCCCAAGACGCTGGTCGTCAACTCCTCACAGGGTGGAGGCAGCAAGGACACATGGGTACTGAGTCGCTGACCTACGCGGTGTGGCATCACACCACGCTCCGCTACACCGATTCGGTGGCGCTGTCGTTCAACGAGGTGCGCATGCGCCCTCGCGACCGCGGTTCGCAGAGCACCCTCGCGTTCTCGTTGCTGACCAATCCCGCGGCCGTGCCGCGCAGCCGCATCGACTATTTCGGCAACTACGTGCACCGTGTCGACGTCACAACTCCCCACGACGTGCTCGAGTTCGTGGTCGAGGCGGTGGTCGAGAACAGTGAGCCGCGACGTCGACGCCTGCCGCAGTGGTCGGATGAGGTGCTCGCTGCCGACCCGCGGCTCGAATACGTCCTGCCCAGCCCTCGCGTACCTCTCGCCCAGGCGACGCGCAGTCTCTGGCAGGAATGGAACGGCAACGACCGCAGCTTCGACGCGGTGCTGGCCACGGCCGAGCGCATCCCCAAGGAGCTGCGCTACGTGAGCGGCGCGACCACGGTGGAGTCGAGCATCGACGACCTCCTTGCCGGCGGCGCCGGCGTCTGCCAGGACTTCACGCACCTCTTCCTGGCGATGGTGCGCGGTGCCGGCTGGCCGGCACGGTACGTCAGCGGGTACCTCGGCCCGACCGGCGACCGCACCGTTATCGAAGGTCAGTCCCACGCCTGGGCCGAGGTGTGCGGTGCCGACGGACGCTGGGTGGGACTTGACCCGACCCACGGCGGTTTCACCGGCGCCCACCACCTGCGCCTCGCCGCCGGGCGCGACTACCGCGACGTCGCCCCCCATCGCGGGCTGTTCTACGGGCGCGCGGACGGCGCCAGGCCCGACGTGCTGGTGCGGATCAGGCGCATGTCCAACCAGCAGATGGAGACAGTACAGCGCGGCGCCGCCGTCCACTGGCAGCAGCAGCAGCAGCAGCAGCGGCAGGGGGAGGCCTGACCGTCCCGCGCAGCGGCGACGAGCTCAGACAGCGACGCGGAGCGGCGCCGGCCGGGATTCCTGGGTGCGTCGCAGGTAGACGGCGATGGCAATGCTTGTGATCGCCGCCCACGCGCACCACAGGGACGTGAACCCCGTGAAGGTCAACCACCCCAGGCCCATGACGGCCGCCACGTTGCCGAGACCGAACAGCACGAGGAGCTTGCTGCTGGCCACGAGCATGGATCCGCAGGTGGCGAGGAGGTATAGCGCCACCAGCAGGTTGCCGTAGCTGATCGGCGCCGTGTAGGCGATGTGGCTGCCGACGATCGTCGCGCCGACCGGTGAGCCGACGACGGCAAAAAGGAGCGCTGACATGGTGATCGCCCCGAGGAGCAGGAAGGCGGCCATGATGCGCCGCCGTTGCACGACAGGTTCGATGCCCAGCGTGGCCAGCGGCACCAGGAAGGGCAGCGCGAAGGCGACTGTCAGGAAGATGTAGATGGCTGCGTGGGTCACCGCCCACGGCAACTGTCCACGAAGTCCCCACCACACCAGGGCCTCATCCATCTCGTGGACCGCGAGAAGCAGCGGCAGCGAGGCGAGCACCATCTACTGTGGCCGGCTCGCGTGGCGGACGGCATCGATGCCAACGGCCCCGACGATCACACCGGTGGTGAGGTCGGCCTCAGGAGAGAAGCACATCAGGTCGCGCCACGGAGCCGGCTGATCGCCGCTCCCAGAAGGAGCCGTGCTCCGTTCGTGATGACCGCTGCAGGCCCGCGCGTGACCACGGCGGCGATGCCCCACGATGCACGCCGCCAGCGGTGAGGACGGCGACGGGTTGAGTCTGCGCTGCCGGCGCGCTCGGCACGCCAAGCTGTTGTTGCGAGGTTCATCGCCCTCGTCACAGAACCGGAGCACTGCGCAGAGCGCGGGTACCATCGCCGCATGAGCCGCGGCCGGTGGTGGAGCCTCGCCTTCTGTGTCGTGTTCGTGGTCATCGTGGCCTCTCACGTGGCCGGACTGGCCAGCTCACCGCCGGGTCTCTACACGGATGAAGCATCGATCGGCTACAACGCGTGGACGGTCGCCCACTACGGGACCGACCAGTTCGGCACCCCGTGGCCGTTGCTGTTCCGCGACTTCGGCGACTACAAGGGGCCGATCAGCACGTACCTGCTGGCGCCGCTGACTCTGCTTGGGCCACTCACGCCGACGCTCACCCGGCTGCCGTCCGCGTTCGCCGGCATCGCGCTGGCGGGGGCGGCCGCCGTGCTGGCATGGCGCATCACACGGTCGCGCCCGGTGGCGCTGATCATCATGCTCGAAGCCGCCTTCGAGCCCTGGTTCTTCCACACCGCGCGCATCAACCTCGAAGCCGACCTCTTCACCGTTCTCTGCTTCGTGGTCGTTCTCGCCGCCATTGCCGGCGGCGGCGTGCAGCGCACGAGGAACTGCGTCGTGGCCGGCCTCGCGCTCGGGTTGGCGCCGTTCTCCGCTCAACCCGGCCGGTTCTTCGGGCTCATCTTCCTTGTGCTGATCGTTTTCACACACCTGCCCCTGATGCGCGCCAGACAGTTGTGCCTGCTCGCAGGGCCTGTGGTGCTGGCGACCCTGTTGCTGGTGCTTGGGACGGGTGGCAACGCGGTGGCCAGGTTGGGGGGCGTCTCGGTGACCCAGCACGGCGTGCTCAGCGGCGTCGGTGCACTCATCGGCAACTACTTCCAGTACTTCACACCGGATTTCCTGTTCCTGCACGGCGATCCGAATCCCCGTCACAGTTCGGGTTTCGGCGGTCTGCTGTTCCTCACCGCCCTGCCCATCCTCCTCGTGGGCCTGGTGACCTGCGTGCGTCGCTGGCGCGAACCGCTGTCCCGGCTCGCCGTTGCGGGCCTGGTCGTTGCCCCCATCGGTCCAGCCCTGACAACGGGCATCTCGGCGCGCCGCGACGTGGTCTTCCTGCCGTTCCTGCTTGTCGTCTTCACCTACGGCTGGGCCGGTGTCCTCCCGGTTCTCCGTGGACACCACCTCCGCGTCGCCGCTGCCACAGCGTTGATCGCGGTGGCGGCCGGGCTGTACTTCGCCGACTACGTGGTCGCCTACCCGTCGCGAGCCGTCTACGCGTTCGACATCGGCGTGGTCCCGGCCCTGGTCGCCGCCCACGACGCCGCGGGGCCGCACCGGGTCTTGGTGTCATCGCTGATCCCCGACCTCGATGAGGAGGCCCTGTTCGCGCTTCTGCCGCCACCGGGCACAACCCCGGTCGAGAAGCAGTTGCGGCTCACGGTCGTGAGCGGCTCCGCGCAGATCGCCGCCGCCCAGCCGGGCGACGTGGCCGTGCTCGCGGGCGCGGAGGCGGCGCCGCCCGGGTTCTCACTCATTGACGCAGAAACCCTGAGTGGGCCGACCCGGCTGTTCGGCTCGTCACACCGCGTGGCCCTCGTCGACGTGTACGTGCGCCGCTGATCGCGCGCTGGCGCGTGCCTACTTCTTGGCGGCCTGGTAGTAGGGGTTGGCCCCCTGCGCGTGGTCGGTGGTGTCGCGCACCTCGTGGATGTCAGCAAAGGCGTCGAGGATGGCCACGCGGACGCCCTGCCCGAGGGTGACCTCGGCCATCCCGCAGCCCTGGCAGCCTCCTCCCATGTGGATGAAGGCGATGCCGTCGCTGACGTCGAGAAGATCGATGTGGCCTCCGTGCGAGGCCACCGAAGGGTTGATCTCGTCGTCGAGGAGGCGCTGCACCGACTCTGCGAGTGGATCGAGCCAGAGAGGGTTGGGGTTGATCACGTGCACAGCCCCCATCGGGAGGGTGGCGTCGAGAGTGATGCCATCGAGGTACGGCGCCGAGGCAAGCGGGATATGAACGGAGATGCCGGGCAACGCGTCCACGATCATGTCTCCCTGCAGCTCCTCACCGGCGCCGACCAGCTGCATGTCGTACACGAATGCGCCGTCCTGGCGACCGGTGATGGCGATGCGCAGGCCGGCACCGGGCTGCTTGCGGTTGGCGCGCACCTGGTCGAGGCGGGTCAGCGCGGCGGCGGTGGCGTTGATGCGGGGCTGCTTCACGATGCTCTCCAACGATCCCTGACGTGGGACGCGAGACTGAGTCTGACCCCTCCAGGCCTTCGGCTGCAGCGCGGCCGCGCGCGGCCGTCGCCTAGGCTCGCCAGGTGGCCCAGCGGATCATGCTCGTCCTGCCGACGGCGACCTACCGGGCCACGGCCTTCCTGCGCGCGGCCGCCACGCTCCAGGTCGAGTGTGTGCTGGCGTCCGACGAGGCCCCGACGCTGGCCGCGCTCATGGAGGGGCGGGTGCTGACGATCGACCTCGGCGACCCCAACGAGGCCGCCGATCGCGCGGCGGCGTTCGCGGAGCGCCGGCCGATCGACGCCGTGGTCGGCGTCGACGAGGCATCGGTGATCAGCGCCGTGACCATCGCGTCCCGGTTGGGGGTCGCCCGCAACCCTGTCGACGCGGTTGCGGCCACACGTGACAAGCGGAGGTTGCGCCGCCTCCTCGGCGCCGCCTCCGTTCGTCAACCGCGGTGGGTGGAGGTGCGTGGCGACGCGGCGGGCTCGGCCGCGCCCGGCGCGTCGACCGCGGTGGGCCTGCCCTGCGTCGTCAAGCCTGTCGACCTCGCCGCCAGCCGCGGCGTGATCCGCGCCGACACCGTCGCCGAGCTGTCCGCCGCCATCGGTCGCGTCGACGCGTTGCTGCGCCGTCCCGGTCTCTGCCCGCCGGACGAGGATCCGCCGATGCTCGCCGAGGAGTTCGTCGCCGGCGCAGAGATCGCCGTCGAGGGACTGCTCAGCCACGGCCGCCTGACCGTGCTGGCGATCTTCGACAAGCCCGACCCGCTGAACGGCCCCTTCTTCGCGGAGACGATCTACGTGACGCCGTCGAGGCACCCTGCTGCTGTGCTCGACGAGGCGATCGCGATCACGCAGGCCGCAACCCAGGCGCTGTCACTCCGCGACGGCCCGATCCACGCGGAGCTGCGCATCACCGCCGACGGCTGTGTCTTCCTCGAGGTGGCGGCGCGGTCGATCGGCGGCCGGTGCTCGTCGGCCCTGCGCATCGTCGCCGGCGACCGGGAGATGTCACTCGAGGAGGCGATCCTGCGTCACGCGCTCGACCTGCCCCTCGACCAGCCGAGACTCGCTGCCGGGGGCGCCGGCGTGCTCATGCTCCCGGTTCCGACCACAGGCATCCTCCGACACGTATCCGGTGTTGACAAGGCAGCCGCGACACCGGGCATCGTCGCCGTGGAGCTGACCGTCCCGGTCGGCATGGCGGTGGAGGCATTGCCTGAGGGCGACCGCTACCTCGGCTTCGTCATCGCCCGCGGGTCTGACGCTGAGGACGTCGAGGCTGCTCTGCGGCGCGCCGGGGGCCTGATCGGCGTCGACATCGAACCGTTCAGGGAGCCGGCGCCGGCCTGACCGAGCCTGCCAGCACGAACCCGCTGGTGGCGACGAGGTGGTCAAGGAACAGCGTTCCGGCGCCTGGCAACGAGCCCTCGTCCCGGGTGACGATGTGCCAGTCCCGGCGCATCGGCACGCCCGGCGCCGCGACCTCGACGAGACGGCCGGTCGCCAGCTCCGCCGCCACGGCGTCACGGGAGATGAGCGTGATGCCCAGCCCGACGGCGACCGCCTCACGGACGGCCCCGTTTGACCCGAGTGTCAGCGTGCTTGGCGAGATGCCCTGCTCCGCCAGGTATTGCTCGACTGTGGCCCGCGTGCCCGACCCGTTCTCGCGGAGCAGCCACGTGGAGCTGGCCAGGGCGCGCAGCCGGGGCGGGGGTGCTGCGTCGGGGGCCGCGACGATGACCAGCTCGTGCGGTCGCAGCGCGCGGGTCTGCAGACCACGCTGGTCGGGCGGCCGGCCGCCCACGACAAGGTCGACCTCGTGCGCCTCGAGGCGCTCCCACACGTGCTCGCGGTTGGCCACCTCAACACTCACCTCGGTACCGGGATGGCTGGAGCGGAAGCTGGCGATCGCCGCCGGGAGGATGTGCTCGCCGGCCGTGGTGACGGCGGCGAGGCGCAGCCTCGCCCCGGGACCCGCGCCGACGGTGGCGACCGCGGCTTCGTCGAGCGTCCCCTGGATGCGCCGGGCGTACTCGGCGAGCACCATCCCGGACGGCGTGAGGCGCAGGCCGCGCCCCTCCCGGGCGACCAGCCCAACGCCGAGCTCGCGCTGCAACGACGCGATCACCGCCGACACCGCCGGCTGGGTGACGTAGAGCCGCTCGGCCGCGACCTTGACCGAGCCGCTGCGCGACAGCTCGAGGAAGGTGGCCAATTGGCGCAGAGTCATAAGTCAAGACTAATGGATACACAGCATAAATTCAATTGACACTGAGCTGTTGGGCGTCCAGCATTGAGCAGGCGGTCACGCAACACGCGCTCCGCCGAACAGGAGTGAGTCGATGACAGTTCTTGATGAGATCGGGCAGGCCGACGCCCCGCCAGAGGACCGCTGGGCGTCCGGGGTCATCCCCTACAAGAAGATGGGCTATTGGGAGCCCGACTACGAGCCCAAGCCCACCGACATCCTCTGCGCGTTTCGGATCACGCCGCAGCCGGGCGTCGACCCCGAGGAGGCAGCCGCGGCTGTCGCCGGGGAGTCGTCAACGGCCACCTGGACGGTGGTGTGGACGGACCGGCTCACCGCGCACGAGCACTACCAGGCCAAGGCGTATCGCTGCGACCCCGTGCCCGGCACTCCCGGGCAGTACATCGCTCTGATCGCGTACGACCTCGATCTCTTCGAGGAGGGCTCGATCGCCAACCTGACCTCGTCGATCATCGGCAACGTGTTCGGGTTCAAGGCGCTCAAGGCATTGCGCCTCGAGGACATGCGCATCCCGGCGCACTACGTCAAGACGTTCCAGGGGCCACCCCACGGGATCGTCATGGAGCGCGAATACCTCAACAAGTACGGGCGGCCGTTGCTGGGCGCCACCACCAAGCCCAAGCTGGGACTGTCGGCGCGCAACTACGGGCGCGTCGTCTACGAGGCGCTGCGCGGTGGGCTCGACTTCACCAAGGACGACGAGAACATCAACAGCCAGCCGTTCATGCGCTGGCGTGACCGCTACCTGGCGTCGATGGAAGCTGTGAACCGCGCCCAGGCCGTGACCGGCGAGATCAAGGGTCACTACCTCAACGTCACCGCGGGCGACATGGAGAGCATGTACGAGCGCGCCGACTTCGCCAAGCAGTTGGGCAGTGTCATCGTGATGATGGACCTGACCATCGGCTACACGGCGATGACCTCGATGTCGAAGTGGGCCCGCCGCAACGGCGTCCTGCTCCACCTGCATCGTGCCGGCCACGGCACCTACACCCGGCAGAAGACCCACGGTGTCAGCTTCCGCGTCATCGCCAAGTGGTGTCGGCTTCTCGGCGTCGACCACATGCATGCCGGCACGGTGGTGGGCAAGCTCGAGGGTGACCCGAACATGATCCGCGGCTACTACGACACGCTGCGGCAGCCGTTCACCGCCGCGAATCCCGCCAACGGCATCTACTTCGACCAGGACTGGGTGGCCATGCCCGGGGTGATGCCGGTTGCCTCGGGCGGCATCCACGCCGGGCAGATGCACCAGCTCATCGACTACCTCGGCGAGGACTGCGTGCTGCAGTTCGGCGGTGGCACCATCGGTCACCCCATGGGCATCGCCGCCGGAGCGACCGCGAACCGCGTGGCCCTCGAAGTCATGGTGCAGGCGCGCAACGAGGGCCGCGACTACGTGAAAGAGGGCCCGGAGATCCTCCGCAGCGCGGCGCGGTGGAGCCCGGAACTGCGTGCCGCCCTCGACGTCTGGGGCGAGATCAGCTTCAACTACGAGTCGACCGACACGCCAGACGTGGAGTCGACGCCGACCCCGGCGTGAACAGGAGACCGAGCATGCGCATCACCCAGGGCACGTTTGCCTACCTTCCCGACCTCACCGACGAGCAGATCACCGCGCAGGTGCGCTACTGCTTGAGCCACGACTGGCCGCTGTCAGTGGAGTTCACGGATGATCCCCACCCCCGCAATTTCCTGTGGGAGATGTGGGAGCTGCCGATGTTCGACATGGCGGACCCGTCCGCCATCCTCTACGAGGTCAACCGCTGCCGTGAGGCGCACCCCGACCACTACATCCGGCTCAATGCGTATGACCGCACGCTGGGCAGGCAGACGACCGCGCTGAGCTTCATCGTCAACCGGCCCAAGGAGGAACCCGGGTTCCGCCTCGATCGCCAGGAGGGCGCCGACCGCCAGGTGCGCTACAGCCTGCACGCCTACGCGTCAGACCGGCCTGAGGGAGAGCGGTACCGCAGCTGATGTCAACCGACGGACGGCGACGATTCGGCATGACGGGGAACCCCCAACCCGGCACTGACGCTGCCGTTGGCGGCGCCACGCCCCCGGCCGCGGTGGAGCCGAGGTGGGCCGATGACGCCGAGGTCGACATGGGCGCTCACCTGGCGGAGGCCCGGATCGCCGAGGTGCTTGACGCCCTGTCGCGCGACCTGGTCGCCCTCGAGCCTGTCAAGACGCGCATCCACGAGATCGCGTCCCTGCTGGTCATCGACCGCCTGCGACACGGGTTCGGGCTCGACTCCGAACGTCCCTCGCTGCACATGTGCTTCACCGGCAGTCCCGGCACCGGCAAGACCACGGTGGCCATGCGGATGGCGGAGATCCTCAACCGGCTCGGCTACCTTGCCAAGGGCCACCTGGTCACCGTGACACGCGATGACCTGGTCGGCCAGTACATCGGACACACCGCGCCCAAGACGCGCGAGGTGCTCAAGCGCGCGATGGGTGGCCTTCTCTTCATCGACGAGGCCTACTACTTGTACAAGCAGGAGAACGAGCGTGACTACGGTGCGGAGTCGATCGAGATCCTGCTCCAGGTGATGGAGAACCAGCGCAGCGATGTCGTCGTCGTCCTCGCCGGGTACAAGGACCGGATGGACGTGTTCTTCGAGAGCAACCCCGGCATGCAGTCGCGCATCGCGCACCACATCGACTTTCCGGACTACAGCGTCGACGAGCTGATGCTGATCGCCGAGCGCATGCTGGCACGTCAGCACTACAACCTCTCTGACGACGCCGTCGTCGCGTTTCGTCAGCTGTTGACCAAGAGAATGACCATGCCTCGCTTCGCCAATGCCCGCAGCGTACGAAATGCGCTCGAGCGCTGCCGTCTGCGCCAGGCTGACCGGCTGGTCGCGGTGGGAGGAACGGTGGGTCGCGATGACCTGATGCGCATCGAGGCCGCGGACGTGCGCAGGAGCCGGCACCTGTCCGGGTTCTCCGGGGGGGCGGCATGATGCCCGAGAAGCTCATGGAGATGAGACGCGCAACGTGGAAGAACCAGGCGGCCGTTCCGCGCCCTGTGATCCTCACCATCGCCGGTGACAGTGCCGCAGGCAAGACCACTCTGACCAGGGGCCTGGTCGACGCTCTCGGCGCACAGAACGTCACCGCGGTCTGCGCGGACGACTACCACCGGTACGACCGGGAGGAGCGGCGTGCGCTCCCCTTCACCCCGCTGAACCCCGCCTGCAACTACATCGACATCATGGAGCAGCACCTGGAGCTGCTCGCCACCGGCCAGCCCATCCTCAAGCCCAAGTACGACCACGCCACCGGCACCTTCGGCCGGCCGGTGTTCGTGGAGGCGCGGCGCTTCATCATCGTGGAGGGGCTGCTTCCCCTGCACACCAGGCTGGCCCAGGCCTGCGCGGACGTTTCGGTGTTCATGGACCCGCCTGAGCCGATCCGCCGGGAGTGGAAGATCGCCCGCGACACCACCAGGCGCGGCTACACGAGCGACCAGGTGATCAGGGAGTTGGAGCGGCGTGAGCCGGAGTCGGCCGAGTTCATCCGTCCTCAACGCGCCAATGCCGACATCGTGGTGCGATTCGGACCGCTGCTCGAACCCACGGATGGGACCTGGCCTCACGCCCACGAGGACGCCGACAGCGGGACGCTCAGCGCGACGCTGCTGCTCCGGCCGACGGTGTCGCACCCCGATCTTTCGTCGGTTCTGACCGAGGAGAACCGGCGCGCCATTCACATGAAGCTGATCCGCGACGACGACGGCAAGCCGGTCGACGCCCTCCACGTGCACGGCCAGGCACCACCGCAGCTCACGCACCAGGTCGAAGAGGCCCTGTGGCGCGGCCTCGGCCTCGGCCATGACGCGGGCATGCCCTCCGGGCTCGGCGCCATCAACGGCCACCGTAACGAGCCGCTCGCGATCACGCAGTTGATCCTCGTCTACCACCTCCTCCAGCTGGCCGCCGAGCACTGACCCTCAACGTGCAGCGACGGCTGGGCGTCCTGACCTGGCTCAGCCCGCTGTCATCTGGATGTCGACCACGACCGGCGCGTGGTCGGAGGGAGCCTTGCCCTTGCGCGCCTCACGGTCGACGTAGGCGTCGGCGACGCGCCCGTCCAGGGCGCGGCTGAGGAGAACGAGGTCGATGCGCATGCCCAGCCCCTTGTGGAAGTTGCCGGCGCGGTAGTCCCAGTAGGTGAAGGGGTGGTCGCCCTTGAGGGCGCGTGCCGGCACGTCGATGAGGCCGAGGTCCACGAGCGCGGCCACCGCCGCTCTCTCGGCCGGGGTGACGTGGGTGGAGTTGGTGAAGGCCGCCGGGTCCCACACGTCGACGTCTCCGGGCGCGACGTTGAAATCTCCGCAGACGGCCAGGGCACCGGCCGATGACTCCGCGGCGAGAGCGTTGCGCAGCGCGCCCAACCAGGCGAGCTTGTAGGCGAGGTGCGGGCTGTCGAGAGCACGTCCGTTGGGGACGTAGACCGACCAGACCCGGAGCGGGCCACAGGTCGCCGCCAGCGCCCGAGCCTCGGGCTCAGGGAAGCCCGGTTCAGCGGGAAACCCCCGGCGCACGTCCTCGAGCCCGATCGCGGAGACGATGGCGACGCCATTCCACTGTCCCATGCCGTGGGTGGCGACCTCGTACCCGAGCGTGGCCAGCTCTGTGCGAGGAAAGAGGCCGTCTGCAACCTTGGTCTCCTGGAGGCACAGGATGTCGGGGCGCGTGCTCTCCAGCCACTCGAGAACGCGGGGCAGGCGAGCTCCCAACGAGTTGACGTTCCAGGTGGCCAGCCTCACCCGCTGAGGATGGCGTCATCGACTCGGCTGCGTCAAACCCGGCTGTGGCGGTGGCCCCGCCTGCGGGACGTGCTATGACAGTCGCCATGACCGCCGTTGCGCCCGCCCGGCGCGGCTCGCCCCAGACTGCGGACCCGGGCGCGGTGCCCGTCGCGGTGCGCATCGCCGGGATCGGCACCGCGACGCCACCGCGCCGGGTCAGCGGTCGCGAGGTGGCCGACGTGCTGCCGCGGATCTGGCCTGACCTGGCGCGGAGGACCTCGCAGCTCTTCGACCCTCGCGACGACGGTTTCCGCCATCTTCTGCGCGAGCCGACAGAGATGGTCAACGCCCTGTCGCCGGGCGAGCAGACCGCCCGCTACGCAGAGGCTGCGCCGGCCCTGGCCGCCACCGCCGCGGAGCGCGCGATCACCGCGGCCGGCATCGATCGCGACAGCATCGGGCTGGTCGTTGTGGCTTCCTGCACCGGCTTCATGCTCCCCGGCCTCGACGCGCACCTGGTTCCGATGCTGGGGCTGCGGGCCGACGCCTGGCGGTTGCCGATCGCCCAACTGGGCTGCGCCGGTGGCGCCGGCGGCCTGGCGCGCGCTGCCGACTGGACGCGCGGACACCCAGGGAAGAGGGCTCTGGTGGTGGCCGTGGAGCTGCCGTCGCTCACCTTCAGGCCCGGCGACCGCTCGATCGACAACCTGCTCAGCGCCCTGGTCTTCGGCGACGGCGCCGGAGCGGCGGTCCTTGAGTCGGACGGCGCTGCCACGGACGCTTCCTTTGAGGTCGGCCGCGTGCGCAGCGTCCTGGTACCAGGCAGCGTCGGGGCGCTCGGCTACGACCTGGCCGATGACGGGTTCCGGGTGATCCTGTCTCGACGGCTCCCCGCCCTGCTGGCCGCCGCGCTCCCGCCACTTGTGGACGACTTCGCGGGAGCCGGCGTCGCCGCCAGTCTCGACGCCATCGCACTGCACCCAGGCGGTGGTTCGATCGTCGACGCGGTGGAGTCATGCCTGGGGCTGCGCAAGGCACAGCTGGCAGCCACGCGGTCGGTGTTGCGGACACGGGGCAACACGTCCTCCGCGGCGATCTTCTTCGTGCTTGAACAGTTGCGCGCGTCCCCACCTGCCCCGGCCGGCCGCGGGCTCGTCATCGGCATCGGTCCCGGCCTCACAGTCGAGCTCCTGGACATCACGTGGGGCTGCTGAGCCGACGCGGACGAACCGCGCTGGTGGTGGCACTTGCCGCCCAGCGCCTCCTCGAGCTGCGACACTCGTCGCGCAACCGCGCCCGCGTCCCTGACGGTGTGGCGGCGTCTCCGGGCACATACCCGGCGATGGTGGCGGTGCACGTCGCCCTCTTCGTCCAGTGCGCCTTCACGCGACGACGAAGCAGCGCGTCCGCGATCATCGAGGTGTGCGCGCTGACCGGCCTCGCCTCTGCGCTGTTGCTGCGCCTCAGCGCCATCCGCGCGCTTGGGCCGGAATGGAACGTCACCGCCCACGTGTCGCCGACCGCTCACGTGGTCACCTCCGGGCCCTACCGCTGGGTCCGGCACCCGAACTACACGGCGGTGATGCTGGAGTTCGCCTGCCTGCCGGTCGCGGTGGGGTCGCCGCGAGCGGCGGCGTGGCTGTCTCTGGGCGACGCCATGGTGCTGTGGCCGCGGATCCGCGCCGAGGAGGCGCTCCTCGATGGGCTGCCCGGGTACCGTGAGGCATTCGCGGGAGTGCCGCGCTTCCTGCCCTTGCCCGGCAGGCGGAGTCAGAGGCCGCCGAGGCTCAGCCAGTCGCGAGTGGTGAGCCTGCCGAAGCCCCAGTAACCGCAGTTGACGCCGAGCAACGCCTCCAGCGCCTGGGGGCGCGTGGCGGCGCGTGCCAGCGCACGGCCGCTCAACTGGGGGCGCCGGGCCATCAGCAGCGCGAGCGCGGTGACCCGGTTGCGGTCCCGCCAGAGGCCCGCGTGGGCAGAGCGGTAGGCGGCCTCGGCCGCGCCGCGGTCGACCTGCCCAGAGAGGAGTGCTGCAAGGTGCTTGCCGAGCTGCTCGGCGAGGAGGAGGCCCACCCCGATGCCCTCCCCCGTGGTGGGATCGTCGTAGCCGGCGGCGTCCCCGACGAGGAAGAGACCATCTGCCGCGACCGTGGGCGGGCGCTGACGGAACTGGCCGGCGGCGAGTGGAGCGACGGCAGGGTGAGCATTGCGCAGGACGGGCAGAGCGGCGCGCGCGGCCGTGCTGTAGGCGCGCGCGGTGGCGCCGATCCGTGTCCGTCCGCCCAGGGTCGACACGAGGAGCAGGCCGGGCCCGACCGGGGCCTGGTACCACTCCTGCCCTCGGCTGAAGGTCACCTGGATCCGATCGGCGTGATGCACGTCGAGATGCCAGTGCCCGACCAGCCCGTAGCGGCCCGCGGTCCTGGCCGGAGGCGTCCATCCCGCCGCCGCGCGCAGCGGCGAGTGCAGCCCGTCCGCAGCCACGACCACGTCGCCGAGCACGGGTCCGTGGCTGGTCGTGACGCCGCTCACGAGACCCGATCCATCGCGGATCAGCCCGGTGGCGCGCACGCCCTCGACGACAGTGACCCCGGACGCCGCGCGAAGAGCGTCGACGAGAACGGCATCAAACGTGGTCCGGCGCACTCCGAGGCCCCAGGGCTCGCCGCCGCCGGGCGGCTCCGGGAAGCGCGCGTAGGCGGTGGCCGCGCGTCCCTGCTGGTTGTACTGGACGCCCCTGAGCCGGGGCGCCCCGGTGGCAAGCACGGCGTCGAGGACGCCGAGGCGGCGCAGGACGGCCACGCCGGGCGGCATCAGTCCTTCCCCGCACGCCTTGTCGCGGGGGAAACGGGCACGGTCCACGACGGTGACCATGTGGCCCGCTTGCGAGAGGACGAGCGCGGTGGCGGCGCCGCTCGGCCCAGCCCCCACCACCACCGCGTGCCCGGCGCTCATGTGCGCATGATCCCTGGCCCGGCCTCCGGGCGGCGCGGTGCATCGGCGGGTGGAGTCGCAGGCTGCGGTGTCTGGCGCGGGACCCGCCGCCCAACTCCGACGACCGGAGCGGGCGGCAGGGTCTCGCTACCGGCTGTTAGGAAGCCCCTCCCCTCCAGGCAGCGGCTCGGCCGCAAGCCCGGTGTCCCCTCACATCTGTCGGCTCCTGCACCCCGGTGACAAGACTCTAGCGCAACACGCCAAAAGCGTCAAACGTCGCCGTGATGAGAGCCCGGGCAAGGAAAAGGCGCCCCGCAGCGCGATCATTGGGGCGCCCGTAAAGGGGGGGGCGAAGAGCAGCGGGATTCAGTCCGCTGGGGGCTGGCTCATCTCGGGATCGGCCCGGGCCTCGATCCCGAGATCGCGCCGCCTCGCCGGCCGAGCTGAGCCGGGAGGTGTGTCGCGCCCGTGAAACCAGTCTGCATCGAGGTCGCCTCCAACCAGGCGAGCGGCTCACCTGTTCCGACAGTATCGGGCAGTATGGTGCAGGATCGCACGTTGCGCACACCCATGCGTCACAGCATGGTTTTTGAGCTGCGTTGCCAGCGGCAGGCCGACGCCGCCGATCCCAGGCAGTGGACCCAGGCGGGGCTGGCCCAGAAGGTGGGAGCATCCGTACGCTCAGTGAAGGCATGGGAGGCCGGCGACGCCATGCCACGACCGTACTATCGCCGCCGCCTGGCCAAGGTTCTCGGCGTCAGCGAGGGAGATTTGGAGTTCTGATCCACCCCGTGACCGGGCCCGCCGGGTCATGCGCATGACCTCGCAGGATGACCGCGCCCGCCGGACAGGCCTGTCGCTGGTCGCGGGTCGCAGCCTGCGGTCAGCGCCGGCCCTGGTGACCATCAGCGAGGGATCGACGTTCCTTGTGTGCGCGGCTGACAGCTCCATCGAGTCGCTTGCCGAGCAGGGCCAGGGGTTGTACGCAGACGACACCCGTTATGTCTCCAGGCATCGGTTGCGGCTCAACGGTCGGGTGCTCGGCGTCGCCGCCTCCGCCCGGCTCTCGCCCCGCCACGCGCGATGGACACTGATGGCGATGGCGCCGGGCTCCGTCGACGGTGACATTCCCGGCGTCCGCATCACGGTGACCATCGACCGCATCATCAGCGCGCAGCGCCTCCACGAGGACATCACCGTGCAGGCGTACGGCGGCCAGCCGCCGCCGTTGCTGCTCGAGATGGTGGTCTCCAGCGATTTCGCCGATCTCTTCGAGGTGCGCACCCAACGCTGGCAGCGACGCGGCGAACTGGCCACCATATGGGAGGGTCAGCAGCTGGAGAACCGTTACCAGCGCGGGGATTTCGCGCGCCGGTGCCTGATCCGCAGCGGCAGCGAGCACGTGGCCGCACGCGCCAACGGTGAGCTGCACTTTCCCATCGACCTCGCTCCAGGCGGCTCGTGGAGCGTCTGTCTGCAGTACGACCTGCTCACATCGATGCGTGCGCGGCCGGCGCTGCTTCCCTGCCCGACCGGTCAGAGCGCCGAGCAGGCCACCGAGACGCGCGACCGGCGCTGGCAGCGTTCCGTGTCGCAACTTGTCACCGCCGACGCGCGGCTTCTGCCGGCGTACCGGCAGGCGGCGGACGACTTCGCCGCGCTGCGCCTGTACGACAGGGACTCCCCAGCCGATGCATGGGTACCGGCGGCGGGCATCCCGTGGTTCGCCGCCGTGTTCGGGCGCGACTCGCTCATCGCGTCCCTGCAGGCGCTCCCGGTCCAGCCGGGCTTCGCGGTGGCGACGTTGCAGAAGCTTGCCGACCTGCAGGCCACTGCCGACGACGCCGTGCGTGACTCTGAGCCCGGCAAGATCTGCCACGAGATGCGCGTCGGGGAATGGGCGCACTTCCGCACGATTCCGCATACGCCCTACTTCGGCACCGCCGACGCCACGCCGCTGTACCTCATGCTCCTCGCCGAAACCCACCGCTGGCTGGGCGACGCGAGCGGGCTTCACCGATTCCAGGGTACCGCCGAGCGCTGCCTCGACTGGATCGATAACCACGGCGATCGCGACGGGGATGGGTTCCAGGAATACGCGCCGCGCGCACCGACCGGGTACCGCAACCACTGCTGGCGCGACGCCGAGGACGGCGTGCTCGACGAGCGCGGCGGGTTTCCAGTGCACCCGATCGCAACCTGCGAGCTGCAGGCGTACGTGTACGAGGCCAAGCGATCAATCGCCGGCCTCTTCGAGGCGTGGGGAGACGGCCGCCGCGCCGCGGCTCTGCGTGACGAGGCTGAGCAGTTGCGTCTCCGTTTCATCGACGCCTTCTGGCTGGAGTCCGAGGGAACCGTGGCCTTCGCGCTTGACGGTCTCAAGCGACCGGTGCTGACCGCCACGTCGAACCCGGGCCATGTGCTCTGGCTGGGCATGCTCGACGGCGATCGCGGCCAGCGAGCAGCGGATCGCCTGATGCGCCCCGACATCGAGAGTGGCTGGGGTTTGCGGACGTTGTCCAGCGAACATCCGTCGTACGACCCGCACTCCTACCAGCGCGGGTCGGTGTGGCCCCACGACACCGTCATCGGCGCCGCCGGGATGCGCCGTTACGGACGCGCCGAGGACAGCTGGCGCCTCATCGACGGCCTGCTCAGCGCAGTGACCTGTTTCGACGGCCTGCAGATGCCGGAGCTGTTCAGCGGGTTGACACGGCGCCATCCTGATGTGCCCGTTCCTTTTGACGGCGCCAATGTGCCGCAGGCGTGGGCGGCGGGGAGCATCTTCCATGTGATTCGCACCCTGCTCGGCGTGGAGCCTGACGTGCCGAGCGGACGCATCTACGTGGACCCGATGCTTCCGCCCTGGTGCCCGGAACTGACCCTCGACAATGTCCGCATCGGCGCCGACCGCTTCCGCATCAGTGCGTCGCGCCGTCGCGACGGTACGCACGAGGTCACCGTCGACAGCAACGGGTCGGCCCTGACCGCGGTGCGCGGCGCGCCTCCGCGCCTGGCGCTTCCGTCAGCCTGAGCTGCGCCATCAGCTGCTCAGCCGGCGGTCACCTGCGCTGTGTCCGTCGCCGCCGGTGATTCGGCGCGCTCATACATCCGCAGGTAGCCGTCGGCCATGGCTTCCGGGCTGAAACGGCGCCGTGTCACGGCCGCGCAGAGCGCCGGGTCGATCTCGTCGACGCGCGCCACAGCGGCAACCATCTCATCGGCGTCGCGCACCAGGAACCCCGTGAGCCCGTCCTCGATCACCTCTCCAGCCGCCCCCCGGGGGAAGCTGATCGCCGGAGTGCCCCCTGCCATCGCCTCCACCACGGACAGCCCGAACGGCTCGTCCCAGGTGATCGGCGCCAGCAGGGCGGCCGCGCCGCCGAGCAGCCGCGTCTTGTCGTCGCCGACAACGTTGGGCAGGTACACCACGCGGTCGCCATCGATCCACGGAAGGACCTGCGTCTCGTAGTACTCGCGGCTGGCCTCGGTGTTCTCCACCTTGCCGGCCAGGACAAGGCGCAGGCCGGTGCGGCGGGCGACCTCGATCGCAGTGTGCTGCCCCTTGTCTGCACAGATACGTGCCAAGCAGACGAGGTAGGGCGATGTTCCTTCGCCGCCGCTCTCACGGACCGGGTGGAGCGGCACCGCGTTGTGAACGGTCCCGATCCAGGGCAGCTCGTCGGCGCCGGCTCTCTGACTCGCGCTGATCGCCACCAGGTTCACGGTGCCGTTCAGCGCCGCGTAGAAGGTGCGCTCCGGCTCAGTCAGAGCGCCGTGCACGGTGTGAACCACAGGGACGTCGGACAGTTGCGCCACGCCGAGCAATGTGCCGTGGCCGACGTGGTCATGGACCACGTCCACGTCGCCGCGGGGGCGCAGGCTGGCGAGCACGCGTGCTCCGTAGGTCAGCTCGCGAAGGCGCTCCGCGTGCTGACCGAGGTCGGCGTTCCATTCGGCCGGCGCACGCACAACCGCGCGGTCCTCGGATCCTGCCGCCGCGAACAGCGTGACCTGGTGGCCGCGCGAACGCAGCTCGTCGACGAGGAGCGACACCATGATCTCGATGCCGCCGTAGCCGTTCGGCGGTACCGGGTACCACGGTGGGGCGATCATGGCCACGTGCAGGCGCATCGACGATGGGAGCGCAGCACGGTGATGTTCGGCGAGCCGCTGCGCCGCGCCGCCACGGGGAAGATCGACAATCGCGCTGCCAGCCTGAGGGTCGCTCGAAAACGGTGACGTCATAACGTATTGCAGCGCCATGCGGCACCGCGGCAGGTCCCCCGTGTCGGGCCACAATCACGCGCCGGTGATCGGACCCACGAGTGTGACGAGGCCATCATTGTACGCCGTACACGCCGTCAGCCGCTTCGCATCGGTTGCGGGAACGACTCAAAAGAGGCGCAATCCTTCAGTGCTGGAGGCGCTAGAAGCTCGCGATTGGATCGCCATTCGCGGGATCGGACGCGGCTCCCAGATACCCCAGGCCGAATGCCTCTTCCAGAGCTCGCAGGGTGCCGTAATGGTTGCCGTTGGTGGAGATGGCCCCCTGTCCCTTCGCAGTGGATGAGATGACAACCATCGGAATCTGATTCGCACCACCTGAGTCCCCTTCATCCATGGTCACGATGACCGTCGAGTGGAAGTTCAGGAACCAGTTCGACGTGAGAATCGGCGCCAGGTTCGCCTGCAGCCACGCGTCACCCTGCTGGACGGTGCCGCTGTGCATGTCGTTGAGAAGGTTGGGGGTGATCCACGCGAAGCTCGGGGGAGACGGTCCGTCCAGCGCCGCGACAATCCCGGCCGCGCCCGGGTACGGCACATCGTGGCATTGGGCGCTGTTGTCGGTGAAGTACACGAAGGGGTTGTGCTTACGCGCGTAGGGGCTGGGCCCGTCAGCTGTCGAGCAGGCACTTGGCATGCCTTCCGCGTACGCCGTCCAGGGAATCCCGGCGCCGGTCAGCTGGCCGCCGAGGGAGGTGGCCGTGAACGGACCGGGGCACAAGTCCGACGCGCAGCCCTGGGTGCTCCCGCTCGTGACTGCGAGGTAGTTGGGCAGGGATGGGTGGGCAACACCGGACCAGGCGGTGTAGCTGGCGTACTGCGACGCGAGCGAGCACAGGTAGGGATCGCTACCACAGGAGCCCAGGGTGGCGGCATACCCCTTGTTCTCCTCCATGACCACGAGCACGTGCGCACCGCCGGGCGGCGGCGTGGGGGTGGGAGTGGCGGTGGCCGTGGCGGTCGGGGTCGGGGTGGGCGTGGGCGTGGCTGTGGGTGTGGACGTTGGTGTGGGCGTCTGGGTCGGCGTGGGCGTCGGCGGGGGTGTGCCCGCAGCGTCGAACGTGGCGATCGTCGCCGTCCAGACGACAGC
>DAISRJ010000006.1:62664-73770 GCA_036828955.1 Candidatus Dormiibacterota bacterium | reverse complement strand
GGGATCGTGGTGTTGCGCTCGATGAGCTTGGTGTTCACCTCGCCCTCGGTCATGATCCCGAGGCTGAGTGGGGTGACGTCCAGCAGCAGGACGTCCTTGACCTCGCCCTTGAGGACACCGGCCTGGATGGCGGCGCCGATGGCCACCACCTCGTCGGGATTGACACCGCGGTGCGGGTCCTTGCCCGTGAACGACTTGACCAGCTCCTGGATCACCGGCATGCGCGTGGAGCCACCGACGAGGATCACCTCATCGAGCTCGGACGCCGACAGACCGGCATCCTTGAGCGCGTCCTGGAACGGCTTGCGGGTGCGGTTGGTCAGGTCCTCGGTGAGCTGCTCGAACCGGCTGCGCGACAGGGCGATGGCCAGGTGCTTGGGGCCCGACGCATCGGCGGTGATGAAGGGCAGGTTGATCTCCGTCTCCTGCCGCTGCGACAGCTCGATCTTGGCTTTCTCCGCTGCCTCGGTCAGCCGCTGCAGGGCTTGGCGGTCGCCACGGAGGTCGATGCCCTGATCCTTCTTGAACTCGTCGGCAAGCCAGTCGACGATGCGGCGGTCGTAGTCGTCACCGCCGAGGTGGGTGTCGCCGTTGGTCGCCTTGACCTCGAACACGCCCTCGCCGACCTCGAGGATTGAGACGTCGAAGGTGCCGCCGCCGAGGTCGAAGACGAGGATCTTCTCGTTCTCCTTCTTCTCGAGCCCGTAGGCGAGAGACGCTGCGGTGGGCTCGTTGATGATGCGGAGCACGTTGAGGCCGGCAATCTGGCCGGCATTCTTGGTGGCCTGGCGCTGGGCGTCGTTGAAGTAGGCAGGCACTGTGATGACGGCGTCGCTCACCTTCTCGCCCAGGTACGCCTCGGCGTCGGTCTTGAGCTTCTGCAGGATCATCGCGGAGATCTGCTCGGGGGTGTGACGCTCGCCGGAGACCTCAACCTCGACACGGCCGTCCTTGCCGGGCACGACCTTGTACGGCACCTGCTTGGCCTCGGTGCTCACCTCGTTGACGAGGCGGCCCATGAAACGCTTGATGGAGGAGATGGTGTTCTCGGGATTGACGGCGGCCTGGCGGCGCGCCAGTGTGCCGACGAGGCGCTCGCCGCTGCGGGTGAACGCGACGACCGATGGAGTGGTTCGCCCACCCTCGGCGTTGGGGATGACGACGGGCTCGCCACCTTCCATGACAGCGACGACGCTGTTGGTGGTGCCGAGGTCGATGCCGACGGTCTTGGCCATGGGGTTGATTCCTCCCAGGAAAATGCACAGCGGGGAATGCTTTTCTGATTCTGGCGCGATGCGCCTCTGCAGTTGGGATACCTCGCGCGCTGGCCATGCTAAACGTGTGCGGCCCTGCGACGGCGTTACCCTGAGGCGATGACCGACGAGCGCGAGGGCGGGATGGCAGCGCAGCTGCGCCAGCTCCGCAAGCGAGCCGACGAGGATTTCGCCAGCCCGCCGGGATTCAAGGTCGCTGGCCGCCACCAGGTCGACATCGCCGAGCTCGGGCTGCGCGTCACTGTCACGCGGTCGCGGTACCCCAACCGCGAGGACGGCGTCGACCAGTACGCGGTGACCCTGACACGCTCCCAGCTCGACCAGGCGCCCGCGGACAGCGACGCCAGGCTGGTCCTCGAAGGCGCCTTTGGGGCGGCCGCCGCGGGCGCCGTCGAGCGCAGCGGCGGCGGGCCGCTCGTGCGCATGTTCAGGGTGCCGGCCGGCTGACCTCCCCGGCGTAGGCGTCGTCCCCGATCAGCGGGACGAATCGGCACGGCCCGAGGCTGTCGGTCAGCCAACGCCCCGCGACCAGGCGCAGGCGCACAAGCTCGTCCATGGCCTCCCCGCGGCGGTGCAGGGGGATCACCAGTCGGCCCCCTTCGCGGAGCTGCCGGGGCAGTGCCGGCGGCAGCCACGGCGCGGTGGCCGCGACCGCGATGGCGTCGAAGGGGGCTGCCTCAGGGAGGCCGCGGCTGCCGTCGCCGACGCGGATGTCGACGGCGAAGCCGGCGGCGGTCAGCCGCCCGCTGGCCGCATCGGCCAGCTCAGCGACGCGCTCGACCCCGAAGACGGTGGCCCCGCAAGCGGCGAGAACCGCGGCTTGGTAACCGGAGCCTGTGCCCACGTCGAGGACGCGCTCGCCGGGGCGTATGTGGAGCGCCTGCACCACCGCCGCCACCATGAGCGGCTGCGAGATCGTCTGCCCACACGCGATCGCCAGGGCGCGGTCCGCGTAGGCATCGCCGCGCTGCTCGGCCGACACGAAGAGCTCGCGAGGCACAGACGCCATCGCGTCGAGCACGCTGTCGTCGTCGATGCCGCCCCGGCGCAGCGTCTCGAGCATCTCCGCCACCTCGGCTCGCATCCTCCCGGTGTAGCAGATACGCGCCGGCGCCGCGCTCAGCCCTCAGTCGTCCCGGTATTCGCGGACTCCCGAGGCCGGGTCGAACCAGACGCGTTTGCGCCGTCCCGTCTCGGGGTCGATGAACACCTCGTCGGTGGGGTGGGCGCCCGGGCTGGGGCCGGCGCGACCAGGCCGGTAGCGGTCCCAGCCCACGACCGCGCACGCAATGATCAGGACCACCACCGCGAGGATCGCGACGAGCTCGAGCCCTCCCAACGCTGCCATCGTCGCCGCCCGCGGCCGCTCAGGGCGACGGGGGGAGCGCCTCGACGACCACGGCCGTGCCGTAGGCGACGATCTCGCTCATCGTCTGGCCCATCTCCGACGAGTCGAACCGCATCATCACGACGGCGTTGGCCCCCGCGGCGGTGGCGCTCTGGACGAGCCTGTCGACCGCTTCGCGGCGCGCGTCCTCGAGCAGCTTCGTGTAGGACTTCACCTCTCCACCCGCGAGTCCGCGAAAACCTGCGGCGATGTTGCCCCCCACCCCGCGGGTGCGCACCGTCAGCCCGAACATCTGCCCGATGACCCGCGTGACCCGCGCTCCGGGAATGTTCTCCGTGGTGGTGACGATCATCTCGGTCTCCTCCCCTCAGCCCTGAGGTTCGAGGACGAGGTCCTCAGGGGGTGTCTGCGGCACCTTCCAGACCAGGAACCCCTTGTTCCAGCGGCGGTGATAATCGTTGGCGGCGTCCACCGCCTCGCTGAAGGCCCGTTCGAAGGCAGCCAGGTCGGCGGCGTCGCAGGCGGCCAACAGCGGGACGAGGTCGTCATCGATGTACGCCTCGACGTCGGCCTCGTACTTGGGGCGGGTGACGTTGCCGAGCCGGAAGAGCTTGCGCATCTCCTTGAGCTGCCAGGTGGCCAGCGCCCAGTTCTGCGCCCGACCGGCGTGGTACGCCTTCCACATCCGGGTGCCGATCTCGGGCATGAGGCGGGCGAAGCCTGGCTGCAGGGCCGTCAGGGCCTCAAGTTCGAGGCGTTCAGGGTTCCTGGGCTGCTCCGTCTCGCTCACCGTGGCTCCTTGCAATGGACGCCACGGCAGTGTAGCGACGCCGTCCGCACTCATCGAGATGTGACCAATCGCCCTCAGCGTCGTTTGTGCCATCGATGATCGCTGCCATGACCGGCAGACAGCTGGAGGGGGCGGCGACCCCCTTTGACGAGGTGTATCGAGAGCATGCCGACGCCGTCTACCGGTTCTGCGTCTCCCAGTTGCGCGATGCCGAGACCGCCGAGGACATCACGGGCGACGTCTTCGCGGCCGCCTTCGCGGCCTACGAGCGGGTCCACCCTGACGACGCCGGCGTGCGCACCTGGCTCTTTCGCATCGCCCGCAACGCCGTGATCGACCAGTACCGCCGCGAGGGTCGGCGCCGCGCCCTGATTGCCCGCGTCGGCCGCGACCGCCAGTTCGCCGACTCGGTGGAGGAGACCGTCGAGCGGCGCAGCGATCTGCGCTCGATCCGCGCCGCGCTGGAGACGCTTCGTGACCACGATCGTCTGCTGGTCGGCCTGCGCATCGCCGCCGGCCTGAGCTTCGCCGAGGTGGGCGCGGTGCTCGGCATGCGCGAGAGCGCCGCCAAGGCGGCCACCCACCGCGCGCTCGAGCGCGTCCGGGCAACCCTGAGGGAGCAGGCATGAGCGACGAATCGGAACGTGACCTCAGCGCCGCCTTCGATGAGCTGCGCGCCCCGGCGTCGACCGCCAACTACGCCTCGCGCACCTCCCGCATCGACATCCCCAGCACGCGCTCGCACTGGCCGCAGGCCATGGCGAGCGCCCTCGCTGTCGCGGTCGCGCTGGCCGGGGCGGGCACCTTCCTGGCCCTTCGCAGCGCCCGCCAGGGCGGCGTGGCGTCCTCGGGCGCCGCCGCCAACCCCCCGGCACGTTCCGGGGCGGCCATGGTCTGGGACTCAACGGCCGGGGTGACGGTCATGTTCGGCGGCTCAGGCAGCAACGGCAACACGCTCCACGACGTGTGGACATGGGACGGCTCGCGGTGGTCCGCAGCCGCCAAGGGACCGGGGCCGCTCACCGACGTGCGCATGGTCGACGACCCCGCCGATGGCGGCGCGCTGCTCCTCGGGGTTCCCGCTGTTGCGATCAGCAACGGTGGCGGCGCGAGCGGCTGCGTGAGCAGTGGGAGCGGCACCTCGGTGGGAAGCTCGGGATCCGCCTTGGCCACACCTGCCGCCGCCAACGGCGCGCCGGCCATCGCCATTGCGACAGCACCCGCCAACGTCCCGACCCCCGCTTCGCCGCCTCCCGGGTCGTCCGCCCTGCCCACCTGCACCCCGACCGTGGTGGCCCCGACCGAGCAGACCTGGCTGTTCACCCAACATGGCTGGAGCCACCCGACGGCGCCGGGCACAGCAATCACGCCGCCCGCGGGCAGCCAGCTGGCCTACGACTCGGCGACGCGGCAGGTGGTGGCCGTGTCGACGGGCTACTCCAGCTGCGGGCTGCCCCTCGGTGTCGCGAGCGCGGCGGGCCCGGCGATTGTCTGCCCGATGCTGGGCGCGCCCTCCGCCCTGACGCGGCCGATCCACTGCAGCGCGGTGACCAGCTGCACGGGCGGCGCCACCGTCACCACCTGGACGTGGTCCGGCACCGTGTGGAAGGCAGAGCCGGCGACCGCGGTCGAGGCGGGTGTGGTCACCCTTCTGTTCCGTGACCCGACCACGCAGCACGCCACCCTGATGACGTCGAACAGTGGCGACGTGTGCCCACCAACGGGGTATTCGCCAGCCGCCAGCTGTGCAGCGGTTCCCCCCATGACGTCGACGTGGAGCTGGACGGGCACAGCCTGGCACCTGCTGTCGCAGCAGTTCATCGTCCAGGCGACGCCGTCATTGGTGGGAGCCTCGGTGACGCCCGTCAGCGGGCACATCGTGGTCCTCACCGGCGCCGGTGAGACGTGGACCTTCGCAGCGGGGCAGTGGACCCAGGACACCGTCACCGGCCATCCCAGCGTCCGAAGCGGTGCTGCCATGGCCGAGGGACCGTCGTCGACGGTGGTGCTGTTCGGCGGCTCGGCGGGCGGCTACGCGTACCCGCTGGCCTCGGGTGTCGCGCCGGCCGGCTCGCAGCCGACCGGCTCGCAGGCCACGCTGGGATCGGACACCTGGGTGTGGAACGGCACCTCCTGGCGCCACATCGCCGGGGCCGCGCCCGCGCAGCCACCCGTGGTCGGGTGCCCCACGACGTCGTCAGGGTTGATCCCGCCCTGCGCGCCGGTGCCGGGCAAGGTGGCGCCGGCCACCCCGCTCTCCTCGCCGTTGCCCAACCTTCACATCGTTCCCCAGGGCGTGGCCACACCGACCCCCTGAACGGCACGGCCACAATGCCGGTCGTGGCTGACCGGACCAGCGTCGAGGAGATGAGCGGCGACGACCCCGAGGTCGTGGCCATGCTGGTCGACCTCGCCTTGGACGAGCAGGAGCACTACGACCATCCCCGCGAGACCCGCGCTGAGGTGCAGCGGCGGCTCCGCGTCGCCCCGACCTTCGTGGGCGAGAACCACCTGCTGGTCGCCCGAGCGGGCCACGGTCACGCGGTCGGTGTGTGCTGGGTGGTGATCTACGACCCCGGGACCGGCCTCGAAGCGGAGATCGCCGAGCTGTACGTGCGCCCCGAGGTGCGCGGCGGTGGCGTGGCCCGCACCCTGGTGAGCGAGGCGCTGGCGCTGATGCGGAGCCGGGTGGTCAGCTTCGCATGCGTCTGGACCCGCGACGACAACCCCGGGGCTGTGCGCGCCTATCGCTCCGCCGGTTTCGCCCCCACCGAGCAGGTGGTGCTGAGCTGGTTGCCACTCCCTGACGCCTGAGCGACGCCGCGCCGCGCGGGTCGCGAATAATGAGCCGATGCCGCTCGATCCCGTAGAGGTCGCCCACGTCGCCCTCCTTGCCCGGCTCGGCCTCGACGGCGAGGAGCGACGCCACCTGGGTGCCGACCTCGACCGCATCCTCGACCACGTGTCGGCGCTGCAGCAGGCCGACATCTCCGACGTCCCAGAGACGGCCCAGGTCGGAACCCTGGTCAACGTCTGGCGCGAGGACGTACCGGCCGGGTCGCTGAGCCAGGAGCAGGCCCTCGCCAACGCCCCCGACACCGACGGCGAGTACTTCAAGGTGGGGGCGATCCAGGAGTGAGCAGCGCCGGCCTGACCGCGGCCGCGATGGCCGCCGCCCTGCGCCGCGGCGAGGTGACCCCCCAGGAGCTGCTCGCCGACGCCCGCGCCCAGGTCAGCCGCCTCGACAGCTCGCTCAACGCCTTCCTCGCGCTCACCGACGACCTTGCGGACCGGCAGGCCGAGCGGGCCACGGAGATGCTCCGCGACGACCGCTTGGGCGCCGGTCCGCTGTGCGGCATCCCCGTCGCCCTCAAGGACGTCCTCTGCGTCGAGGGCTACCCCACGACCGCGGGGTCGCGCATCCTCGAGAACTTCCGGCCTCCATACACCGCCACCGCGGTGCAGCGCCTCCTCGACGGCGGCGCGGTGCCCGTCGGCAAGACCAACTGCGACGAGTTCGCGATGGGCTCCTCGACGGAGAACTCCGCGTACGGTCCGGTGGGAAACCCCTGGGACGTGGAGCGCGTCCCCGGCGGCAGCAGCGGAGGCAGCGCGGCCGCCGTCGGCGCGGGCATGGTGCCGATCAGCTACGGCACCGACACGGGCGGCTCGATCCGCCAGCCGGCGTCGCTCTGCGGCGTGGTCGGCTTCAAGCCGACCTACGGGCGCGTGTCGCGCTACGGGCTGATCGCGTTCGCGTCATCGCTTGACCAGGTGGGGCCCTTCGCGCACACCGTGGAGGACGCCGCCGTCGCCTACGCGGCGGTTGCCGGGAACGACCCGCGCGACAGCACGTCGGTCATCGACGCCGTGGAGGACCCACTGAGCGCGCTGCGTGATGGGGTGCGGGGCATGCGCCTCGGGGTGCCGCGCGAGTACATGGGTGACGGGCTCGAGGCCGGGGTTCGCGAGCGCGTCACCGAGGCGATCCGCGTCCTCGAGGAACTCGGGGCGACGGTGGAGGAGGTGTCATTGCCCAGCACCGAGCTGGGCCTCTCGACGTACTACATCATCGCCCCTGCGGAGTGCTCGTCGAACCTGGCGCGCTACGACGGCGTCCGCTTCGGCATGCGCGTTGAACGTCCGTCGCTCACCGAGACGTACCTGCGCACCCGCGACCAGGGGTTCGGCAACGAGGTGAAGCGCCGCGTGATGCTGGGCACGTATGCGCTCAGCAGTGGCTACTACGACGCCTACTACCGGCGCGCCCAGAAGGTGCGCACCGTCATCGCCCGGGAGTTCGACACCGTGTTCGAGACGGTGGACGCCCTGGTGTGTCCCACGTCGCCGAAGGTGGCCTTCACCACCGGCGCCATCCAGGACCCCGTCGAGATGTACCTCAACGATGCGCTGACGATCCCGGTGAACCTCGCCGGTCTGCCGGGCATCTCGCTGCCGTGCGGGTTCAGCGACGAGCTGCCGGTCGGCCTGCAGGTGATCGCCCCGCGCCTCCAGGACGCGCGCGTCTTCCGCGTCGCCGCTGCGTACGAGGCGGCCACCGAGTGGCATCGCCACCGCGCACCCCTGGTGGCCGCATGACCGCGCCGGCCGCCGTCGACACCGGCTACGAGGTGGTGATCGGCCTCGAGGTGCACGCCCAGCTGCTGACGCGAAGCAAGATGTTCTGCTCCTGCAGCGCCGCCTACACCACAGCGCCACCCAACAGCAACACATGCCCTGTGTGCCTGGGCCTGCCCGGCGCCCTGCCGGTGATCAACCGCCAGGCGGTGGAGATGACCGTGCGCACGGCGCTTGCCCTCAACTGCGAGATCCCGCCCTTCACAAAGTTCGACCGCAAGAACTACTTCTATCCCGACCTGCCCAAGGGCTACCAGATCTCGCAGTTCGACCTGCCGCTCTCCCAGGACGGTCATCTCGAGTTCGACGTCGACGGCGTGCGCACGCGTTGCGGCATCACCCGCGTCCACCTCGAGGAAGACACGGGGACCATGCACCACGCCGGTGACGTGTTGCAGGAGGCGACAAGCTCGCTGGTTGACCTCAACCGCTGCGGCGTGCCCCTCATGGAGATCGTCGGCGAGCCCGACCTTCGCAGCGCCGACGCCGCCCGTGAGTACCTCGTCCGCCTCCGCCAGATCCTCGTCTACATCGGCGTCAACGACGGCAACCTCGAGGAGGGATCTCTGCGCTGCGACGCCAACGTGTCGCTGCGGGCGCGCGGCGCAACGGAGCTCGGCACCAAGGTCGAGGTCAAGAACATGAACTCCTTCCGCGCCGTGCACCACGCCATCACGTTCGAGATCGAACGGCAGGCGGCCGTCCTCGACGGCGGTGGGACGCTGGTCCAGGAGACCCGCGGCTGGGTGGAGGCTCGCGGCGCGACGGTGTCGCAGCGCAGCAAGGAGATGGCCCACGACTACCGCTATTTCCCCGAGCCCGACCTGCCCCCGCTCCAGCTCGGCCGAGACCTCGTTGAGAGCATCAGAGCCGCCATTCCCGAGCTTCCCGAGGCGCGGGCGGCGCGCTTCAGCAGCCAGTACGGCCTCTCCGCCTACGACGCCGCCGTGCTGACCGGGGTGCGCGCCGAGGCCGACACCTACGAGGCTCTGGTGGGCGCCGGAGTTTCTGCCAAGGTCGCGGCGAACTGGCAGATGGGCGACGTCGCCGCTCTGGCCAACGAACACCACGTGGCCCTCGCCGACAGCGGCCTCGGGGTGGGCGGCCTGGCCGCGCTTCTGGCCCTCGTCGAGTCCGGCGCCATCAACGGGTCCACCGCCAAGGAGCTGCTGAGCGAGCTCTACGTCGTGGGCGGGGATCCCGCCGCCCTGGTCACCGAGCGCGGCCTCGGCCAGGTTGGTGACGCCGCCCAGCTCGCCGCCGTCGTCGCCGAGGTCATCGAGGCGAACCCCAAGGCCTGCGCGGACTTTCGCGGTGGGCGTGAGGCCGCGCTGCAGTCACTGGTCGGACAGGTGATGAAGGCCACTCGCGGGCGCGCGGACGCCCGCGTGGTCACGACGCTGTTGCGTGAGCGACTCTCCGGCTGAGGCGGGGCCGCCTCCGGTTGCGCCCGCGCAGCACCGCCGCGGCGAGCGCTTCGTCGTCGAGACCGGGTCGATGGTGCACGGCGCGCTGTGCCTGGCGCGACTCGACGACGGCACCTCCCTGATGGTCGACGGAGCGCTGCCTGGCGAGCGCGTCGAGGTGGAGCTGCACCACCGCAAGGGGAGGCTCTGGTTCGCCGCCACTGTCGATGTCGACGAGCCCTCGCCGCATCGGGTGACAGCGCCGTGTCCCTACTACGGTGAGTGTGGTGGTTGCCAGCTCCAGCACGTCGAGTACGGGCAGCAGCTGGCCTTGAAGGAGGCGATCGTGCGCGACGCGATGCGCCGCCAGCACGTGGTGCTGCCGCACGACGTCGCCGTGCACGGCATGGACGACCCCTGGCGCTACCGCTGGCGCGGCGAGTTCCACGTCATCCCGGGAGATGCCGGCATGTCCGACGCACGCCTCGGCTTCAACCGGGTGCGCAGCTGGAGGCCGGTGCCCATCGACGACTGCCTGATCCACCACCCGCGCATCACGGGCTCCCTGCCGGCCCTGCAGCGCCTGGTGCGCGACGCCGGGGGCGCAGACCTCACCGCGCTGCACCTCACCGTTGGCGAAAGGGGCGACGAGCTGCTCCTGCGACCGCGGCCGACCCGCGCGATCCCGTCTGCGGCCGTCGACGGTGAGGCACGATCCGCCAACCAGCGCTGGAGCACCACGTCGACGACGCTGAGCTGGCGCGGCCACGATTTTCGCGTCCTCCCCGACACGTTCATCCAGGTCAACTGGAGCCAGCTCGAGACGCTGTACAGCGCGGTGCTCCGTGGTCTCGGTCCCGTCGCCGGTACCACCGTCATCGATGCGTACGCGGGCATCGGCGTCCTCGCGTGCGAACTGGCCACCGCGGGCGCGTCGGTCGTGTGCATCGAGAACAACCGTGACTCGGCGAGTTTCGGCGTGCTCAACAGCGAGCTCAACGGGTGCGCGAACCGCGTGCGGTACATCGCCGCCGCTGTGGAGGACGCGCTGCCGGTCGGCGGCGTCACACCCGGCGCAATCGTGCTCGACCCGCCGCGCGCCGGGTGTGACCCCCGGGTGACCGCCTGGCTGGCCCTCGCCGGCCCGGCCGCGGTCGTGTATGTCTCATGCGACCCTGCCACGATGGCGCGGGACCTCCGCCTGCTCGCGGTCTCCGGCCCGTACCACATCGACTCCTTCGAGGTGATCGACATGTTCCCGCAGACGCATCACGTGGAATGCGTGGCCACGCTCAGCCGGAGTGAGCTGGCGGGCTGATCGCCGCGCGGGCCACTGCGCGAACGTCCAGGGTGACGGCTCCCGGCCAGGAGAACCGCCCGATCGCGTCGCGGCGGTCGCGGGCGCACCGGTCGCGGTCACGTTGGTGGTGGCGATCGCGGTCACACCGCTCGCAGCCATAGGTCGCGGGTTTGCGCGCACACCTACGTCGCGCCGACATCTGCGGGCCGGGGACGCCGACTGCCCGACGGCGCCCGTAACCTGCCCCTCGTCGGTTCAACGAGGCCCACCTGCCCGTCCGGTGCAAGGCTGATCTCCCACCCCTGTTCGTGGACCGCCCGGTGGTGCGTGCGGCAGAGCGAGACCAGGTT